>JANRLS010000145.1:0-22814 GCA_033762315.1 Pirellulaceae bacterium
AGGATATCGACCGGGTTGCTGACGACCAGCACCACGGCATCCTTCTTCAGGCCCGCTTTGGCGACTTCCGTCAGAATGCCCAGGAAGAGGTCGGTATTGCGATTAATAAGGTCAAGCCGCGATTCGTCCGGCTTGCGGCGCAGGCCAGCCGTGATGCAGACGATATCGCTCGACGGCACATGCTCGTAGCCGCCGCTGGTGATGAGCTGGTCGGCGACGCTGGGCGTGCCATGCAACAGGTCCAAAGCCTGACCGCTGGCAAGGTCTTGATTGACGTCGAGCAGGGCGATTTCGCGAACCACGCCGCCGCATTGCAGGGCAAAGCCTGCGCTCGAGCCAACGAGTCCGCCGCCGCCGATGATGGAAACTTTCATGTTCAGTGGGGCAGGTTTCTAACCTGCCGTTAATGGCTATAAGGATGAACGTGAGCGGCAGGTTGGAAACCTGCCCCACTAGCGTTTCGCCAACTCTTCCATCACGCGCTGAGTAATCATCTGCACGAGGGCTTCTTGATCGATTGGGCCGCTGGCGGCAGGGGCGGCGGCGGCCTTGGCTGCATTTGGCCCCATCGGGGGCGGGGCCTCGAAGGCTTTGCGTTCGACGCCGGAAGTTTGCCAGCTATCGCGGAAGATGTCGTTCGCGCAAACGTCGCAGTTTTTGTATTCCTCGGTGTTTCGGGGATCGGACCAGCCCCACTTCTGCTTGAGATCGAGTAGCTCGCGCTCTTTCTTCTCGTCGAAATAGTTGACCCGACCAAGCTGCTTGCTGAGCAGCAGGATGCGGCAGTAGGCGTCGAGGATTTCGGTCAACCAATAGGCCCGCTCGACGTTTTCGCCATAGCTCACGGTGCCGTGGTTAGCGAGGATGATGACATTCGTCTTCTGCACGAACGGCAGCACCGTATCGGCAAAGCCTTGGCCGCCGGGCGTTTCGTATTTGGTGATCGGCACATCGCCAAGGAACACCTCCACCTCCGGCAGCACGCACTGTGGGATTGGCTCGCGGGCGACAGCGAAGGCACAGGCATGCGGCGGGTGACAGTGGACGACGCTCTTCACGTCGGGCCGCTGCTTGTAGATCTCCAGGTGCAAGAGGGCCTCGCTCGACCGCTTCTTGATGCCGGCGAGCTGCTTGCCGGTCATGTCGATCGTGCAGATGTCTTCGGGTTTTAGGAAGCCTTTGCAGTGCATCGTCGGCGTGCACAGGACTTCGTTCTCGCCGACGCGGACGGTGATGTTGCCATCGTTGGCGGCCGCGAAGCCTTTGGCATAGATGCGACGGCCGATTTCGCAGATGTCTTGTTTTAACTTATGAGTGTTTGCCATAACCATGTCTTTCGGTGTTCAAAGTTCAGGGTTCCAAGTTCAAGGTTGTGAAATCCAGTGATAGAATTCTGCTCGCGGTTCTAACTTTGAACCTTGAACTTTGAACCTTGAACTCAATTCGGACTCAACTTAGTTCGACTTGGTCTAAAATCGCCGCCGCATACGCATCGACTGGCTTGTTTTCCGGCCGAAAGGGCTGGGCGGCTTCGGCCCCTTCGCTGATGGCGACCAGGCTGCCGAGGCCGGAACCTGGGCCGTCCCAGGCGACGAACTCCTCGGCTTGCGGCGGACGCTCGCCGCGCAATTCGGCCAGCGACAGCGGCACGACCAGCCGTAAGCTCGCCCCGACAAACGTGGGGTGACAGCGGCTCAGGGTGACGGTGCCTACGACCTTGGCGATTCGCATGGGATTACCGGCGGATCAGTTCGATGTGGTATTTCTTCAGTTCATCCTTGGCGGCAGGAGTCACGACCGCGCGGGCCGAAACCACTAGCCGCTTGGTATTCGCTAATTTGCCTTCCAGCGACCGAAGCGTGACGACCCGCTCGGCCAAACTGACTTCGCCGCCGGCGATTGGTCCACCATTGGCCGCGTCCAGCAGCCGCAGCCGGCGGATAACCTCGGCGACGATCCGTTCGAATTCTTGCTCCGAGAGGTTCATTCGTCACGAATTCCAATCGCGCTCCAGCGGACGGGCGTGGCTTCGGTTTTCAGGATTTCGCGGGTGAATTTGCCGTCGCTCGTGATCATCACGACCTCCCCTTTGCCCGCTCCGACGGCATCGACCGCGATTTGCGGGTCGCCATCCGCGCCGCCGCCATCCGCCAAGAGCGGCTGCACGATCAGCAGCTTCTGGCCGTTCATCGACGCGTGTTTCACGGTCGAGGTCGCGGTGCCGACAACGAGGGCAAGTTGCATTTATCGTTTTCCCAGAACGCAAAGGTCATCGATCAGCGAGCAGCGCCGCTCGCGGGTGAAGGTGAGCGGTGTCGTCACCCCTTCGCCGGTCGGGCCGGCGATCGAGAACGACAGGTAGCCTTCGCCGCCGAGTCCGAGAGCTGCCATGCAGGGGCCGTTTTTCACGAACAGCGTCGTATCGAGCATCCGCCCCATCCGGGTCATGCTCTTCACGTTGTTGCTGTGAATGATGCTGGTGTGCCGGAAGCCGTGCTCGGCCTCTTTGGCCCTGGCGATCGCTTCCTCGACATCGCGGCAGCGGACGAATGGCACGAACGGCATCATCTGCTCGACGGGGACGAACGGATTATCGAGGTCCGTTTCACCGAAGATCAGCTCCACCTTGTCGGAGACGCTCTTGCCGGCCGCTTTGGCCAGGACAGCGGCATCCTGACCGAGGAAATCCTTGCTGGCGGCATCGTGCTTGTGCTCCCCTTCGCCGACTTGCACGATGGCGTGCTTGGTGAGCGCATCGACTTCGCGGGCATTCAGGCGAACGGCCCCGGCACGCTCCATCGCGGCCATCATCTGGTCGAAGACGCTGGCGACGACAAACACCTCTTTTTCGGCGATGCAAAGCAGGTTGTTGTCGTAGGCCCCGCCGCGGATGATGCAGCGGGCAGCGTTGTCGAAATCGGCCGATTCATCGACGACGACCGGCGGATTGCCCGGCCCGGCGACGACCGCCCGCTTGCCCGACTTGAGCGCGGCCCGGGCGACCGCCGGCCCACCGGTGACGCAGATCATGTTGATTCCCCGGTGCGCGAACAGGGCATTGGCCGTTTCGAGCGTCGGCTCGGCGATGAGGCAAATCAGGTTGTCGATGCCCAAATCCTGAAAAATCGCCTGATTGAAGCGGCGAACTCCCTCGGCAGCCACCTTCTTTCCGCTGGGATGCGGATTGACCACCACGGCATTTCCCGAGGCGATCATGCTGACGGCGTTGCCGGTGATCGTGGGGAGCGAGTGCGTGACGGGGGTAATCGCGCCGATGACGCCGAACGGAGCGTGCTCGATGACCGCCAGGCCGTGGTCGCCGCTAAAGACTTCGCTCCGCAGGAATTCGACGCCGGGAGTCCGCTCGCCCAGCGTCTTCAGTTTTTCGATTTTGTGAACGAGGCGGCCGATCTTGGTCTCGTGCATCTCCATCGTGCCGAGCTCGACGCAGCTGTCGATCGAGATGCGGCGAATGTGGCCGATGATCCGCTTGCGGTCTTCGATGGTCCGTTCGCTAAGCCGCTCGAAGGCTTCGCGGGCGGCCGCGACCGCTTCGTCGGGACAAGTGAAGATGCCGTGCCGGCCGGCGAACGACTTGGCGGCGACCGGAGCGCCGCCGGCGCGGCCCACTTCGGCCAGCACCTGGGCAACCACGCTGCGGATGAGGGATTCGTTGATTTGCATAGTTTTGGTTCAAAGTTCAAGGTTCAAAGTTCAAGGTCTCGCTGTTAGTTCAACTTTGAACATTGAACTTGGAACCTTGAACTCAAACAGCTACTTCTCTCGCGAATAGACACTGGCTTGATCGACGTGGACTTGATCGACGATGCCGATTACCACCGCGTCGATGGGCATGTTTTTGGTTTCGGGGGTCAGACGGGCGCTGCTCCCTTGTGTGAGGAGCACATAGTCGCCGACCCCCGCGCCGAGCATATCGACGGCCACGAAGGTGCGGCCAGTAGTAATCAGGCTCTTCCGCTCGGCCGGATCCACCCGGTACGGCTCGACCACGAGCAGCTTGCAGCCCTTCATCGAATCGACTTTTTGGGTCGAAACGAGCGAGCCGGTGACTTTGGCGACGAACATTTATACGCCCTCCAAAACGTGTTTCGTTTGCCGGGCGACAACCAGTTCTTCGTTCGTGGGAATCGTCCAGACCTGCACGCGGCTGGCGTCGGCACTGACGCGGCACTCGCCTTTGGCTTGGGAATTGATTGCCGGATCGAGTTCGATACCCAACTCTTGCAAGTTGGCACAGACACCGGCGCGGATATTGATGCCGTTCTCGCCGATGCCGCCGGTGAAAACGAGGCAATCGAGGCCGCCGAGTTCGATCAACAGGCCCCCTAAGTGCCGGCGAATTTCAGCTACGAAGACATCCAAAGCGAGCCGGGCACGAGCTTTGCCCTGAGCCGCCGCCTCCTCCAGATCGCGGATGTCGCCGCTGATGCCCGACAGGCCGAGCAGGCCCGATTTTTCGGCCAGCGTATCGAGCACCTGATGGAGCGACATCCCCTCGGCTTGCATGATGAGGGGGATCGCGAACGGGTCGAAATCGCCGACGCGGTTATTGTGCGGCAGGCCGGTTTGCGGACTCATCCCCATGCTGGTGGCGACGCTCTGCTGGCCGCGGATCGCACACAGGCTGTTACTGCCGCCGAGGTGGCACGAAATGATCCGCAGATCGTAGCGGCCGAGGAGCTGGCTCGTGCGCTGGGCGATGTAGCGATGGCTCGCGCCGTGAAAGCCCCAGCGTTTGATGTGCAGATTTTCGGCCCATTCAAACGGAGCCGGATAATACCGCAGCCGGTCGTCGATCGTGGCGTGAAAGCCGGTCTCGAACGCCGCGACCAGCGGAATTTCGGGCAGCTTTTCGCCCAAGAGACGCATCGCCTTGATATACGGCGGATTGTGGGCCGGGGCGACGAGGCTCATCTCGTCCATCGCGGCCAGCACGTCGGGCGTCACCCGCTGCACGCCGCTGATCCGCCCCCCATGCACCGCTTTGAAGCCGATGGCTGATACTTCCGAGGCATCCTTGAGGCAGCCGGTGGCGGGGTCGGTCAGTTGAGCCAGACACTGGCGAACCGCGACCGCGTGGTCGGGCACCGGGGCTTTCAGCTCTTGCCGCCGGCCGCCGATTTCGACAAAGCAGGGGCTTTCGCTCGAACCAATCCGCTCGACCCCCCCGCGCGCAAGCTGTCGTTCATCGGCCATATCGAAGAGCCGATACTTGAAGCTGGTCGAGCCGAGGTTGGCGACGAGGATTTTCATGGTAGGAAGATTCCGTTCGCATCTCGTAGGGTGCCTGAGCGCAGCGAAATGCATCTGATCCGCAAACTCGAGAGCAGGTGCATGGCGCTCCGCTGATGCACCCTACACCTACAGCGCCTCCTGCTTAGCCAATAAACGCATCCAACAACCCTTCGGCCGGCCGGGCAATCACGTGGCTGCCGACGAGTTCGCCCGCTTGCTGGGCGGCCTGAGCGCCCGCTTCCACGGCGGCACGGACGCTGCCGACGTCGCCGGTGACGATCGTGGTGACATAAGCCCCGCCGATGCCGACCCGCTTGAGGATTTGCACGTTGGCGGCTTTGGCCATCGCGTCGGTCGCTTCGACCAGTCCGATGAGCCCCTTCGTTTCGATGAGTCCGATAGCTGACATTTCAGTTGAACCTATGGTGAGAAAATGATGTGGAGGGTTAAGCACCAAATGACAAGCAACAAATCACAAACAAATTTAAATGTCCAAATTCTCAAAAGATAACAATTCACGTTTTGAGCATTCGACTTTGGAATTTGTTTGGTGCTTGTGATTTGAGATTTGAGACTTATGCCTTGGCCTTCTTCAAGGTGGGCGGCAGGACGATGTGCAGATCGTCGTGCGGGCGGGGAATAACCTGCACGCTGACGACCTCGCCGATTCGCCCCGCGGCGGCGGCACCGGCATCGGTAGCGCTCTTCACGGCTGCGACATCGCCGGTGACAAACGCCGACACCAGCCCGCTGCCGACCTTGTCCCAGCCGACAAGCTGGACGTTGGCGGCCTTGAGCATCGCGTCGGTCGCTTCCAAGAGGGCGATAAAGCCCTTCGTTTCAATCATTCCCAGGGCTTCGTTAACTTTGGCCATTCAATGTTCTCCAGTGATGGAAAGATGGTTGGTCTATCGGTCCGTGGTCCGTGGTCCGTGGTCCGTTGATTATTTCCAACTGACAACTGACTACGGACCACTGACTAATCAATGCTTGCATTTACAATCACCCGTTTGCTTGAGCAGTTCGACCTTCGTCGCGCTGTCGAGAAAGCAGGCGTTTCCTTCGTCGGTATCAATGTGAACTTCGAGCTTGCTGGTGGCATCGGCCCGGACGAGCAAATCCTCGAAAACGACGGCACATTGCGGCGATTCGACCCGCAGCTTCATGAAGTCGCCGTTTTTGACGCCGTAGCCTTGGGCGTCTTGATTGCTCATGTGAACGTGTCGGGCCGCCCGAATTACCCCTTCGGAGAGCTCGACCACGCCCTTGGGGCCGACCAATACGCAGCCGGGAGTGCCTTTGATGTTGCCGCTATGGCGAACGGGGGCGTCGATGCCGAGCGAAATCGAATCGGTGAAGGCTAGCTCGACCTGGCTGAACGGCCGCGTGGGACCGAGGACGCGGACCGTGGGGAGCATCCGCCGCCGCGGGCCGACGACCATCACCGTTTGCTCGGCGGCGAAAAAGCCGTCTTGATACAGCGGTTTTTCGGGGATTAGCTTTGCGCCGGGGCCGAAAAGAATTTCCACGTGCTCGTCGGTCAAGTGGCAGTGCCGGGCCGAGATGCTGACGATCAGGTTCGGTTTGGCCGATTCGCGTGGCGTGGCGACGCCCGGTGCTTTCGCGCCGCCCGTCTGGGCCAGCACGATCTGCCGGACAATGCTTTCGATCACGGAGCGGTCGAGTGGAGCGGGCATATTCATCGTGGGGCAGGCGTCCCGCCTGCCGAGTTATTTGCTTCTTTTGGCGGGCCAGACGCTGGCCCCACATTTTCGGCCACGACCAGCTTCACCTTCGCCGCGGCGAGTTGCTCGCGCCAGGCGGGGTCAAGCTCGTGGTCGGTGACAAGCGTGTCGATCTCGGTCAACGGGCACAGGTGGGAGAGGCTGGTGTGGCTGAATTTGGTACTGTCGGCAACGACGATCACTTCCTCGGCGGCGGCCATCATGGCCCGCTCGGTTTCGACGAGCAGCAGGTTGCTATTGAAGCAACCCCGCTCACTGATTCCCGCGACGCTGAGGACCGCCCGGCGGACATTCAACCCCGCGAGCATCTGGTTGGCGTAGGGCCCCAGAGAAACGCCGGTCTTCGTGTGGACATAGCCACCCACCACGACGAGGTCCGCGTTTTCGCTGGAGGTAAACAGGTTGGCGACGGGGAGCGAGTTGGTCACCACTTGCAGCGGACGCCCGACCAGAAGCTGTGCTAGCTCATAGGTCGTGCTGCCGCCATCCAGCAGTACCGTGTCGTTGTCGTCGATGAGTCGGCTGGCGGCGACAGCGATCTGCCGCTTCTTGTCCCAATTCAGCGCCTGCCGCTGATCGAAGTGGGCCAGCTTCGGCGACGGCCCGGTGTAAAACACCCCACCGTGCGTTCGCTGGGCAACCCCCGACTCTTCGAGAAAATCTAGGTCACGCCGGACCGTCGATTCCGAAACTGCCAATTCCTGCGCCAGTGCCGGAAGTGACGCGAAGCCCCGCTGCCGGATCAATTCCAGCACGCGGCCCCGCCTGTCTTCTGAGAGCGAAAGTTTTAGCACCGCCTGCATACTCCACGCAAGTTGCCCCAATTATGACAGATTTCTTTCACATTTCAAGCATTGCGTGAAAGAAATCTGTCAGTCCGAGTAAGGAAACAGCCGCATCGTTGCAGGCAAAGCAGCGCAAGTCGTTGTTGCAAAGTAACTTGCGTCGCTGGGTGAGCCTGCGGCTCAGCTATTTGCGGGCAACCACGCGATGGAAGTGCAACTGCACTTCGCGGTTGACGACCCGGCGGACCCCTTCGACGAGGCACCGCGGCTCGTTGTCTTGCTGGCCGAGGCGGATGATCTCGTCGATCTTCATCCCCGGAGGCACGGTGTAAGTCGATTGATTGATGATCTGATTCCCCGCGTCGAGCTCGGGTACAATAAAGTGACAAGTCGCGCCGTAGGTAAGCATCCGCCCGGCATACGCATCGTGATACGGGCGCGGGCCGGGAAAGCTGGGCAAGAGCCCGTGATGCAGGTTGATAATCCGCCCGCCGGCATATTTCCAGCAGCTCGCGGCGGGAAGAATCCGCATGTAGCGGGCGAGCACGATGTAATCGACCTGGTGCTGATCGAGCAGCTCGATCATTCGCTCGTCATTGGCGCGGCCGTCGCCATCGCCGATCAATTCCCACGGCACGCCGAACTGCTCCGCCAGCCCGCGACAGGCCGGCCGATTGCCGATCATCACCGCCGGTTCCGCCTTGATCTGGCCATCGCGAATCGCCCGTAGCAAAGCGAGCGGCGTTTCGGGGCGATAAGTGACGCAGATCGCTAGGCGCGGACGCGTTGCCCGCTCTTCCGGCGACCAGACGCGGATCGAAAGATTCTTATAGCTGCCGATTTCGGCCAGAGCGTGGCGAATCTCCGGCAGCTGTGCTCCCGCCAGATGAATTCGCAGGAGCATGGCGAAGAGGGCCTCTTCGTCATGGTCGTACATCTGAATCTCGGCGATATTCGCCCCCTGCCCGGTCAGATAGTGAATGATCGGATCGGCGAGGCGAACGTTGTCGGGGCCGACGGCGGTGATGACGATCTGCATGGCGATTTAATTTGTCTGTGGTCCGTGGTCCCGTGAAACATAACTCACGGTCATTGCTGGTGGTCTAATTTCCGGGAGGAATCGTTACATTCCCTACCGTAGGAATCGCCCGCCGTTGATGTCGATGAGGGCCCCGTTCAGAAAGCGGCTCGCATCGCTGACCAGAAACAGCACCGCGGCGGCCACCTCCTCGGCCGTGCCGTTGCGGCCAAGCGGCGTTTCGGCTCGATACTGTTCCATGCGGTCCGCCGTGGTGAATTGCTCGTGATGGCGCGTCTCGACGACCCCTGGCATGATCGCGTTGGCCCGCACGGCGGGAGCCAGTTCGCGCGCCAGGGTGCGAGTGAACGTCAGCAGGCCCCCTTTGGCGGCGGCATAGGGGCCAGCGCCGTTCGCCCCCCCCGTTTGCACCGCCAGCGAAAGATTGTTGACGATCGCGCCCTTGCCGCTGCTCCGCAAATGCGGAATGGCCCGCTGAGTGACCACGAAGGCCGAGGTGAGATTGACCGTGAGAATCTGCTGCCACAAATCGAGCGGGCAATCTTCGATCTTGGCGCGCGAGATGACCGTTCCCGCGTTGTTGAAGAGAATATCGAGCCGGCCGAAGCGCTCGACCGTGCGATCGACAATCGTCGCCGCCTGCTCGGGAAGTGCCAGATCGGCCTGGACCACCAGCGCTTCGCCACCGGAATCGACAATCTGCCTTTTGGCGGCTTGCGCGCTGGCGAGGCTGGCGTGGCAATGGAGCGCCACCCGAGCGCCACAGCGGGCCAGTTCCAGCGCCGTCGCCAGGCCAATGCCGCTGCTCGCGCCGGTGACCAAAGCGACTCGGCCCGAAAGATCGTAGGGGACCGGCATCGAAGCTACTCCGTGGCGAGGCGGGATGCGGCGGGAAGCGCAGTGCCGGCGGGACGGCTGGCGATCCAAATCCACAGCACGATTCCGGCGGCGAAAAAGGCGACGCTGAGCCACTGTGAAATCGTCAGCTCGGTGCCGAATTGCCCCGGTTCGTCGCTGCGAATCAGCTCGAGCAGAAATCGCGACAGCGGATGGACCGTCAGCAGCAAGGCAAACACTTCGCCGTCGCGGCGGCGATACGGATAGAAGAACCACAGCACGAGCGCCAGCAGCCCGGCATCGATGGCGGCATAAAGCTGGGCGGGATGAATGGGAACACTGCGCGGCGGCGGCTGGGGAGTGGTCCAGCGCACGATGCGGCCATCGGCGGTTTCCACTTCGTAGCTGCCGTGGGCGGCACGCAGTCGTTCCTGTGCCGCCTCCAAAATGGCCTGTGTCCGGCGGGCGGGATCGATCTTGGCGAGCCGCTCGGGATCGAGCAGATGATCGACCGCCGCGCCGTTGATCTTGGACAGCACATCGCCGACACGCAGCTGATCGGCCGCCGGGCCAAGGGGCGCGATATAGCCGATGGCAATTTCCTCACCCCTACGAATCAGCCACAGGCCGCTATTCCAGCCGGCCTCCAGTTGTTGCGAGTACGGCGGACTGGGGGGATCGAGTGCCGATTTGCCCGGAAAAGTGAGCGCGTAAGGTGCCGTCAAGCAAACCCCGCCATAGCAGCAGCCGTTGAGAAAGCATCCCAGCCGACCCAGAGCCAGGCCGACGACCATGCTCGGCGCGATGATGTCGAGCAACGCCAGCACCGGCAGGCGGCGGTGCAACAGAAACCAAATTCCGGCGGGTACGCCGCCGAGCACCGAACCATAGACGACGAGCCCCCCCTTGGTGACATTCGCCGCTGCTTGCAAGGTTTCGACGAGCGACGCACGCTGGAATTCGGCCCAATATTGAATGATGTAGAACAGCCGAGCCCCGGCGATTCCCGCCACGAACATGCAAAACGCCAGCGAATAAATCACCTCCGGATCGAGCCCCATTTGCGAGGCTCGATATGCCGCCAGCCCCACCGCGGCAACCGTGGCCAGCATCAGCATCACGCCAAAGCCTTTGACCGGAACACCCAGCGGCAAGCGCGTCGCGGGATCGATCTCCACCATTCCGGGCAACAAGAAGACGATGGCCGCGGCAATCAGCCCGAGCAGCGGCAAATAGCCCGCCGTATCGCGATTCCAGCCCTGCTGCCTGACGAGCCATCCCATCGCCAGCACGCTCAGCACGATCCACCCTCCGAGCAACAGCCCGAACCCGAACACGGGCAGGCCGAAAAGCTCCGCGGGAATCAAGAACAGCGTGGATCGCAAGGTGGCTTCCTCGGTCAGGCGCTGGGCGGGGAGCTTTGCATGACCCGGTTATCAATCAGCCGGGTGCCGCCAACATGGCAAGCGATCAAGGCGACGGCCTCGCCGCGAAATTCTAAAACCTCGGCCAGCGTATGCACATCGGCCAAGGCGACGTAGTCGATCCGCTCGATACCCGCGTCGCCGAGCACCGACTTCATCCGCCCGACAATCGTGGCCGCGTCGGTTATTCCCTCGGCAACCAGCAGCTCGGCAGCGGTCAGCGCCCGCGATAACGCCAGCGCCTGCTCGCGTTCGCTGGCGGACAGATAGCGGTTGCGGCTCGAAAGGGCGAGCCCGTCCGATTCTCGAACCGTGGGGCATGTCACGATTTCCACGGGCAAATTCAGGTCGGCCGTCATGTGCCGAATGACAAGCTGCTGCTGATAGTCCTTTTGTCCGAAATAGGCCCGGTGCGGCTGAACGAGGTTGAAGAGCTTGAGCACGACCGTCGCCACGCCGCGAAAGTGGCCCGGACGAAACGCCCCTTCCAGCGGCTGGGCCACCGCCGGCGGCTCGACGAGCGTGGTGCAGCCCGGGGGATAGATTTCGCTTTGATCGGGCACGAATACCACGTCGCACTTTGCCGCGGATAGCGCTTGCAAGTCCGCCTCCAAGGTGCGCGGATACTTGCCAAAATCTTCGCGAGGGCCGAATTGCGTGGGATTGACGAAGATCGACGCGACGGCCACGTCGCACGCCTCGCGGGCCCTCTGAACAAGGCTAAGGTGCCCGACATGCAAAGCCCCCATCGTCGGCACAAAGCCAATTCGCCTCCCCGCGTGCCGACTGGCGAGCGCGACTTGCTGCATTTGGCGGGCCGATGTGATGACTCGCATTCGCATTTCGCCGGGCTTCTCGGGGGGCAATTCGGCCAGCATTTCGACGATCGACTTGCCGGACGCGGGATGTCGCAGCGGGCAATCGAGCTCGGCAGCCGGTTGGAGCACGAACCGCCGCTCGGCGAGGCGCGGATGGGGGAGCGTCAATTCAGAGGACTCGACAATCAACTTGTCGAACAGCAAGAGATCTAGGTCGATCGTGCGCGGACCCCAAGGCTGGTCGCGCACCCTGCCGAGGATGTTTTCGACGGACAGCAGTGTGCTGAGCATTTCGCGCGGAGCAAGCGATGTCTCAATCAGCGCTGCACCATTCAGAAACGGCGGTTGATCGACCGGCCCTCCCACCGGCGCGGTTTCCCAAAGCGAACTCACCCGGAGCACGTTCACGCCGGCTGTCGCATGCAGCGCCGCCACCGAGCGCAGCAAATTCGCAATACGGTCGCCTAAGTTCGATCCCAAACCGACCAGACAAATCGCCATGCGGCTGATTATAGCGAGGCCAGCGGTAAGCGCGTGGGGTGCGTGCCGGGGACAAATGAAAAATGGGGGGGCATCCGTTCCTCGACCAGGTCGCCGACTGTCGTTCCTCTCAGTCGTCGCCCCCAGTATTCATGAGACCAAACCAACAGACGGCATCTGCCGCCAAAAAATCGCGAGAACCAAATCGCACGCTGATCGTGCTGGCGTTCAACGCACAGGTGGAGAGAAGCCTTGGCGGTCGAACGGTTGCCGCGTCGGCGAGCGACCAGCAACAGGGCGTATTGTGCGAAGCGCTGGCGAGTTGTCAAGCAAGGCGGCGCGCGGAATTTTTTTCGCGAGAGAAAGTTCGGCCGCGAATGCTAGCACTTCGCCTCGCACGCACTTGACAAATGGGCGAAGGTTCATTCCGAGTTGCAGATTCGAACGTCGGGATCTTCCCGCGAGCGCGCCGAATCGGGCTCCGGTTGGTTGGTGACTCTTCAAGAACTGTGTACGACATGCTGCCCACATCGCCTCGCCTCGCGGCAAATGATCGCGACAGCGTCCGCATAATCACTACAAGCGGCATGTCGAGCGACAGCAGCGGGCAAGTCCCGCGCGATTCTCGCAACTCCGCTTGAAACGATTCCGGCTCGTCAAGCAAATTGAAAGGGGCGGCACCTTCTCCCGCTTCCGCGAATCGCGAGCCCAGTTCCCGTGTTCACCGAGCCGGCCATCGCCGATCCCTCTGAAATTCGCGAGATACTGCTGGAAATGGCGGGGGAGTTCGCCACGGAAGGGGACCGCGCGCCGTGGCTCACGCGCCTGCTGGGACCGGACCTCGCGCGTCGGCTGGGCATCTTTCAGTTGCCCGCGGGATTTCGGCTATCGGTGGTGATTCCGGTCTATAACGAGCGGAAAACGCTGGCTACCGTCATCGAGCGTGTCCGCCGCACCGGCCTGCCGGTGGAAATCGTCATCGTGGACGACGGCAGCCGTGACGGAACCCGCGAGCTGCTCGCCGAGTGGCGCGACGGGGGCGATCCTCGGCACGCGGACCTGAAGATTATTTTTCACGAGCGCAACCTGGGCAAAGGGGGCGCGCTCAAAACGGGTTTCGCCCATTGCACCGGCGACGCCATCATCGTGCAGGATGCCGACCTCGAATACGATCCGCAAGATTATCGCGCTCTGTTGCAACCACTCGTCGAAGGTCAGGCCGACGTTGTCTATGGGAGTCGCTTCAGCCATGTCGATGGGCCAGTGCATCATTTCTGGCACCGCTGGGGCAATCAGGTCATTACTCGGCTGTCGAACTGGAAATCGGGCCGGGCGCTGACCGACGTGGAGACCTGCTACAAGCTCGTGCGCCGCGAATTGCTGCAACAAGTCGCCCCCACGCTGCGCGAGCGGGGCTTCGGAATCGAGATCGAGATCACCTTCAAACTGGCGCGGCTCCCGGGAGTTCGCTTTCATGAGCGGCCGGTGAGCTATGTCGGCCGCTCGTATGTCGAGGGGAAGAAAATCGGTTGGCGCGATGGATTGTGGGCCTTGTGGTGCATCTTGAGGTACTAGCCCGCGGACGACCGCGCGAGAGGCTGCCGTGCAAGATTCATTCTCCAGGCCACGCCTAGCCACCGCCGCCGACGTTCGCGCGGCCTCGATTATCGTCGCTTGCCTGCCGCTCGCGGCCCTATTCGGCTGGCTTATGGTTCAGCGATTGGCCACCTGCCCGAAGCACGCCAAAGCCGATTTTGCACAGGAGTGGACGAGCGTCCGCAACTTTTGGTCGGGGCGGCCAATATATTTGTCAATGACCGAGTCGGTGCCCCTTTATTTCGGCTCCCAAACGCGGGCCGAGGTCACGGTGAATGCCCATCCCCCCACGGGCGTGCTCGTGGCGATTCCCTTTGGTCTTGTGGAATATCAGCGGGCGTGGTGGTGGTGGAACGTCTTTTCGCTCGCCGCGCTGGGTGCGAGTCTGTGGCTGCTCATGCGTCCGCGCGGGCTGAATTTTCCGCCGTGGACGGTGATTCCGCTGCTGGCCGCGCTGCTGGCCAGCAACCCCTTGGCGCAACAAGTGATCGAAGGGCAACTCAATTTGCTGCTGCTGCTACTCTTCACTTCAGCCTGGGTAGCTGATCGGCAAGGTTGGCCCAAGACGGCGGGAATGCTGATTGGCCTGGCTACCGCGATCAAGCTGTTTCCGGGTTTGCTGTTGGTTTATTTTGTGGCTCGTCGGCAATGGTCGGCGGTGGCGGCCGCGGGAGTGACTTGCCTGGCGACGGCCTGCCTGGCGATGGCCTGCTTCGGGTCCGACGTGTTTGTCGTCTATGTCCGCGACGTGATGCCTCAGTTCGCGCACTTTGGCGAGAACCTGGCCAATTGCTCGCTGCCGGGATTGTGGAACAAGCTGTTTGTTGGCACGGCGGGCGTCGCCACTCCTCTGTGGCCCGAGCCACGCCTTGCCAAGCTCGCGACGCTCGCCTCGGGCCTCGCTATTGCCGTCCTTTGTGGCTATCGAGCCTCGCGAGCCACGACGATCGCCGAGCGCGACCTCGCCTTCGCGCTCGGGGTCGTCGGTGCTTTGCTGGCCTCCCCCATCACTTGGGGACACGCCTTTGTGCTGCTCACGCTGCCGCTGCTCGTGGTATGGCGGCAAGCCGCGGCCGGCAGTGGCATGCGGTGGCTTGTCGTGGCGGCGATTGGGTTCTTATGGCTCGTGCGACCCAACTGGATTTGGAACTACTTGGTCCCTGGCTTCGAGGCGCTTTCCCTCGGTGTCGCCCCCGATGGCTATCGGATTCCAGCGATTCATGCCTTGTCGGCCTTGAGCATCGGAACCTACGGCCTCGTGGCGCTGTTCGCGGCGACGTTTGCCGCTCGGCCCAGTCCTGGTTCCGCTCGCGGAAACCTCGGCGGCGGAGTTGGACGTGCCGCCTGAACTTGTTGTTGGGCCGCGCCTGCGGGAGGATCCATCCGGTTCGCCGGTGCCGATGGGCTCGGAGTAGATCGAAAATCGATCCTGTCGCGTCGATCTCGAGCCGGATGGGATTCACCCCCTCGACTGGCCGATGGCAGCGATTCGCGGCTAGTGATCGGCGGTGAGGAGCGGCGGAATTTCGCCGTAAATCGCCACGCTGATCGTCAGAGAGTCGATCGCGCAAATCCTTGTTAAAAAACAGGTTACGGCGACATTTGCAGGCTCCGTCGCGCGCTTACACAACTATTACGAAGTTCGCGCATGGCTGGAACGGCTAGCGGATCGATGCAACTTACAATTCCCCCGATGGTGAACCTCGCCACGGGGGCGAGGGCGCGACTCGCACCCAGGAATTGTCCATGTCGTCGGCAACGCCTTTCACGGCTACTACCCTCCCCGCTCCCACCAAGCGCGCTCCCCGCGGCGATGCCGCCAAAAAGCATCTCCGCCGCAGCCCGCACCGGCACCCAAAATATCGCCGGGGCCAGCAAGCGCACGAGCCGCAGCGGGGCATTAGCTGGGCCAATGTCATTTGGCTGGCCATTTTGCATCTCGGTTGCCTTGCCGCCCCCTTCGTTTTCTCGTGGGAAGCGGTGGTGCTCACGCTCGCCTTGCACTGGCTGACCGGTGGCATTGGCATCTGCCTGGGCTTTCACCGGATGCTGACTCACACGAGCTTCAGCACCTATCGCCCGGTCAAGTGGCTGATCGCGTTCATCGGCGGCCTCGCCGGCGAAGGCTCGTCGCTCGATTGGGTCGCCAACCACCGCAAGCATCACGCCCTTTCCGACCAAGAGGGAGACCCCCACTCGCCGCACGATGGCGCGTGGTGGAGCCACGTCTTCTGGCTCGGCCTCACGTTGCACGGCAAGGACCACGAGGACCACGTTCGCCGCTGGGCGCCCGACCTGCTGAAGGACCCCGGCCTGCGGTGGATCGCCCGACTCTTCTTGCCGTCGCACTTTGCGATGGCCGCCGTGCTGTTCGCCGCCGGCTATGCCTATGGCGGCACCTACATGGGAACCTCGTTCCTGGTGTGGGGCCTCTTTGTGCGGCTGATCTTTGTGCTGCACTCGACCTGGTTCGTGAATTCGGCCAGCCACATGTGGGGCTATCGCAACTACGAAACAACCGACGACAGCCGCAACAACTGGTGGGTCGCGCTAATCACCTACGGCGAAGGTTGGCACAACAACCACCACGCCTATCCCCGGATGGCCCCGCACGGCCACCAGTGGTGGGAATTCGACATCACCTTCCTCACCATCCGCCTCATGCAATTCTGCGGCCTGGCCTGGGACGTAGTCGATTACAAGCGGAAGAGCGAGAAGGAAGAGTAGGGCGGATTTCTTTCCGCTTCTCCGTCAGATTTTATGCCCCCGCTTCCGACAGCCGCCAATCGACCAGCTGCACCTCGACGCTCTGCCGGCCGCGATAGTCGTTGATGACCGGGCGGAAGGCGATATCGAGCGGAGCATCGACGGCGGCGGTCAGCTCGTCGAGCCAGTCGCCGCAGCCGAAGCCGACGCCGCGGAGCGTCGTCCGCTGCTGCACGAGCTTCAGCGACAGATGCCGCTCGCCGCTTCCCATCCGCTTGGGCGGTTCGGCCAGTCGCACGCCCGTCGCGCACAAGATCGGCCGCGGATTCCCCTGGCCAAACGGCGCGAGTGATTCGAGCTGTCGCACGGTTTGCGCGGTGAGCTGCGCCAGCGGACCTTCCGCATCGATGCGGATTTCGCCGATCTTGCCTCCGGCGGGGCTTTCGCTGGCGGCATAGTCGCAGAAGGCGCCGCGAAAGGCCTCGATTCGCGATTCATCGATCCGCAGCCCCGCCGCCGCCGCGTGCCCTCCAAACCCCAGCAAGTGCTCGCTGCAGGCCGAAAGAGCCGCGTGCAAATTCAGCCCATTCGGCGAACGGGCCGAACCAATCGCTGGCTTGGTTCCGAGCGGATCAAGGGCAATCAGCACCACGGGGCGATGATGCTTCTCCGCCAGCCTGCCGGCGACGAGACCGATCACCCCCGCGTGCCAGCCGCGCCCCTCGAGCACGATCGCCGCTTCGCTGTCGGGATCGAACTCCGCCTTGATCTGCTTGGCCGCCGCCAGTTGGATGCTCCGCTCCAGACTTTCGCGGCTGCCGTTCAGTTCGTGGATGTACTCGGCCAGTTGCTGGGCCCGCTCCGCGTTGTCGGTGGTGAGCAGTTCCACGGCAAGCTGCGCCTGCCCAAAGCGGCCGGCCGCATTCAGCCGTGGGGCGAGGGTGAAGGCGATATCCTCGCTGGTCAAACTGGGCTTGTCGGCCAGCTTGGCCACCTGCATCAGCGATAAGAGCCCCAGCGGCGGCGCGGCCTTCAGGCTATTCAGCCCATGCCGCACGATGAGCCGATTTTCGTCCAGGAGCGGCACCACATCCGCCACCGTGCCGATGGCCGCCAGTCCCAAGGCGGTCATCAGGAAGTTGCGCAGCGGTTCGCTGACCCGCTTCGCCTGGCTGGCCCTTTGGCACAAGGCCCACGCCAGCTTGAGCGCGACTCCCGCCCCGCACAAACCGCCGAACGGATAGCTGCTCCCCGGCAAGCGCGGATGGACGATCGCCGCCGCGGCGGGCAACTCGGCGGCGAACTCGTGATGATCGGTGACGATCAGTTCCAGCCCCACTTCGCGGGCGGTTCGCGCCTCGACCAGGCTCGCGATGCCGCAATCGACGCTGACCACGAGCGAAGTTCCCCGCTCGGCCAGCTTGCGGAGGGCATCGCAGTTGAGGCCATATCCCTCTTCCATCCGATTGGGCACATAGTAGCCCGCGTCGGCTCCCAAAAGTTTCAGGCACGAGAGCAAAATCGCCGTGCCGGTCATGCCATCGGCGTCGTAATCGCCATAGACGATGATTTTTCGCCGGGCGACGATGGCGGCATGAATTCGCTCGGCGGCAGCGGCGACCCCGGGCAAATCATCCGGCTCGCGAAGGCCCGTCAGCTTGGTTTCCAAAAAGACCCGCGCGGCGTCGGGTTCCAAGATGCCCCGCGCGGCGAGCAGTTGCGCCACGATGGGCGAAACTCCGGCCTGCCTTTCGAGCCGCGCGATCCGCTCCCCATCGTGCGGCAAAATGCGCCAACGTTTGTTCGTCCGTCCGTGCAAAGCCTGAGTCATATCCGTACTTTCTGAATTGCCACGATTGGAGCAAATGCCTGCCGCGGCGGCAACCTGGGAGCTCCGCCCCACCGCCGTCGATTGACCCGCGCGGGGGCGCGGGTACAATTCGTCCGTCAAGTCGGCACCTCTTGTCTTGGCATCTTGTTGCGCTGCTCGGCCGCCGGCTTGTGGCAAGTCACTTGTGCTAATGGCGTCGCGGCCAGAGCGCGTCTCGCTAGATCCGCGGCGACAGGGATGTACGTCAGGCAGATTGGTCCACGCGTCATCGTGCAAACCCCAGCCAAGCTGAACCTGCTGCTGGAGGTGCTGGCTCGCCGCGCGGATGGTTATCACGAGCTGGAAACGGTGATGCAGGCGATTTCGCCGTGCGACACCTTGGAGTTCGCGCCGACCGCGGGGACCGAGATCACGCTCGCCTGTCGCTGGGGCTGGGGGCTGGTATCGCAGGGGGGCGAGGCGTCGGCCTTCGGCGATCTGCCGGTCGCGGAAAAAAACATCGTCTGGCGGGCCGTGGCAAAGCTGCGCGAGCGGGCGGGAATCACTCGTGGCGCGGCGATTTCTCTCGTCAAGCGCATCCCCTCGGCTGCCGGATTGGGGGGGGCGTCGAGCGACGCGGCCGCCGCGCTGATGGCGGCCAATTTGGGCTGGCGACTCGGCTTTTCCCGCGAGCAATTGGCGGCGTTGGCCGCCGAAATCGGGAGCGACGTGCCATTCTTTCTGACCGGGGGCGCGGCGATTTGTCGCGGTCGGGGAGAACGGATCGAGCCGTTGTCGCGAAGTGTCCGGCTGGCGGCGGTGGTCGTTCGCCCACCCGTGGGGCTGGCCACGCCGGAGGTCTTTCGGCATTGTCGGCCCGCCGACGAGCCGGTTCCCGCCGCGCCCCTGTGCCGGGCTTTGGCGACAGGTCAGGTGGCGGAAGTCGGCAAGAACCTGCATAATCGGCTGGAAGAGTTCGCCGCGCGGCTGACCCCTTGGATCGGCCGGCTGCGGAACGAGTTCGCACGACAAGGAACGTTGGGGCACCAAATGACCGGCAGCGGTTCGAGCTATTTCGGTCTTTGCCACTCGGCCCGGCAGGCCCGCCGAGTGGCGAGCCGCTTGCGCGCACGGCGCATTGGCGTCGTGTTTGCCGCCACGAGCGCGATAACAAACAACCATCTTGAGTAGCACCATCGAGCACCGACCAAAGACCCATGATCCGCGAAAGATGAGTCAACAACCGGCGAGCCAACCTGGGAGGGAAGCGCCATGGAAATCACCGAGGTTCGCATCAAGCTGATGGAAAAGTCCGACGACCGCCTGCAAGCGTTCTGTTCGGTCACTTTCGACAACAGCTTCGTCGTTCGCGATCTCAAGATCATCGACGGGACCAACGGTCCCTTCGTCGCCATGCCCAGCCGCAAGCTCACCAGCCACTGCCACCAGTGCGGCTCGAAGAATCACCTCAAGGCCGCCTATTGCAACCAGTGCGGCGCTCGGCAGCGCGACGACCGCACCGTGCGCGATGCCGACGGCCGGGCGAAGCTGTATGCCGACATCGCCCACCCGATCAACTCCGCCTGCCGCGAAGCGATTCAGACCCGCGTGATCGCCGAGTTTCAGACCGAGCTCGAACGGGCCAAGCAGCCGGGCTATGCCTCGCGGTACGACGACGACTATGACGACGATATCGACGCCACCACCCTGCTGCCGCCGGAAGCGGCGCGTCCGTCCGCCGGGCCGCCGCATACGCAGATTCAGCCCGCTCAATTGCAGGTTCCCGCGCCGCACATATTGCCCGCGCCGCCACCGGCTCCCTCTCCGGCTGCTGCCGGCTCGCTGGGTGGACCGCATTTTCTCAATTCGCCGGTCCGCGAGAACAAAGAAACTCGCGAGCCGGCCAAGGAAGGCGAAAGCAAGGTCAAGCCGCAGCGGGGAGATTTCGGCGCGGGGATTTTTTGAAGCGGGAATGCCGTTCAAACGCGCACCTTCTGCCACCCTCCTTGCCAGAATCGGCCCCCCACCAGCACGCTCCGCACGCTGACATCCGCCACCATCGCCCACCACGCCCCCGTCACTCCGAGTCCCCAGCCGGGGAGCGCCAGTTCCACCAGCGGCAGCGTGATTTCGTCCCACGCCAGCCAGAGCGCGCCGGGGATGCGAATTCCCACCAGGCCCATGAAGGTAATCGCCAGCGGCCAGGTGGTGTCACCGCTGCCGCGCAGCGCGCCGCTGGTCACCGTGAGCACCGCGAGCGCGGGGCACGACCAGGCGACGATCCGCAGAAGCTCGCCCGTTAGCACGGCGACTTCGTCGCGCTGGCCAGTGAAGAGCACGGCGATGTTCTCGCCGCCGAAAAACATCACCACTCCCGCCAGGCACATGATCGTCGTGGCCGAACCGACGCACAGCAGCACCCCGCGCGTGGCGCGGCGCGTATCGGCCGCGCCCAAGGCCTGCCCCGCTAGCGTGGCGGCCGCGACCTGAAAGGCCGAGCCCGGCAGGTACGACATCGCCTCGATCTGCACTCCCAAGGCGTGTGCCGCTTGGGCCAAATCGCCGACGCGATTGATGATCGCCACATAGACGAGGTGACAGCCAATCACCGCCAGCACGTCGAATCCCCCCGGCAAACCGACGCGCAAGATGCGGCCGACCAGCGGCCGGTCGAGCCAGGTCGCGGGGGCCGCGGGATGCTTTGCCAGCCGCGAGCGCAAACGCCAGGCGATGATCGCCGCCCCGCACCAGTGCCCCACCGTGGTTCCAATCGCCAGGCCATCCCACCCTAGGTGTGGAAACGGGCCAAACCCCGTCACCAAGGCGGCACTGAGCGACATATTGACGAGGTTCACCGCCGCGCGGGCCAGCATCCCGCTGACCGTGTCGCCCGCTCCGCGCAAGCAGGCCGAGCCAACTTGCTCGAGCATGATCGCCGGAATCGCCGGGGCGAGCATCCAGATATAACGCGTCGCCAGTCGCGCCGCTTCGCCGGAAAGCCCCATCCCGCGGACAAACGGGATTCCACCCAAAACCACCACGAGCAGCGCCACCCCCGTGACGAGCAGCCCCAGCCGCAGTGCCTGCCGCGTGGCGTGCGCGGCCGACCCGTGCTGGCCCGCCCCAACAAACCTGGCCACGAGCGCGAGCCCCCCAATGCTCACCAGCGAAAACAGGCTCGGCAGCAGCCAGAGAAAATAGTTGACGAGCCCCATCGCCGCCAAGGGTTCGGTGCCACGCAGAAATCGCCCCGCCAGGACAAAGTCGGTATAGCCGACCAGCAAATTCAGCGATTCCTCGCCCAACACCGGCAAGGCGAGCACCAGCATGGCCCGGGTCGTGCTCTGATTCGCCAGCGTCATTGCCAATCCGCGCCACAAGAGAAACAGGGGAGTATAGCGACAAATCGGCACGCGAATTGCTGGCCAGGTGTTCCTGACGTTTCGTCCCCGGCGAGCTTATACTCAGCGCAACCCTTGAGGAGCCTCCATGAAAAAGCCTGCCGACCTGCAACTCTCGCCCGCTGCCGCCGAAAATCCCGCCGGACTCGTCATTCTGGCCTACGCCATCACGATTTTCGTGAGCGCCTTTCTGCTGTTTCAGGTGCAGCCCCTGATTAGCAAGTTTATTTTGCCCTGGTTTGGCGGGAGCCCGGCAGTGTGGACGACCGCCATGCTGTTTTTTCAGGTGGTGCTGTTTGGCGGCTATCTGTATGCCCATTTAACCAGCACTTTCCTCGGCCCGCGCGGGCAGTTGGTTCTGCATCTGGTGCTGCTGGCCGCGGCAGGCGCGGTGACGCTGGCGACCTTCATCTCCCCCAGCGAATCGCTGAAGCCGCGCGGGGACGAATCCTCGCCGGCGCTGCTGATTCTGGTGCTACTGGCGGCGACGGTCGGCCTGCCGTATTTCGTGCTCTCCTCCACGGGGCCTTTGCTGCAAAAGTGGTTCAGCGATGCCTTTCACGGGGCAAGTCCCTATCGACTGTTCGCGTTGTCGAACGTCGGCTCGCTCCTGGCGCTTGTCAGCTATCCGTTTTTCTTCGAGGTCCGCTTCGATTCGCGCGAGCAGGCGATCTTGTGGTCTTGCGGGTTTGTGCTGTTCGCGGCGGTCTGCTCGTTTTGCGCGTGGTACACGTTTCGCGCGCGGCAGGCGGCGACCGGCGTCGCCAAAGTCGCGACCGCGAAGAGCCAAAGTCCCGAGAGTGCCCCCATCGCCCGCTGGCAATGGGCGGCGTGGCTCTTTCTGCCGGCACTTGCCAGCGTCATGTTTTTGGCGATGACCAACGAGGTTTGCCAAAACGTCGCGACGGTGCCGCTCT
>JANRLS010000146.1:0-35797 GCA_033762315.1 Pirellulaceae bacterium
TCAGCGCCTTTTTCTCGTTGGGGGGCTGGGCCGTGCTAAAAGTTCGGCGGGGCGAGCGTTTGCCCCCCGGCGCGGCGGAATTATTGGCGTTTCAGGCGGCGATCGTCGTCTCCTGCCTCGCGCACCTTCTCGTTCTGTGGCAACATAGTGGGCACGGCTTCTCGGTGCTGAAGTTCTCGCTGCTGCTGGCGACGTTGCCGTTTAGCCTGTTGCCTGTCGCGGCGCTCTTGTTGCGAGACGCGACCCCTTTGGCCGCCGGACAAGCGGCCGCCGGACAAGCGCGCGGCTGGGAAATCCGCTGGGGGGCGATTCAAGGCGCCGCCGCGGCGATCTGCCTGGCCTTCTTGGCTTGGAACTCCCCCCGACAATTGAGCCTGTTTGGTCAGCCCTATTTGGAACCCGAGCGGCTGAAAATGGCCTTTGCCGCCGCCGGGGTCGAACAGCGCGATGTGCTCGTTTCACCCGACATGGAAATCCCCGCGCGTCCGCCGCTGGCGCTTTCGGAAACGATGAAACGCGTGCATCGTGCGGCGAGTGCCGGCGAATTGGCCAAAGTGTTGGCGCCAGTCCGACCACCTTTTCGCATCAGCACGTTGTGGGCGGTCGAAGGGCAACTCCGGTTTCGCTTCTGGAACGTGGATTCGACGGACGAACTCGCGGCTGCGCAGGCCGCCGCCGCCGCTGATCTGATCTCCGGAGAGTCCCAAACTGGCTCCCCGCCGCTGTACCTGTCGATGGACCCTGCCGTGCCGCCATCGGCTGAAGCGCTGGCCCGGTCCTTGCTGGCGCTGCGCGAACCGGCGCGGGCAGCGTCTGTGCTGGCCGACGCACTAACCGCCAACCCCAAGTCGGCAGACCTTTACTGTTTGCACGGAATCGCCCTGTTCCAGGCTGGTCGGATCGAACCGGCGGAGCGTCAGTTCCTGCGGGCGATTGAGCTGCAACCCCAATCGGCCGAGGCCCATTTCTCGCTCGGATTCCTCCGCCAGTCGGAGCGTCCCGCCCAGGCCAAGGCTGACTTTGCCGAGGCCCTCCGCATTGAACCCGGGCTCGTCGAAGCCCGCTGTGGCCTGGCGGCCATCTTGCTGGCCGAGGGCGCTCTGATCGATGCCGCGGAGCAGCTTCGGCTGGCACTCGCGACCAACCCGCGGCACGCTGGCGCGCTGCAACTGCGGCAAAAGCTCGACGCGCTGACGCGGCCATCCTCCAGCCGCTGAGTCAACGCGCCACATTTTCATGGGCCCAGGCCGACGGGGCTTTGTTGACTCCGCGTTCGCGAGTTTGGTCTGGAGTGTCATAGTCAGGCTGGGGGCAAGGGCGCATAATACGCATACTCATGCCTCGCGCGAAATGACGTTAAGTGTCTGTCAGAAAACAACTTGCGCCCTATTCGCATCCCGCAATTCGCATTCAAACCATGCCCAAAATCCTGATTCTCGATCCGATCGCCCAAGAAGGGCTCGACATGCTGAAGGCCGCGGCGCCGAGCATCGAGCACGAGGTTCGCACCGGCCTGAAGGGGGAGGCCCTGAAAAAAGCACTCGCCGATGCCGACGGCGCGATCTGCCGCAGCGGCGTCACCATCGGGGCCGACGTGCTGGAAGGGAACAAACGCCTGCGGGCCATCGCCCGCGCCGGCGTGGGGACCGACAACATCGATAAGAACGCGGCGACGCGGCTGGGCATCGTCGTGATGAACACGCCGACCGGCAACACCCTCAGCACGGCCGAACATGCCTTCACGCTGATGTGCGCCCTGTCGCGCCGCGTGGCCGAAGCCTATAGCACGCTCTGCAAAGGAAAGTGGGACCGCAAAACCTACATGGGGACGCAGCTCGCCGACAAAACCCTCGGCATCGTCGGCCTGGGGCGGATCGGCCAGGAGGTCGCCAAGCGGGCCCTCGCCTTTCAGATGCGTGTGCTGGGCTACGATCCGTTCCTCTCGGCCGAAGGGGCCGCCAAGCTGGGCATTACTCGCTATGAGACCGTGCGCGAGATGTTGCCGCACGTCGATTATCTGACCGTCCACACGCCGCTAACGCCGGAAACGACAAACCTCATTGGCCTCCCCGAACTCGAAATCATGAAGCCCGGCGTGCGGCTCATCAACTGCGCTCGCGGCGGAATCTACAACGAAGCGGCCCTCGTCGAAGGGCTGAAAAGCGGCAAGCTCGGCGGCGTAGCCCTCGATGTCTTTGTCGAAGAGCCAAACACGACGAGCCCCCTCCTGGGCATGCCCAATGTCCTATGCACTCCCCACTTGGGAGCCAGCACCGAAGAGGCGCAGACGCAGGTTGCCATCGAAGCGGTCGAGCTCTTGATCAACTACTTCACCAAGGGAGAGGTTCGCCACGCGGTCAATCTGGCGGCGATCGACCCCAAAACCCTGGCCGCGATTCGGGGCTATCTCGACCTTGCCCATCGCCTCGGGCTGCTCCTCTCGCAAATGCACGCTGGCGGCACCTCGGCTTGCCACCTCACATATCGGGGCGAATTGACGCAGAAGAACACCAAGCTCATTACCGCCGCATTCTGCGCGGGGCTCCTCGAGCGGGCTTTGGAAGAAGACGTGAACATCGTCAATAGCGAGGTCTTGCTCCGCGAACGGGGGATCAAGCTGACCGAGGAATCGCGCAGCGACATGGGGGCCTTCAGCTCGTCGCTCACCGCCCAGGTGACGAGCGGCGGAGACGAATTCACCGCCGCCGGCACCCTCTTCGGCAACAACATGCCGCGGCTGGTCCGCCTTAACGACTATCGCCTCGAAGCCTATCTCGACGGCATCTTGCTCGAATTCACGCACAACGACGTGCCGGGGATCATCGGCGCGGTCGGCACGATTTTTGGGAAACACCGGGTCAACATCGCGCAAATGTCGGTCGGTCGCACTGCCCCCGGCGGCGGTGCGATCGGCGTGCTGAACCTCGACAGTCTCCCTCCGCAAGCCGCGCTCGACGAAGTGACTGCCCATCCCGACATTCAGAGCGTTCGCGTCATCGAGCTCCCCCCCGCCGGCGAACTTCCGGTCTGGCTGATGTAGCCGTGGGGCGGGCGTCTCGCCTGCCGTGCTGGTCAGAGCCCAACGACCGATTCAAGGCCTAGAAAGCATGATGGAGAAACCATGTTCGGCATCGGCACCTTCGAAATGCTCTTTCTGGGGTTGATGTGCTTTGGCGTGCTGATTGTTGGCGTACTCGTCGCGGTGGTCGTCGTGCTGACGACGCGCGGCGGCGACCGGCGTCCTTGATTTACGCCAGAGGCTCGCGGCGATTCAGGGCCCGATGCAGTACAAATTCTTGTGGCCGCGGAAATAGAGCCGGTCCCCCACGAAGACCGGGCAGGCTCCCCAGGATTCCAGTTCGTTGCGGGCGATTTCCTCGTATTTGTCGCCCGCCGCCAGGACGAGCGTTTGCCCGCGGGTGCTGCTGAGGTAGATGTGGTCGCCGGCAGCGGTGACGCTCGAATACAAATCCCCCTCCAGATCGAGCCGCTTGCGATAGGCGATCTCGCCGGTTTCGGCATCGGTCACATCGAGAATTCCCTCGGTGGTGACACCATAAATCAGCCCCTCATGCACGACCGGGGAGGGAGTCCGCCGGCCGCGCGAGGCGGTCGTTTGCCACAGCAATTCGAGCTTCTCCACGCTCGTCGTCGGCAGCTTGAACGCGCTGGTCTTGTCTCCCTGGGCAAAGAGCACGCTCTCGGTGGCAACGGGGGAACCTTCGGACACTCGTAGTGCCGGTTCGGTGAGCAGCACTTTGCCATCGCTGGCTCGGACAACGCTGCCCGAAGGGGTGGCGACAGCGGGATCCTGGCCGATGCGCACGGCAATCGGCGTGGCATGGCTGGCCGAAAGGGGCGTCCGCCATTGCACGTTGCCGGTCGCCGGATCGAGCGCGACCAAATCATGAAAATGGACGATGAGTTTCCCTCCCACCAGCACCGGTGAGCTTGAATGGCCAAATCCGATGTCCGAGCCTTCGATGAACTTCACCCACCGCGTTTCGCCCTCCAGCGTGCAGGCGGCAACGATCCCTGAACCAAACACGGCATAGACAAGTTGGCCGTCGCAAATCGGGGTCGCGGCCGTGTTGCCGCTGCCGCGGTCCGAATGGATCGGGTTCTTGAGTTTCAGGTCCGAAAGCTGCTGTTCGACCGCCTTCATCTGAGCCTGCAGCGCTTCGTGCTCTTCCTTGGCGTCGGGCTTGGCCTTCCGCAAGTCGCCAAATTCGCGCTGCAGCTTTTGCCGGCGGTCGTTTAAGGTCGCCGACTCGGCGATCAGCTTCGCGGCCGCTTCGGCACCGACGGCTTCGGCGGCGGAATAGGTCTTGCGCCACAGCTGTTCGCCGCTGCCGGCGTCGAGGCAGATTAGCTCGGCAGGGTCCGAAACCACGATCAGGCGCTGGCCGATGACAATCGGCGAGCCATAGCTCCGGCCGGGCATCGCTACTTTCCAGCGGATATTCTCGGTCGAAGACCACTTCGCTGGTGGGTTCGCGTCGAGATAAGCCCCGCTGGCGTCGGTTCGCCAACCAACCGGCCGGTCGAGTAGTTCGGCGGTGACGCCGACCGATCCGATCGCAAACAACAGCACGGCCAGGAGCGGAAATTGGGGGGGGCGAATCATCGGCGGAACCTCCTTGGTTGTCACCACGGTATCGCATCCCCCAGCGGCGTGAAAGGCGAATTTGGCTTGCCAGAACGACAGCCGGCTGCAGCGGCATGGGGCGACATGCTACGCTAGGACCAACTGGGCTTCGGCCAAAGGTGCGACATGCTGCTGCGGTGGATCGTCAACAATTACCTGCGCGATGCGGCGGAGGAGAAGGTCCGCGCGGCGATGACGGACGTTCTCGATTCCCGCCTCCGCCCGGCAGTGTCGGCAACCGATGGAGCCGCGACCGACGACGAATTCCTGCCGTGCGACGTCGCGTTCATCTTCGCCCTGGGAATCGAATCGGGGGGCCTCGTCGATTTGCTCAAGGAGACGGAGACCACGCGGCACAAGCATGGGGTCGAACATGCCGGCGTTCTGGATGGCCGGCAGGTGGTGATTGTCGAGGCTGGTGTCGGCGCGGACGACGCGGCACGGGCCACCAACGCGGCAATCGAGTTCTACCGGCCGCGGTGGGTCGTTTCGGCGGGCTTCGCCGGAGCGCTCGACGACCGCTTGAAACGCGGCGGCGTCCTGCTGGCCGACGAAGTGGCGAATCCGGCCGGGAATTCGCTGGCGGTGGGCATTAAGCTCGATCCGGCGGTGGTCGCCGCGACCAAGGGGCTATTCGTGGGGCGGCTGCTCACGGTGGATCGCCTCATCCGCACGCCCGACCAGCGCCGCGAATTGGCGGAAAGGCACCACGCTCTCGCCTGCGACATGGAGACTTTTGCCGTGGCCGAGGCGTGCCGCGCGGCCGATACCAGGCTCCTCTCGGTGCGGATCATCAGCGACGCCGTGGAGGACGTCCTGCCGCCGGAAATCGAGAACCTCCTTTCGCAAAGGACGCTCGCCGCCAAAGTTGGCGCCGCCGCCGGCGCGGTGCTCAAGCGATTCAGTGCCGCGAAAGACCTGTGGAATCTGCGCGAGGACGCGCTCAAAATGTCGGATCGCCTCGCCCGCTTTTTACGGGGCGTGCTCGGACAATTACCCTGAGACAATCTCTCCCCCAGGATATCTCGCCATGCCAAACCGTTTGCTTGCGTTCGCTCCCCTGTACGTGCTCTGCCTCGTGCCGCAAGCTTTGCGCGGCGAAGAGCCCGCGGCCAAACCGCAGTTTCCTGGTCCGACCAGCGATGGCTTTTTGCTTCCCAACGGTTGGCGGCTGACCCCCGTGGGTCGGCAGGTTCCCTTGACCGACTTGCCGCTCAACATCGTTGTCTCGCCCGATGACAAAACTGCTTTCGTCGCGACCAGCGGCTACAACGCCCACGAGCTGACCGCCGTCGAACTGGCGACCGGCCGCAAGATCGACACGCAAACCGCCCCCCAAAGCTGGTTTGGTCTCGCCACCGACCCGAAAAGCGGCCGCTTTTGGTGGTCCGGCGGCGGCGACGCACTGATCCACGCCTTTACCTGGAACGGCACCAAGTTCGCCAAACGACCCTCCGAGCCCCAGCCGCCGCAAAGTCAGCCAGGCGACAAAGAGTCCGCCTCCCCCCCCGGCTTTCGCACGGGAATTTGCTGGGACGCGAAGGCGGACAGCCTCTATTCGCTGACGATTCTTCCCAAGGGGGGCAACAAGTCGTTCGCCTGGGGAGACGCCACCACCGACAAAAACGCCGGTGGCGTCATCAGCCGGATTACCGTCGAGGCGGCGGAAACCGGCGATCTTACCGCTCCCTGCGGCACTCGGCCGTATGACGTGATTCTGGGGAAAAACGGGCTCTTGTACGTCAGCGATTGGGCCGACCGGGCGGTCCTGGTCGTCGATCCGCAAACGCTTCGCACCATCAGCCGCATTGTCGTTGGCGAACATCCGAATCAGCTGGCCCTGCATCCGCAGGACGATCGCCTGTTCGTGGCTTGTGCGTCGAGCAACACGGTGCATGTCATCGACACGGTTCGGGGCACCGTGCAAGAGACGATTTTCACGGCCCTGTTTCCGCAATCCCCGGAAGGGAGCACCCCCGACGCCCTATGCATTTCGCCGGATGGCGAGCTGCTCTTCGTCGCCAATGCCGACAACAACTGCATCGCGGTGATCGACATCGAGGCCCCCCGCCGCAGCCAGGTGCGGGGCTTTATTCCCACCGGCTGGTATCCGACCGCAGTGGCGATTACTTCCGACGGCAAACAACTGCTGGTCGGCCTCGGCAAGGGGAACGAAACGCAGTCCAACAAGCCCGCCCCCGACAAGCTCGCCCCCGCCCTCGAAAAACCAGCCGAAGTTGGGGGCTACAAGCGGATTCCTTTCCCGCACGTGGGAACGACTCTCTCCGGCGCGCTGTCGATTGTCGATCTGCCCGGCGAAAAGGACGACAGAGCGTGGGCCGCCCTGACCGACCGCGTCTATCGCAATTGCCCCTATAGCGACAAGCTGTTGACCGTCGCTCCCACGACGCGAAAAACCGCGATTCCCACGAAGGTGGGCGATCCCTCGCCGATCAAGCACGTCCTCTACATCATCAAGGAGAACCGCACCTACGACCAGGTCTTTAGCGATATCGAGCGCGGCAATCGCGATCCGAGCTTGCTCATGTTTGGCCGCGAGATCACCCCGAATCATCATAAGCTGGCCGAAGAGTACGTGCTGCTCGACAATCTCTATTGCAACGGGCACGTCTCGGCCGATGGCCATCCCTGGTCCACGATGGCCTACAACACCGATTACATCGCCCGTAACTGGGCCCTCACCTATAGCAAGCGGCAGGGAATCGACGACGATGACGATGGCGACCTCTCCAACGCCCCCAGCGGCTACATCTGGGATTCGTGCAAGCGACTCGGCAAAACCTATCGCAGTTACGGCGAATATGGCGGTCGCGTCAGCCAACCGGATGGCACCTTCCGCATGGAAGGGCGCGTGCCGGGGTTGATCGGCCATGTTTGCCCCACCTATGGCCTCCCCACGAAGCCCGGCCAGAAGGTGCGCGACACTGACCGGGTCGAAACATTCCTCGCCGAATTCCGCGAATACGAGAAAAACGGCAACCTGCCGCACTTCATCGTGATGAGCCTGGGGGAAGATCACACCGAAGGAACCAAGCCCGGCAGCCCGACACCGCAAGCCTGTGTGGCGAGCAACGACCTGGCCCTCGGCAAGCTGGTCGAAGCGGTGAGCCAGAGCAAATACTGGCCGAAGATCGCGATCTTTGTGATCGAGGACGATGCTCAGAATGGCCCGGATCATGTTGATGCCCATCGCACGATCGGCCTCGTCATCAGCCCCTATGTCCGCCGCAAATATCTCGACAGCACGCAGTACAGCACCGTCAGCATGCTCCGCACGATGGAGCTGATTCTGGGGTTGCCGCCGCTCTCGCAGTTCGATGCCGCCGCGAACCCGATGTTCGAGTCGTTCACAAGCGAGCCAGACCTGGCGACCTATCAGCACGAACCGGCGCGAATCGACCTCAACGCGCTGAACCAGGCGACCGCTTATGGCGCGGAGCGTTCGAGCAAAATGGACTTTTCCGAGTACGACAAAATCGACGATTTCGAGCTGAACGAAATCCTCTGGCGGGCGATCCACGGCAAGAACGCCCCGCTACCGCCGGCGGTGCGGCGGGCCATTGCCTATCGCAACATCGAGCCGACGAAGTAGGCCCGCCGAGGGGCAAATCCGATGGGCGGAGGCCAGACCAGGCTACTCAAACGCGCTGACCTGCCCATCATCGCGCACGCACAGCGTGCGCAAGCTCGCCAGCGACAGCGTTTGTGGAACGAACCGCGTGGAGCCATCGGCCAATGCGAAGTTCGCGCCGCCGGGATGATTGCTCCCAAAGGCGTTCATCTTCCGGTCGGCATAATGTTGGTAGGCTGTCGCGCTGTTGGCGGCCGGATTGAGCTGCGAGCGATTGTCGTAGTGGTAGGCCACGCGAAAGTTGATGGGAGCAAAGGCGCTCATGGTGACGTCGCCGGCCGCCAGCCGCCCGCCTGAAGCCCCCCACCCCCCCAGGCTGCTCATGGAGGCGAAGGTGGTTCCACCACCGCCTCCGCCGCCGCCACCACCCGCTGAGTACGCCGCGACGAAGCTATCGTGATTGCGGTCCAGGTGATTGCGCTCGCCGAAGAGCGCGGTGTTGGAGAGGCCGTCGGTTACCTCCGCCATGCGCACCGCATTGCCGCCGGGCAGTGTCTCGGAACCGGGTCCGATCACGAAAAAGATGCCGTCGTTGGTCGCCAGTTGCGGATCGTAAGACCGGCTCCCTCCGTTTCCGCCGTAGCTGGTGAGGGCGTAGAAGCGTCCGCTGCCGCCATCTACCGGGTTCTGCGGAATAACATCTGACGGGCAAATCAGCAGCGGCAGCTTGGTCGCGGTGCGAGAGTTCAGCCCGCCGACCGTGTTGTTGAGCGGGTCAGTCTTGTCCCAGGCTTGCACGAGGTTCCCCTGTTCAAGAAACGGCATCAATTCCGCGAAGAGCGTCACCCCGCGATACTTGGGACTGCCGGAGAAGTTCATCTGGAAAACCCCCGGCGGAAAGCGGCCGTGGGTATCGTGGAAGCTATGGGCCGCAATTGCAAGCTGACGGAGCTGACTCAGACACTGCGACCGCCGCGCCGCCTCGCGTGCCGCCTGCACCGCCGGCAAGAGCAGGGCAACGAGCACGCCGATGATCGCGATGACCACGAGCAATTCGACGAGAGTAAATGCGTTGCGGCGGGGCACGGCAAGACTCCACTGTCTGGACAATGACACGAAAATGGCATAAGGTGGCAGGATCATGTCGCTAGCGGAAACTGTTGATAACCGGGTCAAACCGCTCCGTCAAGCACGCGGCTGGTCGCAGGCCGAACTGGCTGAAGCAGCCGGCTTATCGCGAACCGGGGTCAGCGCGATCGAAGGTCAGCGCCTGGTGCCGTCGGTCGCGGCGGCGTTGGCGCTGGGCAAGGCACTGGGCTGCACGGTCGAGGAGCTGTTTGGCGGTTCGCGGGCCGATTCCCGGCCGCTGCGGTTTGCCTGGCCGCCGGTGGCGTTTCCGTGTCGCTATTGGGGGGCGGAAGTCGCCGGGCAAACCTGGCTCTATCCGGTCGAATGCGGCCCCCGCGGCGGTTTGGGACACGATGGCAGGTTGGAACACGCCGCGGCCTTGCCAGCAGCGCTCGAGCGGGCGAGCGAAACTCTGGTGCTCGCCTCGTGCGATCCGGCCGCGGCTCTGCTGGCGGCCTTGTATCGCCGCCGGTCGGGTTTGCGGATGCTGGTGCTGACTCGCTCCAGCGGCGAGGCGCTCGATTTGCTTCAGCAAGGCTTGGTACACGTCGCCGGAGTGCATCTGGCCGCCAGCGACCAGCAGCGCGGCAACCTCGCGGCCGTTCGTCAGCGGTTTCCCGGCGATGCCGCGTTGCTGCGGGTCGCGGTGTGGGAAGAGGGGCTTGCCTTTCAGCCGGCCGCTCGCCTGAAGACCGCCGGCGGCGCGGCGCGAGCCAAACTGCGCTGGATCGGCCGCAACGCCGGGGCCGGCGCGCGAAGGTGCCAGGACGAACTGCTCGGCCGCCGGCCCGCGCCGCGGCATGTCGCGCGCGATCATCGCGGCGTCGTCGAGGCGATTCGCTCCGGCTGGGCCGATGTCGGAGTTTGCGTGCGGCTGGCGAGCGAAGAGGGGCAATTGCAGTTTCTGCCCGTGGCGACCGAACCTTACGACCTCTGCTATGGGCGCGATTCGGCCGACGATCCGCGGCTCGCCGCGCTGGTGCGCGTCGTGCGCTCGCGTGAGTATCGGCAGTTGCTCTCCGAGTTGCCGGGCTATCAGCTTCACAATACAGGGGACATCGAGGAGGTTCGGGGTGAATAATCGATCGCTGCTTGCCGCTGCCGTGGGGTTGCTGTTGGGGATGGGGCTGGTCCCTGCGGAAGAGAAGTCGCTGCCTGCCGTGCGGTGCGCCGTGATCGGCGGCTTGATCGAGACTGAACTGTGGCCCGATCAGGCCGCGCGGTTCGAGCGCGCGAGTGGCCGGCGCGTGGAACTGGTTGCCAGTGGGCCGAAGCACGTTGTCGTCACCGCGTTTGCCGCCGGAGAGGCCGATCTGCTCGTGATGCACAATAGCGATGCGATCATCAATCTCGTCGCCGATGGACTGGGGGAGAATCCCCAGCCTTGGGCCCGCAACGACATGATTCTCGTCGGCCCGGCAGCCGACCCGGCCAAGATCAAGGGGGAGAAAGACGCGGTCGCCGCGCTGCGCAAAATCATCGAATCGAAGAGTAAGTTTGTCGTGCATGGGAGCAATGGTGCGAGCGAAGTTATCGGGGATGTTCTGGCGGCGGGGGAGTTGACGCTCGATCCGGACCATGCAATCGTCCTTCCCGGCGACAAGCATCGTCAGTCGCTGGCGCGGGCCGCGGACGAAGGAGCCTACACGCTCATCGGTCGCATCCCGTTTCTAAACGGCAAGGTGCCGGCCGGCGACCTGCAAATCATGGTGCAGGGTGATCCGCGGTTGCGGCGGCCGTATCTTGTCGTGGTGGCGACCGGCCCCGCGGACGATACCCGTTTGCCCGCCGCGCGCGAGCTGGCCGCGTTCCTGCGCAATTCCGCAACGCAGCGTTTTATCGCCAGCTACGGCCGCGGCAAATACGACGACCAGCCGCTGTTTTTTCCGGTGGTGGTGCCTGGGGCAATGCCCTAAGCACGCGAAGCGGGCGAGAGAAGCTGCCGTCACTCAGGAAGGGGTCCGCAGAATCTCTTGCAAGCAGTGGTAAGCTTTGGGCGTAGGCTTGGCCAACAGCCATTCGATATTGATCCAGAGCCCCGGAATTGCCTCACTTCGAAAAATGCGGTTTTCCTCCAGCGGAATCAGCACGTACTTGCCGCTCACCAGCCGCAGGAACTCAACCCGCCGCTGCAAGGGATCGACAATCCAGTACTCAAGGACACCGGCGGCTTCGTAGAGTTCGCGCTTCTCGCCATAATCGCGACTGCGACTGTCTCGCGAAACGATCTCGACGGCGATGTCGGGACCACCGTCCACGTATCCCTCTTTCACCAAATGCAAACGCTCGGGTTGCACGTAGCCGACATCCGGCTCGGGTGCCCGAGTGTCGGTGAATTTGCAGGCGAAACGGGTCACAAACGAGAATCCCCCGATGTCTCGAGCTGCAGTGAAACCCTCGAACAAATAGTAGATAAGTCCAGTTAGTGCATTGGACCGCGTCGTATCGGGCGATGCCATGTAGATCACTCCATCAATCAAGTCCGCCTTTTGGCCATCGGCGACGAGCGTGCAAAACTCATCAAAGCCGACCAAGTCTTCCTCAATCGGAGCTTTCTGGATCATGGCTTGGTTCCGTTAGGTTGGCTATCCCTCGATCTGCACCAGCTTGGGCTTGGGTGGCGGAGTGGGGGTGCGGGTTTCGATCCACTTCTTGGAATCGAAATGCTTGCCGTAGGTTCCGTAGTCGTTGAAGAAGAAATACTTGGCGAGGCGATAGGCCCACGACTTCTCGGGAATCTCCTGGCCGGGGTTGTATTGGCTGGGGCGAATCTCCATCGCGGCTAGTTCCGGCAAGGCGGCGTGGCGGGCGGTGGTGTCGCGGGCACCGTGGCGGGCGACCAGCCCTTCGAGCAAGTCGGGCCGCTCCAGCACGATGCAGCCGCGCGTGTGCTGGGCGGCCGTTTCGCGGAAGTCTCGCAAAAATGCCGATTCCTGAAAGACTTGCCGCAGTGGCCGCTCGTCGTGGATCGACTCCTTGGCGAACTGAATGATCGGGCAGGGCTCGATGTCTCCCCACGGGCTGATATGGTGCGTGAAGCCGGTGGCGGCAGGGCACAGGGCTCGCCCCTCGCCATCGTAGTAGGCATCGACGATGACGATCGGCTTTTTGGCCCGCATCTCGACGACGAACTTGCGGCATTGCAGCTGCTGTTCGGGAGTGAGGGCCAGTTCGGGCTTGGCGTCGGGTCCGACGGGGCGATAGATGTGGAACCAGGTGTACATCACCTTCATTTCAATCAGCCGATCAAGCCACTTCTCGCTGAGGAGATCGAAATTGGTCTGGCAGAGGCTGGTGCAAACGCCGGTCATTACCTTGTGATTCAGGCAGTTTTGCAGCCCCTGCATCGTTTTGCTCAGCACTCCATCGCGGCCGCGGCGCTCGTCGCTGACGATCTCGTTCCCCTCGACGCTGACCAGCGGCGTCACGTTGCCGAATTTGCGCAGCTGGCGGGCGACATCGTCGGTGATGAAGTGACCGTTCGTGAACACCTGGAAGTAGCAATCGCGGTGGCTACCCAGAATCTCCAGAATCTCCGGGTGCATGAACGGCTCGCCGCCGAGAATGCCGAAGAACGAGTTCCCCATCGCCTTGGCTTCGGAGATCAGGCGGTTAATCGCGGGTACTTCGATCTTCGCCTGCTTGGCGGCGACATCGACCCAGCAGCCTTGGCAGCGCAGGTTGCAGCTATTGATGATCGAAATGTAGAGGAACGGCGGAAAGAACTCCCCCCGCTTTAGCCTGCGCTTGTGCCGCTGGACCGAGCGGACTCCCTTCAGGCCGAAGTTCCACGCCAGCTTGAAGAGCAGACGCTTGTCGGTTTCCCACAGCAGACGGTTGGCAAGACGCAGATACATGGCAGGCAAACACAAGGGCGAGTGGTGGCGACGCGGCAGCTTGCATTATAGCCCAGCGGCCGTGCCTCAACTGACCGAAATCGAGCCGGGAGCGAACATCCACGGCCACATGTAGAAGTTGACGCGCCGCCATTCGCCCGGCTGAAGGGCGAGAGCCACATCGGCCCGGCCGCACTGCGACATTCCCAGGTACGAGAAAAAGATGCAAATCTGATACTGCCCCGGCTGCAGATCGTAAAAAGCGGTCCGCCAGCCATGCTGGATCGGATGGCCATTGATGACCACGACTGGGGAGCACATGAACAGCAGGAAAGCCAGCGGGAAAAACCCGGTGGTGACTTCGATTCCCGTGCGGGCAGGCGGTGGTGCGGGGTAGCTCATGGAGTGGATTCCTGGGGGTGGTCTCGCGCGACTATTTCGCCCGCCCTTCGTCCAACTGGCCGGCGGGGCGGCGATTCTTGATGATCTCGTCCTCGCGCTCTTGGGCGAGGGCTTTCAGCTTGGCGACAACCTCCGGCTGCTCGGCGGCCACGTCTTTCGTCTCGCCCGGATCGGTGGCCAGGTTGTAGAGCACCGAACCGGCGGGACGTTGCTGGGGGGCCTTCGCCTTGTCGGCGGGAGCTTTCGCGTTGGCGTTCGGCGGAGCGAGGAACAGCTTCCAATCGCCGTGGCGAATGGCCGACAGATTGCCGTTGCCGGCGAAATAGAGATGCGTATCGCGCACCGGGCCCGCCTTGGCATCGGTCATGAGCGAGGTGATGTCGCGGCCATCGAGAATTCGCCCTTCCGGCAGCTTGCCGCCGATGAGCTTCGCGAAGGTGGGCAAGAGGTCGATATTGCCGGCGATCTGTTCGCAGGTGGTGCCGGCGGGAATGTGCCCCGGCCAACGCATGAGGCACGGCTCGCGGACGCCCCCCTCAAAGGTGCTCGCCTTCTTGCCGCGCCACGGCAGCGACGACCCGGCGGCGGCTCCGTTGTCGCTGGTGAAGATGACAAGCGTATTGTCGTCGAGCTTCAGCTCTTGCAAGGTTTGCATGATCTTTCCGACCGACCAGTCGAGCTCTTCAATCGCGTCTCCCAAGAGGCCCCCCGCGCTCTTTCCCTTGAATTGCTCGGAGGCTGCCAGCGGGTAATGTACCATCGTGTGCGGCAGATAGACGAAGAACGGCCCATCCCTGTGGGCGCGGATGAATTTCGTCGCCTCGGCGGTGTAGCGCTGGGTGAGCGTCGCCTGATCGGCCGGATACTCGACGACTTCGGTTCCGCGCATCAGCGGCACGACATTCCGAATCGCCCCCTCGCGGGCCTTCGCTTCGGTCATCCCCTCGCGAAAGACGCAGTCCTTGGCGAACTGGGCATGCTTCGGGTCGATCGTCATGTCGTTGCTATAGGGGATGCCGAAATACTCGTCGAAGCCTTGTTTCGTCGGCAAAAACGGCTCGCGATGGCCGAGGTGCCACTTGCCGATGCAGATCGTCGCGTAGCCTTGCTCTTTCGCGAGATCGGCCAGCGTGACTTCGTCCGGATGCAGGCCGATCTGGCTACCGGGAAAGAGAACGCCGGGAATCGAGAGACGCGTGTTGTAGCACCCGGTGAGCAGGCAGGTGCGCGACATCGAGCAAACCGGCGTGGCATAGAAGCTGGTGAACTTCATCCCTTCGGCGGCGAATTTGTCGAGAGCCGGCGTGCGGGCCGTCTTCCCACCGAACGGGCCGATGTCGCCATAGCCCAAGTCGTCGGCAAAGATGAGGACGATGTTCGGCGGAGTGGCCGAGGCGGCATGGGCCGACGTGAACAAGGCGAAAGCGACCGCCGCGACGAAGCCGACGACGAAGCGAAACAGATGACGCATGATCGGAGAGAGGGTTGACGGGTGAGGGGAGAATTGGAACAGGTCACACCGCGACCGGCGCGGCAATGTGCGGATGCGGATCGTAGTTTTCGAGCCGGAAATCTTCGTAGCGAAACTCGAACAGCGAGCGGACATCGGGATTGATCCGCAGCGTCGGCAGCGGGCGCGGATCGCGGCTCAATTGCAGTTCGGCCTGTTCCAGGTGATTGTTATACAGGTGGGCATCCCCTAGCGTGTGAATGAACTCGCCGGGCGCGAGGCCCGTGACTTGCGCGACCATCAGCGTGAGCAGCGCGTAGGACGCGATATTGAACGGCACTCCGAGAAACACATCCGCGCTCCGCTGATACATCTGACACGACAGCCGCCCCTCGGCCACGTAAAACTGAAACAGCAAATGGCATGGCGGCAGGGCCATGCGATTCACCTCGGCCACGTTCCACGCACTGACGATCAGCCGCCGCGAATCGGGCGTCGTTTGAATCCGCTCGATCACGTCGCTGATCTGGTCGATCGAGTGGCCATCGGCAGCCGGCCACGAACGCCACTGGTGGCCATACACCGGGCCGAGCTCGCCGTTTTCGTCGGCCCATTCGTCCCAAATGCTGACGCCGTTCTCCTTCAAGTAGCGGATGTTGGTCTCGCCGCGTAAAAACCAGAGCAGCTCGTGGATGATCGACCGCGTGTGCACCTTCTTCGTCGTCACCAGCGGAAAGCCCGTCGCCAGATCGAATCGCATCTGGTGGCCAAAAATGCTGCGCGTTCCCGTTCCCGTTCGGTCGGCCTTCGGGGTGCCGTGGTCCAAAATGTGTCGCAACAGGTCAAGGTATTGCCGCATATCGCCCTTGTACTTTCCGCCGGGGGCTAGAACAAGGGAGTGGCCATCTCGTGCGATGCGTCGTGGCGGATCACGGCGGATCCCACCCGCCGCGGCAAAACGGATTGCACCGCAGAATTCGCCAGAGCCCCTTCAGGCAGCCCCGTATCGCTCCGTACTTCTCCACCGCCTCAATCATGTAGTGGCTGCACGTCGGCCGAAATCGGCATTGGCGGCCGAAAATGGGGCTGAGCGTCACCTGGTACAACCGCACCAGGAAGATCAGCCCGCGAGCAGGCAAGCGCCACAGGAATCGAACGACGCTCATGAACCTGGCTTCCCCTCGGTCGGCTTGAGTCGCCTGGCGATCCGCCGGGCCAGCGCGGGAAGCGACCGGCAAATCGCCGCCAGCTCGGGCTCGGCCCCCTTCTGCGGCCGCGCGACCAAGTCCACCCCCGCCGGCAACTCGGCGCGATGGAGGCGAAAGGCCTCGCGAATCAGTCGCTTCCAGCGGTTGCGCACCACCGCGTTGCCAACCTTTTTCGACACCGACAAGCCTAGCCGCGGATGATCCAGCCCGCTCGCCAGGCCATTGACCACGAGCACGTCGTCGGCCGCGAAAACGCGGGCGGCATAAACGCGGTCGAACTCCGACTGTTTGCGGATGCGTAGCTCGCGGCCAAACGGCTTGTCGGGCATGACTGGCTTTCCGCGAGCGAGGATTCTCCGACCAACCGGGCCAAGGTCACCCCGGAGAATCGCTCCCCACGCAGCCCAATATATACGGGGGCTCAGAAGTAGCGATTGAACGACACCAGCACTTCGCTGTCGAATTGCCGATCCGCGGTGTCGGTCTTGAGCGGGACCACGCACGAGACGCGGAGGTTCGCGAGCTGGCCAATATCGAATTGCACGCCGCCGGTCAGGTTCAAGTAATCCACCCGGTTGTAGATGTTTCCCAGGGTTCCCACCGAGTTGCCCAGCTCGAGTTGCACGAGGTCCGCGTTGTTCAGTGCCGAGATGTAGTGCAATTCGACCAGCCCCGCGATACCCGTCAGATACGGCGCCGATTCGTTCTGATACAAATACCGCCCCGCCAGGGCATCGACATACAGAAAATTCTGCTCCGTCAGCACGGGCCCTGATTGGCCCCCTTGCTGAATCCGATAGCCGCTGGCGGCAAAATCGCACTGCACGAACGCCTGAAAAAACCAGGCGTCGTCGGGCGATAGCACCACGCCGAAATAGGGCAGCACATGCACCGCCCGGTTGTCGATGCGGAACGGCGCTCCCTGAATCTGCCCTTCCACGGCCGACGCACTGGGAACCGTCGTCCCCACGCCCGCCGCCACCGACACGAAATTGTCGGCATACAATAGGCCCTTGAAAAACAGCGAAACGTCGCCGACGTTCCCCGTGCTGATCGCCCCTTGGGCATCCTCAGGCGAGGCGAACGAGCCGATAAAGGGCATCCGCACGTCGAGCGAGGCAAGGCCATCCCAAAAGGTCTTCTCGCCGCCGAGCGTGTACCGATCGACATTCGCATCGACGATTTGCCCCGCGCCGTTGTCGCGCTGTAGGGCATTCTGAAAGCCGTTGTAAATGAAATAGACCCGGTCCATCGGCAGGCCCTTGTTGTTCTCGCCAATCTTGACGCTGCGAGCAAAGCCGAGCGGCACATCGGAGATGAACTTCGTTTGTCCCGTGGTGTCTCCCACGACAAACTGCCCCCCCGTGCTGAGCGAATCTCCCAGCATGTTCGGCACGCGAGCCAGCCGCACGTATTCGCTGCGCGAGCTGCGCCGCACGGGCCGGGGACTTTCCGCGCTCGGCGCCTCGGCCGGGACCACCAAGCCGGGCTGCGCCAGGTATGCGGCGGCGGTCACGTCGGCATCTTGCAGATAAGCGGGACGCTCGTCGAGCGCCGCCAGCTCGGCCGCCAGCTCGACGGGCAAGGGGATGCTCGGATCCGGTTCGGCAGTTCCTTGCGCCAGGGCGGAAGTCGCCAACATGCACAAGATCACCAGTGAGAGGCAAATTCGTGGCATGGTTTCTCCGCTCGGCGCCGCGCCTGGCCAACGCCTGTGATCGCTCCGGCCGCGGCTCGCCCGTTCAGATCGCGCCGCTAGCACCCCCCAACTAGAAGGTTCCCTATCGTTACCATCGGACCAAACGGCAGGATCGGCAAAGTCAAACTGGGGAGTTGTCAACGAAATTTGGGCTGGGCTGGCGGAGCGCACGGGGGACCACGGATGACTTATTGCGAGCGAACGAAATCGCGCGCCACGGGAAATTGACGCAACTACTGGCTGAACAAGCACTTGCGCGCTTATTTCGAGATCTGTCTTTCTCCGGCTTACTATAGTTACTAGGGTTTTCATAAGCCATTTGTTGGCCCAATTTCCCAGTTCGGCGCGGGTCTTTGACCCCGCCCCATGTTCGGCGCGGGTCTCTGACCCCGCTCATGTTTGGCGCGGGTCTCGGACCCCGCTCATGTTTGGCGTGGGTCTCTGACCCCGCCGCGGTTGGGAGACCTTCGGTCGGACCCTGTGCGGGGTCGGAAACCCTCGCACAACGACGGGCAGGTAATGTCGCTCCACGCTATTAATGCACAGACACTACCTATTTATCTGTAAATAACATGCGCATGTCAAGGAACTCGCGCGCGCTTTTCCGCGGACGGCGACACTTACGTCGCGGCGCGCCGACGCACCTCCTTGCCGGCCAACGACTTGCGACTTGGCTCGTCGCCGTAAGTCGCGCGAAAAAATGTCCCCCGCCGTGACTAGTCTGGTCATGTTCCGGATCATCCAGCGATCGCTTCGTCGGCCTGGCCCACGCAACTACGGCGTCTTCTCCCCCGGCATGTTGACGGCGGCCAGATCGGCGGCGATCGCCGCCAGTCGCCGGGCGAGCGCGGCATCGTTCGCGAATTCCCTTGCCAAGGCTTGCATCCGGTCGCGCGCGGACGACAGCAGCTTGATCGCCGCCACGCGATCGCCGCCATCCAGTTCCAAGTTGCCGAGGGCCCATTCGCTAGTGGCGAGGTCGCGGCGATAATCAGGGCTTTTCGGCTCGCGCGCCACCAGCGTCGTCAATGCGGCGTGAGCCTCGGTCCAGGCGGTTTTCGCGCCGGCCACATCCTCGCGCTCTTCGCACAGCGTTCCCCGACTCATCGCCAGAATGGCCAGCTCCGCTTGATACTGGGCGACGTCCGGATTTCCCATCGCCAGCGTTCGCATGTGCCGCTGAGCCGCCTCATAGCTGGCGAGCGCCGCCGGAATTTCGCCACCGTCGGCCCGAATTTCGGCCAGCAGCCGATGGCAGACGCTCAAATTCGCCCGCAAGGCGAGCGACCGCGGATCCTCGGCCAAAAGCTCGTCAAACCCGCGAATTGCCGCCGCCAGCTCCGTCGCGGCCGCGGCCGAATCCCCCGCCACCAGCGCGAGGCGGGCGAAATTGAAGGCTCCCATCGCCAGGTCACGGCGAACCTTCGTCGCCCGCGGATCCTCGGCCAGCAGCGTTTGGCGGGCGGTTTGTGCCTGGCCGAGCGCGGCGCGGGCCGCGTCGAGCTCGTCGCGGTCGAGTTCGACCATTCCCAGATTCATCCGCGTATTGGCGAGCAGGCGCGCGTACTCGCGGTTCGTCGGGGCCAGCTCGGTCATCCGCTGGCGAATCGCGGCCGTTTGCTGGTAATAATCGGTCGCCGCATCGAGCTCGCGCTCTTCCTTATGCACGTTGCCCAGGGCTTGCAGCGTGTCGGCCAGGGCCTTCAGCCGGGCGATGTCGTCCGGCCGCTCGGCCAGCAATTGCCGCTGCAAATCGGCCGCCGCGAGCAGCTCGGGCAGGGCCGCTTTCCGCGAATCGGTCAGCTGCGTAATCATGCCGACGCGAAACCGGGCCGCGGCCGCCTCGTCGCGCACCGCCGGGTTGCCGCCGCTCTCTTGCAAAAAGAACTGATAATGCTTGAGCGCCCGGGCGAGCAAATCCTTGCGCAGCGGCTGCATGCCCGGCTCGTTGAGCAGGTCGTCCTCCGACAGGCGGGTGAACAGGTCATCGACCACCACCAGCGCTTGCCGCAAGCGGGCCTCCGACTTGGCGAGCGCCGCCTTGGTGTTGACATAGCCGACGATGATCGAGAGGAGCGCGAGGAGCGCCAGCCCCGCGGCGGTGGCCGACAGCGTGGCGAGCCACGGATTGCGGCGGCACCACCGCCAGGTCCGTCCGACCGGCCCCAGCGGCCGCGCGAGAATTGGCCTCCCTTCGAGATACCGCGAAAGGTCGTCGGCCAGCGCGCCGGCCGAGGCATAGCGCCGGGCCGGCTCCTTTTGCAGGGCTTTGAGGCAAATCGTTTCCAAATCGCGGTCGATCGCCGGGTTCAATACGCGCGGGGCGACCGGCTCGACGGTGTTGATCTGGCGGATCGTGTCGGCGAGGCTGGCAGCCTGAAACGGCGCGCGGCCGGTCAGGACGTGATAAAGCGTCGCGCCGAGCGAATAGACGTCGGCCAGCGTGGTGACGCGGCTGGCGTCCTGGGTTTGCTCGGGGGGCATGTACGACGGAGTTCCCATCACTTCGCCGGCGCGAGTCAGCTCCTGGCTGCCGTCGGTGAATTTGGCGAGGCCAAAATCGGCCAAGAGGGGCCGGTCGCTCCGCGCATCGACCATGATGTTGTGCGGCTTCAGATCGCGATGCAATATTCCCTGATCGTGGGCCGCTTGCAGGGCCCGGCCGACCGGCTCGAGGTACCCCGCCGCGCGGCGATTGTCGAGCGGGCCGGCCCGGAGCATCTCGTGCAGGCTTTGCCCCTCGACGAACCGCATCGCGTAGTACCACTGCCCCGCCACCTCCCCCACTTCGTACACCGTGACGAGATTGTCGTGCTGCAGGCGGGCGGTGGCCTGGGCCTCGTGCTTGAAACGGCCGACGGTGCAGGTCTGCGTTTCGAGCGGCAGGGCCTCCAGCACGTCGCGCCGCACTACCTTCAGCGCCACCAGCCGATTGGCCGCCGTTTGCCGCGCCTTATAAACCACCCCCATGCCGCCGCGACCGAGTTCGGATAGCACCTCAAATCCCGGAATCTTGGGCCAGCCGGAATGATGGGCGTGGGCCGCCGAGGCGAGCTCGCCGGAAGCGTCGCTGGCGATCGTGTCGAAACTGCCATCCGAATCGTTCGTGCTCGCGGCCGCGGCAATTTGCGTAACCGCGATCGTCGCACCTTGGCCATTTCCGCCGCACAGATGCGAAAGCTGGTTGGCGCACTGCGGAAACTGCGCGAAATACTCCTCCACGTCGGGATTTTCGCCGTGACTTTTCCGCAATTCCAGCTCGCCAACGATCAAATCGGCCAGCAGCCGGGGCTGGCTCAGCAGCCCCGGATATCGCTCGACATACGTCCGCACCCGCACCGGCTCGCCGCGTCGCCAGCGGTCTTGTTGGTCGGTACGAAGCGTGTCCAGCATCCGAACGGCCCTTCCTCCCTAGATCATATCGCGTTCCCGCCTTTTCGGGAGCGAAATGGTCGGCGGTCCGCGCGGCGGCGGCCCTGTCAGCCGACATGCCGGCACGAACAACCCGCATCGTCCGCGCAGCCGGCAGCGAAAATTCACCCCGCCACTGGGCTATTTGCCCGCGCTCGCCGCTTTTAGTTCCGCCTCCAGCCGTTCGACCGGCTTATCGGCGATCAGCGTTTCGGCCAGCTGGCGGAGGTCGGCGATGCGCCCTTCCAGCCGCTTGCGCGACGCGGCATCAACCGCCGCCAGCAGCGGCTGGGCCTGGTCGAGCCTGGTGAGCCAGGGATCCGCGGCGGGCAAATCGCGCAGCTGCTGCACCAGTTTGAGCGCCGGCTCGACATCGCTTTTGGCGACGGCGATTCGCACCCGTGCGGCGAGCGCTTCGCGGCGGGCCGCCAAATCGACGAGGCCATCGGCGATTTCGGCCAAGGCCGTTTCGACCGCCAACCGCTGGCTGGCATCGGGCAGTGGGAGCGTCAATTCGCTGGCCAGGCCCGGCGCAATCGGAACGCGGGCCAGAATCTCGTCTCCTTGCCGCAACACCACGATGCGCACCCCCTCTGTGCCCGATGGAATGGCGACGATTCCCTGCCGGTCGCTGCGCCCCAGGGGCTGCGGCTTCGTTTCGCCGGTGCCGGGCAAGGCGACTACCTCGTAACCCGCCAGCGGAGCGCCGGTCCCCTGGCTGACGAGCTTTAGCTTCGTGGACCCTTGCCCCCCCTGACTGGCCAGCGCCAGCCGCAACTGGCTGGGATGAAACTCCGGCAGCGGCGGACCTGCCAGCCCCGATTCGATGCGGCAGGTGACGAGCGACCCGCGAACACCAGTCGGCACGAGATAGGTCCACGGAATCGCTTGGGGCGGACCTGCCGCTGCACCGCTCGCGTCGCTGGTCACGAGCAGCGGCCGAAAAACAACCCCATCGGCGAGCAGCGGAAGCGCGCCGTCGCGACGACCGAGCGCTCCGGCTCGCAGGCGAACGGTGGCGGTATTTCCCTCGACCGTTTCGATCCGCCCTTGCGGGCCGAACGCCGCGAATAGCGCGTCAAGCACCACTTGCGGCAGATTTTCCGGCTGGCCAACCTCGCGAGTCCTCAGGCCATTCCACGCCCGAGCGGTCGCGTCGTACTCCCGAACTTGCACCGCGATCCCCGCCAGCGCGGGCTTCACTCCCACCACCAGCACCTTATCGCCCGATAAGCTGGCCGCCGGCAAAGCCTCGGCCGGCAGCGCCGCCAAATCGGCCAGCAGCGCCGATCGCAACGAAGCCGGCGCGGGGCGAACGGTCAGTTTCCAGCCCCCACCCGCGACGTTTTCGGCCCGGCTCGTTAGCTGATCGAGCAGCTCCGCCGTTTCGCCGCGCGATAAGCCCGCTCGAGAATCGATGGCGATTAGCACTTCGACCCGGTACGGCGAAAGCTCCCAGGCCACTTGCGCGGCCGAATCCGCGCCGCGGGCCGCGGCTGGGAGCAACAGCGCTGCGAGAAGGGTCATCGGGAGTAGATGCGTGCGGTTCATTCGCTCGGCAGGCGCAGGGGAACGCGCCACGATTCGATGTCTTGATACAAACTGACCGGCTTGGCGGAAAAGCCTTGCACGCCCGCGTGAAACGCGCAGTGCTCAACCAATTGCCACAGCGGAATCACCGGCAACTCACCCGCCGCCAGCCGATGAATGGCATGGAGCTGACTTGCCGCTTGCCTCCCTTCGGCGGCCGATTCCAACTCCCGCAGGGCCGCCAGCATCGCCGGGCTGCAGCTTCCCGTCAGCCCGCGCGGGCCAAGCAGCCGGATGGCATCGACTGCCGGCTCCCGCATCGCCAATTCGGCATAGAGCAAGTCGTAATCCGCTGGCACGGCATCGGCGGGGGCTTCGCGGAGGACAATCTGCAAATCGAGAGTGCCGAGTTGCCGCGCGATCGACTGGCAAGCGGCCCGGGCGATTGGCTCCGGCGGATGGACGAGGGTCAGCGCCGGTTGGCCGTCGATTTTTTGGCCGGTGGCGGCGCGCACTTCGTCCAGCGCGAGGCGCGACAAGACCAGCGCCGTGCCGGGATCATAAGGACGCGGCTTGATTTGCGGATTATTGGCATAACCATGTGGGTCGTCTCCCGAAACTTCCCGCGGAAACGGCCCGCTCAACACTTCGCAGCCGGCGATCGCCTGCCCGTCGAGCAGTCCGCGGCGCAATATTCCCTCGCGATCGAGGGCATAGAGCAGGGCCCGCCGGAACGTGCGATTGGCCGTCAATGGCTGGTGCGGATTGGGCACCAGCAAATGCACCGTGGGAAAGGCATACGCCCGGACGACATAGTCCTTGTTGCCGACAAGCCGCTTCACATCCCACGGGCTAAGCCGATCGAGCACGCTCACTTCTCCCCGCCGCAAGGCCCGCAGCGCGGCGGCCGAATCGGCATAAGCGCGCTCTTCGACTTCGCTCGGCTGGCCGGGCTGCGCGGCGAAATATCCCGTCTGGGCGACGAAGCTGGTTCGCACTGGAGTTTCTTCCGCCAGGCGATAAGGCCCCAGGCCGGAAATCCGCGGCCCGCCGCCGACGGCAGCGCCGCTCGTCCAGAGAGGAATCGTCAGCAGCGACTCGACACGCACCGGCAGGCGCGCGAATTCGATTTGCACCGCGGAAAGCCCGGTCACGTTCGCCCCGGCGAAAATGTCGCTCCAAGCTGCATCGAACGCCGCTTGCCCCGGATCGGCCCGGGCGACCAGGCAACGGGCCACCTCCTGCGCGCTAAGCGGCCGATTCGTGTCCGGCCAGCCAAGGCCGGGCTTGAGCGCGAGCGTCAGCCCCCGATTCCCCTCACTTTTGGCGATTTCGCCCAGCGGCAACAAATAGCCGGTCGCGGTTCGCTCGGCGAGGAATCGATAGACGAGCCGCTCGGCCCGGAGCGCGGCCCAGTCGTCGGTTGGCCGAAGCGGCGGCTGAGGAGCGGGGGAGATGACCCCGACGCTCGCGACCGGGTATTTCGCGTGAATCGCCTGGGCCAATTCGCGGCCACCGGCAATCGCGGGCCAAACTTCCAGCACTTGCATCGCGGCCCGATGGGCGGCACTGAGGTTGTTCGCGGCGAGATCGGCCCGAGCCTGGACCAGCAAGGCGGTGGCCTTGGCTTGCAATTGCGACTCGAACGGCGCGACCGACGTGGCGGCCTGATCGGGATAGCGCTGGGCCAAATTTTTTAGTAGCCCCCGCGCCGCCCGATAATTTCCCGCCGCGAGCCGATTTTCGACCAGCTTGACCGTCACCCGGCCGTAGGCGGTGTTCAGATTCGGACGCCGCGGATTGCGGCGGTGCAACTCGACCATCAGGGCGAGCGCCTGGTCGAACCGCCCCGCTTTGAACTCGCTGGCACTGTGCTGCCAGAGGAAATTCTCGACCGCCTCCCTCAGGCCAGCCGTTTGCGGATACTTCGTTTCCAGAAAACGATAGTATTCATACGCTTCGTCGAACTTGCCTTGCGCGACGAGCGGAGCGGCTTCGGCCAGCACCAGCTCTTCGAAAAACTGCAGGTTCGTGATGTTGAACCAGGCAACGCGAAATCGCTCCCCCGGCCGTTCGAGCAGTTCGATCTCGATCTCCCCGGTCCGATTGGCCGATGGCGGCAAGCGGCGCACCGGCATGTCGAGCGGTTGCACCTTGAGCGCGGAGTTGCCGTTATTGGCGTCGAGCGTGACCACGTCGTAGGGCCGCTGCTGATACAGGGGCTCGACCGCCACCAGCATTGAGGGAGCAAGCAGCAGGGCCGCTGCGACCAGAGCGATGGCAAGCCGACTCATGGCGTTCCCCCTTTCGTTGGCGAGACGAGGAGCAAGCTCCCGTCGGCCGCGGGGACGAGCAGTTGTTGACCGATCCTTTGCGGAGCACCCGCCAAAGGCTGGGCCAGGTCGATCCGTGCTAGTTCCTGGCCCGAATTGCTCGCCAGATGCAGCACAACCCCTTCACGAAAAGCGACCAATATGCTGCCCGAGCCCTCTGCTCGGCAGCCGGTGGGAAGGCCATCTTTCAGCGGGACTTTCCAGCGTTCGCCTTGATTGGCATCGAGGCAAAGCAGCTCGCCGCCGCCGGTGGCCACGAGCAGGCAATCGCCAAGCGGGCAAGGGCCAAACTCCGCGCCGGCGATGTCCCAAGATTTACCCACCGCCAGATCGGACAGGGCTAACGACCGCAGGCTTCCCCCCTGATCGACCAAATAAAGGAACTGGCCCAGTACGGCGAGGGGCGATGCGGGCGGCGAATCGAGCCTGGCTGAGGCGGTTGCCACCAAATGCGGTTGCGGAGTGAGCTTGAGCTCCACATGGAGCACTTGGCCGCGGCCATCGCTGAGCGCGAGGCTTGCGGCACCGGTCGCCGCCAACGAGCAATGGGTCCAGCGCGAGCCGGGCTCGCCACGCAGCTGAAACACGGGGATCGGCACGGCGCTGGCTTCGGGTCCGAACCAACAGATGGCCCCGGATGCACAGGGAATCAGCAGCCCCCCCGCGAGCGCGAGCGGATCCCCCGCGATTGGGCCTGGAAGAGGGGCGCTGGGTGCCGCGGCGTCTTCGCTCGCCAGCCACACCTCTCCCGCGGCGCTTTGGGGAAACAGCACCCAATCGCGCGCCCCGCGCGGCAAGGCGGCGGCCAGTTTTGGCAAGGGCTTGGCTGTCGGCGGATATTCACGAATCGCGGGACCAGTAGCGGAGGCCAGATCGACCCGCGCGATAAGCCCCCCCTCGCCAGCGACACGCGCCGCGCCGTCGGCATCCGCGGCAACCACGGGAGCGGCCAGCGGCAGGGCGAGGCGAGTTTCCCAGCGGATCGCGCCGGTGGCGGGCTCGACGGCGGTTACGATGCTTCCCGCGCCGGCGTGTCGCAGGCTGATCACTTGCCCGCCGGCGACTTGCGGCGGACCGGCCGCCAGGTCGCCCCCCAAACCTTGCCACGATTCGGCCAGTTTGCCGGTGGCGGGCTGAAAGTTGTAGCGCCGCAAACCCCGGTCGGCCAGCCAGATTTGGCCGGAGTGGAAGACTCCGAATCGAATAAGCGGAGCGGAATTGGTCCCTTGAGATTCGTCGAGCTTGCGGAGCGGAGCGGCTGCGTCGCTGCCGGGGGCGAGGACAAGCGCTCGGCCACGGTCGGTCAGCACGATCAGCCGGTCGCCAGCGACGATGGGAGCGGTCAGCACCTGGCCGGCATAGCTGATTTGCTGCGGCGTGCCGGTGGGGAGGCCGCTTTCGCCCAGGGTCAGCACATGCAGCACGCCCGTTTCCAGCCCCCGATTCTCGGCCATGATCAGCCGATTGCCGAAGAGGACCAGCGGGGCCAGCATGCTTCCCGGTTCGTGCCCCAAATAGCCGCCGCCGAGGGGGGATAAGTCGGCAGCGCCGAGTACCGCGAACGTCAGGCGGTCCGCTACGACATAGAGCCATTTGCCGGCAGGATCGGCGACCGGAGGCACCCGCAGCGGTTGGTTCAGTTCGATTTTACGCCGAGCCGCGCCGGTATTGGCGTCGAGGGCCAGTAGCTCGCCGCCGCGCGTGGCGACGATGATCTGATCGCCCACCCCGACGGGCACTCCGGCCGCGGCCGCGCGCAGCGAATGCCTCCACTTGAGGCTGCCGGTCTGGCCAGCGACGCGCAGCAGCTCGTGCCGGGAATCGCCAATCAGGAGCGCATCGCTCGCGCTCCCGGCGGCAATTGGCACGGGCGATAGCTTGACGCCGCCACGCCGCCAGAGCACTTTGCCGCTCGCGCCGTCGAGACCCCAGGCGGAGCCCCCGGCCGCCAGAAACAGCGGCGGGCCGGCAGGGGTGGTCGCTTCGACCAGTGGCGGGCGGCGGCAGACGAACGTCACGCAGCCGACGATTTCGGGGGCCGATTCGCTGGTTTCGGCGGCGGTCGTCTGGGGAGCCGACTTCGTGGCGGCGATCATGGCCGCGGAGAGCTGCCGGCCCCAGGTGGCGAGTTCCTCGCGGCTGGCTAGTTCGGGATAGGACGCCAGTAGTTTGCCGCGCTCGGCCAAGGCTGCGTCGAATTGGCCCGCCGAAATCGCCCCGCTAATTGCCGCGCCGGCGTCGGCCAACCGCCGGTCGCGAGCAAGATCGCGCTGGACGATCGCCAGGCTCTCTTCGGCCACGTCGAGCTCTTGCCACTGGCGAAGCGCGGCGGGAACGAGGCGGGCGTCGCTCGCCAGGGCGAGGGCCTCGGCCGCTTGAGCCGCGAGCGCCTCCTGGTCGCCAGCGGACTTGGCTTGTCGAGCCTCGGCGACGAGCGCCAGCGCCATCTCTTGCACCAGCGGCGCGAGCTGGGAGTGCAGCTCGGTCATCCCCGGATCGGCGGCGATTTCGGGCAGCGATTGTTTCGCGACCGGCAGCACGGCGGCCCAGTTTTTCGCCCCAGGATTGGCCGCCATCAGCTGAGCCATGCCGCGATGCACGCGGGCAGTGCCGGCCTGCGGATGATTGGGAAAACGAGCCAGAAGCGCGGTGAATTTCTCGGTGGCGGCGGCATATTGCTGCGCTTGATAATCTTGCTCGGCCAGGGCGAACTCCTGCTCGCCGGTGGGGCGGGGAATCAGGAATAAGGCCCCCGCGCCAATTCCCGCGACCACCAGAACCCCGACCAGGGCGAGCGCAATCCAGAGTCCCGTCTTCGGCCCGGCGGCAACCGGAGCGGCACTTTGCGCGAGTGCGGCGGGCGCGGCCGCGGGGAGCGACGCGCTCGCCAGCGGATCAGCTGCCGCCATTGGTGACGCGAAGGGATCGCCCCCCGCCAGCAGATCGCCGCTGCCGAGCAAATCGGGCTCGCCCGCCGCATTGAGCGGCGGTAGTCCATCGAGCGGCTGCAAATCGTCAATCGGCGCAAGATCAGCCACCGGGCCAAGATCGGCGAGCGGCTCGGCAGCCGGAGCGGCAACCAGCGCGGGGGTTGCTTTCGCGGGGGACGTGGGCTTGGCGACGGGCAGCGATTTAGGCTTGGTGGGCGTTTTGGGGGCGACCGGCGCGGCAACGGCGGTCGCTCCGGTCGCTGGTGGACCAAGAAACTTTTGACCTTGCGCGGGAGTGAGGTGCCCCTTATCAACTAATAACTTGATAACCGTCTGCAAGGCCACCGGTTTGGCGGCACTCGTCACCTGGCGGCGCAGGCTGGCGATAATCTCGGCCGAGACAAGTTCCTGGCGTTCGAGGTCGTTCAGCAGGTCGGCGGCGGTCATGGAGAGGGGGCGGGAGTCAAGTCGGCTCGGCTTGCATGGCGATCACGTAAAACTCAAAGGCATTCTCGCCTCGCGAGCGAATGCCGAAGGTGGTGCGGCGAATCTTGGCGATGTTCTGGCGGGCGGCGTAAGCGTCTTCGATCGCGGCGAGCATCGCCTCCAGCTCCAGCGGGCAGAAATGGGCGACCACCTTGCCGGCCAGCGAAACCTGGGCCCGCGCGGCAAGCTGCTCGTCGGCCAGTCGCATGTCGCCGCGCCGCCAAATGAGATAGAGCCGCTGTTCGTCGGTCGCGGGGCCGGTTCGCTTGGCGGGAACCGGTTCCGCTAGGCTCGACAGGTAGGTGACTTGATCCGAGCCGCCGATCAGGCCGAGTTCGATTTTGAAGAAGTCCATTTGGCGGGTGTAGGACTCGATGGTATTGCCCGGCGGAAACTGGACCTCCCACCGCTCGTGGCGGGGATAGCTGCTGTTGTCGCCGGCCGAAGGCTGTCCCCCCGCTGCCACGATCAGCCGCGGCGGTGCCGTGGGATCGACCGGCAGTTCGTGCAGTTGCGGCGCGAGGGCTGCCGCCAGCTTGGGCAAATCGTCAATCACCTTGGCCAGCGATGACGATTCACCAGCGCTGGCGGCCGTGGGTGAAGCGAGGGCCAGTTGCACCGTAAAAGGAGGAGGAGAATCGACGGGAACCGCCCGCACCGCCGCGCCGCCGCCGCTGGAGCCGCCGACAGCAGTCGGCAAGCCCGCGCCGGCGCTCCCCAGCCATAGCCAGCCCCCCACCGCCACGCCGCCACCAATCACCAGCAGGATTAGCAGCCCCACCAGCAGCAATCCCAGGCTCGATTTTCGTGCTGGGAGAGCCGAACCTGCCTGCGAATCCGCTGCCGGCGGATTGGCCGCGACTGGCGCTACGTTGCCGTTCGCCAGCGGATCAGAGAGTGGATCGGCAGTAGTCATGCGTGCCCAGGCAATGGACCATCAGTTATCGAATTCGGCATCGGGGCGGAGGGCGAGGAACCATTGCTTCCAGTGGTCGATTGCCGTCTGGCGAACCTGCCCGTTGGGCTTTTCGCCCAGCGCGACGGACGAGACTTTGCGCCCCAAAAAACGGAGGCTTTCGTCGGCGGCCTGCACGACCCGCCAATCGGGATCGCTCAACGTGGCAATCAGCGTCACCGCGCCATCAAGATCTCGCGCCAGGCCCAGCACGCGAACCGCGGCCAGCCTGGTTTCGGGAACACCCGTGATGGCGAGGCCCCGCAGGCGGGCGATTTGCTCGCCGCGCTCGCGCTCGCTGAGGGCCGCGAGCTTATCGCGCAGCAGTTCCACATCGGAGGCGACTTCATGCAACTGGGGATGATCGGGCTGAAACAGCACGTCGATCAGCTGCGTCGCCGTGATTCCCATCCCCTGCTCGACAATCTGCCCGCCGCGCGTGCGCACCGCTTGCGGAGCGGCGGGGAGGCCGCGGCCGGCGAGCATTTCGCCATCGCCAAAGCTCTTCGCCCGCTCGATCGCCTTTTTCGTCGAGCGCAGCAGAAACAGCACGCCGAAGGCAGCCGTAACCGCCTCCATTCCCTCGGTCTGGGGCTTCCAACTGCCATTATCAAGCTGCTCTCTCTTCAGATAGGCGTAGCCATCGTTGTACCACTTCGGTTCCTTGATAATCCGTCCCTCGGCAGCTTCGTAGAAACTCTGGTAGCGCTCGAGGGCGTACAAGTAGTAATGCGGAAATTGTGGTGGGTCGATCTTGTAGTGCTCCTTGAGCCAGGTGCGGCCGCGGTCCTGTGCCGCCAGCAAAAAGCGGGGGTTGACCTTCTGCGTCAGCCCTCCCGCTTTGGCTTGCTTAACCGGCTTCAGGGCGGGGGGCAAAGTGGCGTCGCGCTCCGCCTCGATTTCGTTCAGTTTGAGCAGATCGCCCGCCATATAGACGCACCCTAGCCCGGCCGTGGTCATGCCGAGGCGGTTGGGGTCTTGCTTGACGAGCGTGAGCTTCGTTCCTTCTTCCCCTTCGCGACCCTGATAGCCCCAGTTTCCCTCCGGGTCTTGAGTGCGAAGAATCCAATTGGTGACCCGCTCGGTCGAATCGAGCGACGGCGGAAAGCCGACATTCGCCATTTCCCAATAGGCGAGCACGCCGTACTGAGTCATCGAGGTATCCCCCGTTTCGCGCTCGGGATAGCCCCAGCCACCGTGCGGCTTTTGGCGATATTCGAGCGACTCGCGGAATTTCAGAATCTCCGGGGCATATTTGCTGGGGTTGAGCGTGCAGAGAAAGATGATGGCGAGGCCCGTGCTGTAAATGTCGGTTTTGATCTGGTCGCCGGCGGGCTTGGCGTGTTGCTGGCAGGCTTTGGCCGCGTCCGCCACCTTGGGATGTTGCTCGTCGGCCCCTTCCTTGAGATAGGCGAGGCCAATCAGGCATTTGCCGCCGAGACGCGGCTCGGTCGATTCGTCGAGAAAAGTGAACGCCTTCTTGATGACCTCCCGCACTTCAGGGCTTTCGGGAGTCACCGCGCGGGCCAAGCCAGGCCAAAGGCAAATAGCGAATGCCCAGCCGACCACGATTCGCAAACGGACGTTCACGGGGCGTCTCCGCTTGTCGAGGGATTAGACGATCAGTGATTGGGCGATCAGCCCCAGCCGCGGCCAGAGAAGGATGCCGCAAGTTCAGATTGCGATGCTACTGGGGTGACGGGGGGAAGTCAACCAAAACCGCGCATTGTCCCGAAATGAGCGGCCGGGGGGAAAAATGCCCTCTCTCGCCATTGCCAATTGCCTCGGCTGCCGGCGACAGCCATCATAAGGAGATGCACCGTCGCGTCTTGACTTGGCTCTTGGCTGGCTGGCTGACCTGGGGAGCGGCATCGCTGTCTGCCGCGCGAGGGGCGGATCGCTACGTTGCCTGGCTGGCGGATGGTCAGCGTCTCTCGTCCCCCACCTTGCCCGCCTGGCCGATGCCGGGAATGCCGCAGTCGCTGGGGCGCGCGGAACTGTGGAACCCCAAGCAGCCGGTGCGACTGGTGCGCGATCGCTCGGCATCCGTCGCTTTGCGACCGCCGTTCTTGATGCTGGCCAATGGCGATGTCCTCACCGGCACTCCCATCGAGCTAGAGCCCGATCTTGGTCGCCAAGGGATGCCGCAAACGGTCAAAGTGCGGCTGGAGCAAATGGGATTGCTGGCCGGGACGGGGATCAGCGTTCGGGCCGATCGGATAGCCCGGATTGTGCAAACCGCCGCGGCAGCCGCCGGGCCCGAGCCGCCGGTGGGAACGGTGGAGCTTACCGACGGGCGCAGGCTGCTCGCCCGCTCGATTCGCTGGCGCGACAGTGGACTGGCGATTCTGGCCGACGAGGGGCTGATCGAAGTTCCCTTCGGCGAAATCGAACAGGCGGTGTTTCCGGTCGATCGCGTGGCGGCCGTGCTGGACGATAGCGACCGCGCCGCCGCGACTGGGGGCGCGGCACTGGCCCGCTTTCAACTGACCGGAGGCGCGATCATCACCACTTGCCGCGTGAGTCGCGAGACGGAACGAACCCGCAACCGCTCTCGGATGCGAAACTGGACGGAACCGGTTTTTCACTACCTGGTGCAGCCCGCCTGGGCCGGGCAAGGGCTGGCGATTGCCGAGAACACCATCGCCTGGTGCGGCTATCGCGGCGCGGGGGATATTCCGCTGTCGCTCTTGCCGGCCGAAGTAGTCGCCAGTCGGCGGCTCATTGGCACCGGGGGGCCCTTGCTCCGCAACCGCTCGTCGGATGGCTCGCTGCCGGCGAGCGGCCAATTCGAGACCGACCTGGGGCTCGCGACCCATTCGCACAGCGAAGTGGTGTTCGACTTGCCCGCGGGGGCGAAGTCGCTCGTCACCGCGGTGGGACTCGATCAGTCGGTTGGCGCGGGAGGCTGCGTCCGCTGCAAGGTGGTGGCCGACGATCCCACCGGCAAGACGCTCTGGGATAGCGAGGTGCTGCTCGGGAGCTACGGCCCCAAGCCGACCGGCGCGATCGACGTGCGCGGTTGCCGGAGGGTGGTCCTGATCACCGAAATGGCCCACGACGACCGCCCGGCACATGCGGATCCGCTCGACATTCGGGACGCCGTCTGCTGGCTGGCTCCGTTCGTGCAGGTGGAATCCCCGACTCGCCCGCTGGCCGCAGCCTTGGCGGGAATCGGCCAGTGGGAGCAATCGAGCGGAAAGTGGCCGGCCGCGAATGTTTTCTGCGCTTGGAGTCAAATCGCCAGCGGCTGGGAAAATACCCTCCGCTTTCCCCCCGGCAGCCGGCTGGAATTGTCGCGGAAGGTGACGATCTCCCCGGCGGGAGACGTGCTGGAGTTCTCGACCGCCTGCCCCATCGATCTGGCGTTGCACGACCTGACACTGAAAGTTGACGGCGAGCCAATCAGCTGGCATCCCAGCGTCGATCGCGAGCATTTGAACTACTGGGTGAAGAATCACTATGCCCGCTCCCGCGCGAACTACGACCGGTACGAAAGTCCGCTGCTGACGGATCGGCTCACGTATTGGTGGGATCTCAAGGCTTATCGCGGGCGCGAAGTGACGCTGACGCTCACGCTGGGCGATGCGGGCGCGGCCGGCGAATTCGTATGGCGCGAGCTGCTGCTTCGTTCGGCGGTCGTGGGGCTGGCGGCCGATGCTCCGCCGCCGGATGTCCCTTTAACGAGCATTCAGCCACTGCGGGCCATGGGGCCGCGCACCGGGGCGCTGCCTCTTGCCGACCGGGTGCCAGGCGAATATCGTCCCCCCCCAATTCGCTTTTTGGGGCAAGTTTTCACCGGCGGTTACGGCATGCGCGAGGCCAGTTCGCTCGAGATTCCTCTGCGGCCCGAATTTCGCCGTTTCGTCGCGGTGGTCGGGTGTTGTGGCAAAGAGGTCGGGCCGCTAACAGTGTCCATCGATGGCCAGGTCCATTGGCGCCGCGACATCGTTTTGGCGACCATGCCGGCCGAAGCGATCGACATCGAGATTCCCGCCGGAGCGAAAACGCTTACGCTTGGTGTCCAAGGGGGGCCTTATCGGGCCGGTCACGCCGCCTGGGTCCATGCCGGCTTCATGACCTCTGCCGCCGACGGCGATTCGCGCCGCTGATGCTTCGCCTGCCGACCAGCTGCCCTCGAGCCTACCCGCGGAACGATTTAAGCATCGCGGAAACGCCATGACGAATCGACGACCAGCGGCTGGCCGAGGCGCTGGTGACGTAGTTGAGCTGCATCGAGCGCCGCGGGCCGTCGTGCGGATGATGCCCATGCCAGGCATTCGGCCGGCAGCGAAAGGCGACCATCGAGCCTTCGGTTGGCGGCACCTCGGCGATCACGTCTTCCAGGTTGGTCGCCGAGCGCAGCAGCCGCAAGCGGCCCCCCGTGTTGCTCCAGTCGCGATTGAGATAAACGAGCACGGTGATGAGCTTGGTGACACTGTCGGTGTGAATCTGCCCGTCCTTCATCCGGGTGCGGCCGCGAACGGTCAACGTCGCCGGCCGGTCGGAAAGGTCCATGTCGAACTTCTTGGCCAGAGCCGCCCGCAGTGGCTCGCCGACGAGCTCGTCGGTCAATTGGCGAAACGCCGGCCCAAACTGCAGCGAGGCGAGCGGGAAGCTTCCCCCCTCTTTGATTGCCGGAAAATCGCGCTGAATCGCATCAAGATGCTCGGCCCGGATGAATTGTGGAATCATGAAATACTCGAACGGCTCGGCGATCACTGGGGTCGCTGCGAGCAGGTCGTAGCGCAGCATGGCGGTCGAAGTGGAGGGCCTCGACCCCACGAACGGACTGGCGGCGACGGAAACGGATGGTGAGTACGAAGCGGTGGCCATGCGGCGATTCCTTTCAGCTTGGCGGCCCGAAGGCGCGATGGTTCACCCACTCGGCGGAGCGGGGGACTGGCGGGGAAAATACCCCAATTGGCAGCAGCGTTCAATCGCGATTCCAGCGCGGCTCCGTGACAGCATGAACATGCTGGCGCGGCTGGCGCGGCCGGCCAGCACTGGCCTTTCCGCACGTGGCGACTCTCCCTATCATCCCCCCGCCATTTGCCGACTATTCGGAGTCCGCCGCGTGACCCTGGACCGCTTCCCCATCCCGTCCGACCCCGCGCCGCGGTTGGCGACCGAGCCGGCCTGGCCGCGGCGCGTGATGCATGTCGAGATGGGGCGGCATTTGTATGGCGGCGCGCAGCAAGTGGTGCATCTGGTGACCGGCCTCGCCGAGCGCGGGACGGAAAACATCCTGGTGTGCAGCGAGGGGAGCGAAATCAGCTACTGCCTGGCCGCGCAGGCGACGCGGGTGCATCAGTTACCCATCCGCGGCGAGCTCGATTGGACCCTTGCTCGCAGCGTCGCGCGTCTCGCCCGCCAGGAAAATCCCGATCTGATTCATCTGCATAGCCGCCGCGGGGCCGATTTTTTCGGCGGCCTGGGTGCCCGCTGGGGGGGCTGGCCGGTGATTCTTTCGCGGCGCGTCGATACTCCCGAAGCCCGCTGGGCGGTGCCGCTCAAGTATCGCTTGTTCGACCGGGTGATCGCCATTTCGCGGGCGATCGAGCGGGTGCTGGTCAATTGCGGCGTTCCTAGCCAAAAGGTGCGGTGCGTGCCGAGCGGAATCGACCTCGGTCCTTTCACCAAGCCGGCCGATCGGCAATGGGTGGCGAGCGAGTTCAGCATCTCCACCGAAGACCCGCTGGTGGGGATGATTGCTCAGTTCATTCCCCGCAAGGGACACCATGTGCTCTTGTCGGCGGTGAAGCGGCTGCTGCCGCGGTTTCCGCGGTTGCGAGTGGTGCTGTTTGGGCAAGGCCCCCGCGAGCCGGCGTTCCGCGAACGCATCGCCGCGATGAATTTGGGTGAGCACGTGCGCCTGGCTGGCTTTCGCCGCGATCTGGACCGCATCGTCCCGGCACTCGATCTCGTCGTGCATCCAGCGCTGGCCGAGGGACTGGGGGTGGCCCTCTTGCAGGCTTCGGCCGCGGGGGTACCCATTATCGGTACGACCGCCGGAGGCATTCCCGAAATCGTGCGGCACGAACAAAACGGGCTGCTGGTTCCGCCGGGGGATGTCGGCGCGCTCGCAGACGCGATGGGGCGCTTGCTTTCGCATCCCGAACAGCGCCGCGAAATGGGTCAGCGCGGCCGGGAACTCGCCAGCCAAGAGTTCTCCCTGGATGGCATGGT
>JANRLS010000147.1:0-11309 GCA_033762315.1 Pirellulaceae bacterium
GCTGCGGAACGATCCGGCGGCGAAAGCGGAGTTCGACCGGGATTACCCCCCGATTGAGTACTGTTCACTGAATGGGGTGACGAAGATCCCCGTGGTGGAGAACGACTATTACCTAAGGCGAATGGCCGCCGCGACTTGCGCTCCGGCCGGCACCCCTGCCGCGAGCCAGAATTCCCGCGCATCGACCCCTGCGCAGCCCACCCCCACCCGCGACTGTGCACCCCCCGCTGCCGACGCCAAACCGGTTGACAAACCGGCCGCATTGCCCCCTGCCGAACGCCCTCCTGAGCGCACTGCCGCGCGCACACCTGAGCGCACGGCCGAAACCGCCCGCGAGCCAATCGCTGAGCCGGACCGCGAGCCGATTGTGCCCCTCACGCGTCAGCAGCGCCGCGCCCGCGAGCGACAGCTCCAGCACAAGCTCCGCCAGCGGGGGTGAGCGCGGCGGGGTGCGATTCGGTTATGCTGACGCATCACGTACGATCTATTCGGCGATGTCGGCGTGCATTTCGTAGCATTCGTGCGCACTACTCGCGACGTGCCGCGTTAGGGCACGCCACACGCTACGCCGTGCAGCGAACTCGCTTGTGGAGGTAAAATCATGACAGCGATCAGCCAATCAGCCGTCGCGTATCTGGCTGGGGGGTGCTTCTGGTGCACGGAGGCGGCATTCGAGCAACTGGCGGGGGTCAGCGATGTCACCAGCGGCTATGCGGGGGGAGCGGCAGGGACGGCGACGTATCAGCAAGTTTGCCGTGGCGACACCGGCCATGCGGAGGTGATTCGTGTCACCTACGATCCGGCGGTCATCGGCTACGAGACGCTGCTTGACGTCTTTTTCGACGCGCACGATCCGACGCAGCTCAATCGCCAGGGGAACGACATCGGCACGCAGTATCGCTCGGCGATCTTTGTCGCCAACGATGACCAGCGGCGAATTGCCGAGGCGAAAATCGCCACGCTGACCGCCGCCAAGAAGTTCTCGCGGCCCATCGTCACGTCGCTCGAGCCCTTGGTCGAGTTTTTTCCGGCCGAGGAGTATCACCAAGACTACGCCCGGCATAACCCCAATCAGCCCTATGTCGCCTCGCACTCGCTGCCGCTGGCTTGCAAGGTGCGAACGAAGCATGCCAGCCTGATGCGGCCCACCTGAGCCGCGCCCTGGCACCGCGCCGATCCGGCCGGGGGGATTGAGGCGCGGCTGGCCGGCAGGTCATCATGGGTCCACTCGATTCGCCCCTCCCACCCTTCGGAGCCCGCCATGATTCGTTTCCCCTCGACCAATCGCCGCGCCTTCCTGCAGCAGGCCGCCGCGGCGGGAATTTCCGCCCCGTTCTTCCTGCGGCATTTGCGGTCGGCCCCGCCGAGCGAGAAGGTTCGCCACGCGAGCTTTGGAGCTTCGGGGATGGCAGGGTCCGATTTGGGGGCGATCGCCGGGCAGAGCAACGTGGAGCTCGTGGCGGTGGCCGAGGTTGATCTCGACCGGGCGGCCCAAGTGCGGCAGAAGTTTCCGGAGGCCCGCGTCTATCAGGATTGGCGGGAGATGCTCGACAAAGAGGCGAAAAACCTCGACAGCGTCAACGTTTCGACTCCCGACCACATGCACGCTCCGATGGCGATGAGCGCGATGCTCGCGGGGCTCGCCGTCTATGGCCAGAAGCCTTTGACGCACGACATCTTTGAGTCGCGGAAGCTGACCGAGTTCGCCCGCGAAAAGAAGCTGGTCACGCAGATGGGGATTCAGGTCCACTCGAGCCAGGACTATCGCTCGGCGGTCAAGCTGATTCACGAAGGCGCAATCGGCCTCGTCAAGGAAGTGCATACCTGGAGCAACAAGAAGTGGGGGGACCCCGCGCCGCGGCCCGAGCGGACCGACCCCGTGCCGGCCACCCTCAACTGGGATCAGTGGCTGGGCACGGCGGCGGATCGGCCGTTTGTCGGCGGCGGCTACTATCATCCGGGCAACTGGCGGAAGCGGCTCGACTTTGGCACCGGCACCTTCGGCGACATGGGATGCCACATCTATGATCCAGTGTTCGAGGCGCTCGGCGTCAGCGCGCCGCTATCGGTTCGTTCCGAAGGACTGCGGCCGAGCGACTACAACTGGGCCAACGACGCGGTCGTACACTACCTCTTTCCCGGCACGAAGTTCACCGCCGGCAAAACGGTCTCGGTCACCTGGTATGACGGCGACCAGAAGCCGCCGCAGTCGGTCCGCGACGAGGTCGGCCGCGATCTGCCCGGCCAAGGCTCGGTGTTCTTTGGCACAAAAGGGATGATGCTGCTGCCGCACGTTGCCGCGCCGATTTTGCTGCCGGAGGCCGATTTCGCGAGCTATCCGCGTCCGAAGCTCGACCCCACCAACCACTGGGGGCAATTCATCGCGGCGGTGCGCGGCGATGGCACCACGAGCGCGAGCTTCGACTATTCCGGCCCGCTCACCGAAGCGGTGCTGCTGGGGGGTGTCGCGTCGCGGTTTCCCAGCCAGACGCTCGAGTGGGACGCGGCGGCACTCAAGTTCTCGAACGTGCCCGAAGCCAACCAGTTCGTGCGGCGAACCTATCGCAAGGGTTGGGAGGTGCCGGGGCTTTCGGGCTAAATCGACGGCCCAGCTATTCCCACGACCGGATCGTGCCGGCGACGAGGCCGCGCGGGCCTGACTCGGTGGCGATGACGAGCGCGCCGGCGTCGTCGATTCCGAGGCAGCGGCCGACGAGCGTTTCGCCCGCCGACTCGACCGTCAGCATCCGTCCCGTCAGCAGACAAAGGCGCCGATAGGCCGCCGCGAGTTCGCCGAAGCGTCCGGCGGCCAGGTCGGCCCAGCGCGCTTCAAGCCGGTCGAGCACGGCCAGAAGCACGCCCGTCAGGTCGCGCGGCGCGCCATCGAGATCGACGAGCGAGCGGGCGGCGTGGCGGATGTCGTCCGGCGCGGCGGCCAACGAGTTGTTCACATTGATGCCAATGCCGATGGCGAGGCGATCCTTCCAACCCGGCACCGACTCGCACAAGATGCCGCAGATTTTGCCGCCGCTGGCGAACACATCGTTGGGCCACTTGACCCGCCATTCGGCGGCGGGAGCGAGCTCGGCCAGCGCCTCGCAAATGGCCAAGCCCGCCACCAGCGCCGCCCGCGGCCACAGCGCGAGCGAGAGCGCGGCGGCCGACGAATCGACCACCAGCGTGAAGGTGAGCGCTCCCTCCGCGGCCCACCACCGATTGAGGCCGCGGCCGCGACCCCCTGTTTGCCGCTCGGCGAGCACCAAGAGTGGCAGCGGCACGTCTCCCGTCGCCGCGAGTTCCAAGGCGCGGTCGCTCGTCGAGCCGAGCGATTCATGGTGATCGAGATGACCAGGAAAATGCCGAGCAATACGGGACAAATCGAACATGGCGGCCTATTCCACCACGAGCAGCAGGTCTCCCGCCTCGACGCGGCTGCCTGGTTTGACGAGCACCTCGGCGACGCGTCCCTCGGCTTCGCTGGCGACGCTGGTCTCCATTTTCATCGCTTCGAGCGTGAACAGCTTCTGCCCCTTGGTGACTTTGTCTCCCGCCTTGACCGCGACGGTGACGACCATGCCCGGCATCGCGGAGCCGACCTGCTTGGGATTGGCGGGATCGGCCTTGCGCGCCTTGGTCGCGGTCGCTTCGAGCGAAACATCGACGACGCTCACGTCGCGCGGCTGGCCATTCAGCTCGAAAAACACCGTCCGCGTCCCATCAGCATGCGGCTCGCTGACGGTGAGGAACTTGATGATCAGCGTTTTTCCTTCCTCGATATCGACGGTGATTTCCTCGCCGACCTCTTGCCCATAGAAGAACACGGGCGTCGGCAGGCGGCTGGTATCGGAATAGTTGCGGGCGTGGGTGGTGTACTCTTGATAAACCTTTGGATAAAGCAGGTACGACAGCGCATCGCGCCGGTTCGGCTCGCGGCCGATCATGCCGCGGACCTTCTCGAGCGCCGCGTCGAAATCGGCCGGCGGCAACCCGGCGGCGGCGCGCCCCTTGATCGGCGGGCGGTCGCGCAGGATTCGCTTGAGCACCTTCTTGGGCCAGCCACCCGGCGGTTGCCCCATCATTCCGGAGACGAGGTCGATCACCGATTCGGGAAAGGCGAGCTCGCGGTCCCCTTCGGTGATGTCCTTCGGGGTCAGCCCGCCGGCGACCATGAAGAGCGCAAGGTCCCCCACCGCTTTGCTGCTGGGGGTCACCTTAACGATGTCTCCGAGCATCTGGTTCGCCTCGGCATACATCCGGCAGACTTCGCTCCAGCGGTCGGCGAGGCCGAGCGCCCGCGCTTGCTGGAACAGATTGGTGTATTGGCCGCCGGGCATTTCGTGGCTATACAACTCGGCCGTCGCGGGGAGCAGATTGCTGTCGAACGGCAGGTAGAACTCGCGCACCGCCTGCCAGTAGTCGGAAATTTCGCTCAGTTTGCGGCCATCGAGACCCGTATCGCGCTTGGTGAAGCGAAGCGCCTCGACCAGGGCGTTCAAGTTGGGCTGGCTGGTGCCGCCAGACATCGCGGCCATCGCGCCGTCGGCGATGTCGAGCTTCTGCTCGCTGGCCGACATGATCGACGCCGCCTGCATGCCGGCCGTGTCGTGCGTGTGAAAATGGATCGGGATGCCGATTTCCTGCTTCAGCGTTTTGACGAGCAGCTCGGCGGCGTAAGGCTTGCAGAGACCGGCCATGTCTTTGATCGCCAGGATGTGCGCGCCGAGCTTCTCCAATTCCTTGGCCAGTTCGACGTAGTATTTCAGGTCGTATTTCGTGCGTTCGGGATTGAGGATGTCTCCCGTGTAGCAAATGGCCGGCTCGCAAATGCCGCCGGCCTTGAGCACGGCTTCCATCGCGACCCGCATGTTCGGCACCCAGTTGAGCGAGTCGAAGATGCGGAAGATGTCCATTCCGGCGTCGGTCGCTTCTTTGCAGAACTCGCGGACGACGTTGTCGGGATAGCTGGCGTAGCCCACCGCGTTGCTCGCGCGGAAGAGCATCTGGAACAGGATGTTTGGCACGCGGGCCCGCATATCGGCCAGCCGTTGCCAGGGGCATTCCTTGAGAAAGCGGAGTGCCGTGTCGAAGGTGGCCCCGCCCCACATTTCGAGCGAAAACAGCTCGGACGCATGGCGGGCATAGACATCGGCGATGTTGACGAGGTCGCGCGTACGAAAGCGGGTCGCCAACAGCGACTGGTGCGCGTCGCGGAAGGTCGTATCGGTGATCAGCAATTGCTTCTGCTTGAGAATCCACTCCGCGAATTTCTGCGGCCCCAGTTCTTTCAGCTTGTCGCGCGTGCCGGGAGGAGGCGGAGCATGCAGATCGACCTTGGGGACCGGCGCCGGAGCGCGGCGGGTCGCCTTGGGCAAACCTTTGACGAGCGGATGGCCGTTGACGGCGATTTCGCCCAGGTAGGTGAGCACGCGCGTCGCCCGGTTGCGGCGGCGGGGCAGGGTAAACAGGTCGGGCGTTTCATCGATAAACCGCGTGGTGCAGGTGCCGGCGACGAACGCCGGAGTCGTAATCAGCTTGATGAGGAACTGGATGTTCGTCTTGACGCCCCGGACGCGAAACTCCTGCAGGCAGCGCTCCATCCGCCGGCAGGCGTCGATGAACCGGCGGCCGCGAGCGCTCACCTTCACCAGCAGCGAGTCGTAAAACGGGTTGACCGTCGCTCCGCTGAAGGCGCTGCCGGCATCGAGGCGGATGCCCATGCCGCTGGCCGAGCGATAGTGGGCGATGCGGCCATAATCGGGCAGAAAATTGTTCGTCGGGTCTTCGGTCGTCACGCGGCACTGAATGGCGAAGCCGTTGGTGCGGACGGAATCCTGGCTGGGAAGGCCGATTTCGGGATCGGCGAGCGGCACCCCCTGGGCGACGAGAATTTGCGACTTGACGATGTCGATGCCGGTCACTTCCTCGGTGACGGTGTGCTCCACCTGGATCCGCGGATTGACCTCGATGAAAAAGAACTGGTTTGTCTCGCGATCGACGAGGAACTCGACCGTGCCGGCGTTCTCGTAGTCAACCGCGCGGCCGATGGCGAGGGCCGCCTCGCACAGCGCGGTTCGCACGCCGGGATCGAGATTCGGGGCGGGGGCGATTTCGACCACCTTCTGATGCCGCCGCTGGACCGAGCAATCGCGCTCGAAGAGATGCACGAGGTTGCCATGCTGGTCGCCGAGCAGTTGCACCTCGATGTGGCTCGCCTTGGTGATGAACTTTTCGATGAAGACATCCGGGCTGCCGAAGGCCGATTGCGACTCGCGGCGAGCCTGCTCGAACGACGCGGCGAAATCCTTCTCGGTGGTGACGACCCGCATGCCGCGGCCGCCGCCGCCATGCGCCGCCTTGAGAATGATCGGATAGCCCAGCTTGGCGGCGAGCTTCGCCCCTTCGGCCGCGGTGCCGATGGCGTCCGACCCGCCGAGAATGGGAACGCCCGTCTTTTTGGCGATTTCGCGGGCGAAGGTCTTGTCCCCCAGTTGCTTGAGGGCGCTTTCCTTCGGGCCGACAAAGGTGATTCCCGCCTCGCGACAAGCCCGCGCGAGAGCCGGATTTTCCGACAAAAAGCCATAGCCGGGGTGGATCGCATCGACCCCGTGCTCCTTGGCGATGGCGATGATGTTCGGAATGTTCAGATACGACTTGATCGGCTCGCCGGGTTGGCCGACGAGATACGCTTCGTCCGCCTTGAAGCGATGCAGGGCGTAGCGATCTTCGTGGGCGTAAATCGCCACGGTGCGGATGCCCAGCTCGTGAGCCGAACGGAAAACACGGATGGCGATTTCGCTGCGGTTAGCGGCCAGCAGCTTGGTGATCTTGGGCATGGATCAACGAAGAGGTTGGGAAGAAATTGGACCGGAGAGAAAGCGCGACCGCCAGCGATGCGGCGAATAAGAGGCAGGCCAAGTTTACACCACGCGCAAGGCTGCTTTATAGGGGGCCGATTAGCGCGGCGATTCGGTGGGCTTTTCCGGTTCGGCCGGCTTGGGGGGCGCGGGTTTTGGCCGGTCGGGCTGGGGCGGTTCGTTTCCCTTGTCGCCAGGTTTGGGCATCGGCGGTTGCGGCGGAGGAGGAGCTTTGCCCAGTTCGACGGCGATCGTCTTGCGCTCCTTGGCACGCTCGATGAGCACTTCCACTTTGTCGCCCAGATAGTAGCGGCCAATGACGCTGGCGAGGTGCGTCACGTCCAAAATCTCGGTGCCGCCGACGGAAATGATCTGGTCGCCGGCGAGCAGCCCGGCTTTGGCGGCGGCGAACTCGGGAATTACCTGCTTGATGACCGCGCCGGCGGGCGGATTGCCGGTCGGCTCGGCCTGAATGGCGAGGTAGCCCCGCTCCAGCGTTTTCCCCTCCTTAAGCGCGGCGATTTGCTTGTCGAGCCCATCGAGCGGCACCGCGAAGCCAATGCCGGAGTCGTACCACTCGGCTCCGGCCGCTTCGGATTTGGCGTCGGCACTGAGCGGCACGCAAATGCCGATGACGCGGCCATCGAGATCGACGAGCGGCCCGCCGTAGTTGGCCGGGCTGGTATTGGCGTCGGTTTGCACCGCCTTGCCGGATATTCGGCTAGTGGCCGAAATGATGCCTGCCGACAGCGCCGGCTGATTGCCCCCAAAGCCAACGCCGACCGCGATGGCCCACTGGCCCACCTTGACTTCGCTCCGCGGGGCGAACGTCGCCGCCGCCAGACTCTCGGCTCCGTCGATCTTCAAAAGACACAGCTTGCAAGTTTCGTCGCGCCCCAGCAATTGGGCGACGTGCCGGCGGCCATCGGCGGTGACCACGGTGATGATTGGCGGCTTGCGGAGGAAGTTGAACGTGCTGGTGACGATGTAGCCATCGGACGAGAGCACGACGCCGGTGGTCGGCCCTTCGCCTGGTGCTTGATAGCCGCCTCCATCGGCCCCCGCCGCGATGCCGCCGAAGCCCTCGATTCGCACCACCGCTGGCTGCACCTTAGCGGCGGCGGCGCGGAAAGCCTTGGGGGCAAGCAATGTGCCTTGGACGAGCGAAGGCTCTTCGGCGCGGGTCGAAACAAAACCTCCCAGACCCGCCAGGACGAATGACAAGACTGTTGTATATCTGTAAACGGAGGTTGGCAGCATTTTTTACTTCTCCGCCACCGGCGTCATCCGCACGCTGAGCAGCTCGTTCTTCCGCTTGACCTCGACCACGACCTCTTGCCCCAGCGGCAGCGACTCGACAATGCGGCGAAAGTCCCCCGCGTCGCGCACCACCTGTCCGGCGATCGTCACGACCAAATCATCGGTCTTGAGACCCGCGAGCCCCGCGGGACTCCCCGGCAGAACACGATCGACATAGGCGGGACTTTTGCGCCCCCCGAGGGCAAACAAGCGGATCCCCAAGTCCGCTTTGGTGCCGGGATTGCTCGCGACGACCGGCGGCGAATCTTCTCCCTGAACGAACTTTGCCAGCACATCGGCCGGCACCGCATAGTTGAGTCGCGTGTTCGTGCTTTTGCTTTCGATGACTCGGCCGATCATGCCGACGAGCTTCCCCTCGGTGGTGACCACCGCGCCCCCCGCCGCGCCGGGATTGCTGGTGATCGCGTCGTACAAGAGTGCCTCGGCCTCGTAGGGAAAATCCATGACGCCGCGGCGAGCGTCGAGCTTCATCCGTAGTCCAACGACGCCGATATTGACCGACAGCGGCTCGGCACCGTCGGCCACTTTGAATGCATTGCTGACCGCGAGCACCCAATCTCCTTGCTCCGCGCTGCCCGGCTGGGCGAGATCCCAATGGTCGGGTGTTGCGGCTTCGATCTTCAGCAGGGCGGTTTGATATTCTTGGCTGCGGCGGACGACCGTGGCGGCGTGCGTCTCGCCGCTGGGCAGCGCGACGCGCAAGCTGTCCCCTCCCAGAAACACCCCCTGGGCCGTCAGAATCTCACCGGCGGACGAAACGATGAGCCCCGTGCCATAGCCCGGGCTGCGACCGATCGACCCGCCATAGATTTTGACCGTCCGCCGCTGGGCAATCGCGACCGCGTCGGCGAACGCGCCGTCGATCGCTGGATGCTCGTCCGCCAGTGCGGCGGCGGTTACGAGCGCGAGCAAAATCGGCAGCCAAAGTTGTGTGCGAAGCATCGATCTACCTGATTTACGAACCACCCACCGGTTTAGCGAAGAGTGCCGGATCGACTTCGCCGCTCAGCAACGCACATTCGCTCGCGTCGATCCGCAGCTGGACCGACTCGGCAAGCGAGCGGACCAGCGTCCGCCGGAAAGGAATCAATCGACCGGCGGTCGGGCGAAAGTCGCCATATACCGTGCTCGGAATCGGCTCTTCGTCGTCTATGCCGACGCCCGACTTAAGTAGTTGAATGGCCGGCCGGCCCTGCTCATCGAAGACGCTCAGCCAGACGAAAAGCTGCTCGCTGGAGGGATCGGTGACGGAAAGGCGATAGCACAATCGCCCCTGAGCCTTGTCGGAGCCATCGAGCGTCAGCGCTCCCCAGTTCGCCAGATCGCCACGCGACATGGCCGCCAGCACAACCCCCTGGGCGAAGTGCGGATCGCGGAGCGCCTTCGCCGCCGTTACCTCTTGCGCGTCTTTGCCCGGCGAATGCAGCCAATGCTTCGCTCCATCGAACGTAACCACGGTGCGCTGGCCGTCGATTTCGTACTCGGCCCGCACGCGGCGATCGGCGACGACCAGCAGTTGCTGGCCAACAACCGCCTCGCCACGACGAATCTCCGAGACTAGTCGCAATCCGGCGGCCGCTTGATTCTTCTCGCCAAAACCAGCCGCCGCGACCCAGTTCGCTTGAATTTGCCCGGCGATCTCCCGATTGAGTTGCTTGTCTCGGATTTTCCCTGCATCGGCCAGCGAAAGCTTGGGCATTCGCACTTGCACGATCTTGGGCGTCGGCGGCGCGGGTTCGGCTGGCTTGTCGCTGGGCTTTTCGGCCGGCTTCTCCGTCGGTTTTTCGGTCGCGGGTTCTTCGGCGGCTGGCTTTTCTTGCTCTTCGCCGGGCTCGGTCGGCTTCTCCTCCGGTTCGGCGGGCTGCGCCATCGGTTTGACGATGGGCTCATAAGGGAGCGCGGCGAGGCGAACATTTGCCGTTTTGCGAACCCCCTCGTGCTCGAAGGTCACTTCCACCGGCCAGCCGGCGGGGTAAAGCGTAACCAGGTTCGTGAACTGGTTGGCCGATTCGATGGGGACTCCCTCGAAGGCGAGGAGCTTGTCTCCCAGCGCGAGGCCGGCGCGGGCAATCGCCGAATCGAGATTGACCGTGTGGCAAATCACGCCGTCTTGCCGCGTGCCGAAAATAGCGTCGAGCGTGCCGTGCTGGGCGATCTTGGTCGAGAGCAACTCGGGAATGAAGTGCTTCACCTGGTTGGCCGAAATCGCGTAGCCCAGGCCAACATTCACGCGGCCGCGCTCTTCGAAGCTGCCGCGGCCATTGATGCCGATCACCTGCCCGCGCAGATTGAAGAGCGGACCGCCGGAGTTGCCGGGGTTGATCGAGCTATCGACCTGAATGCAATCGCCATAGACGAGCTGGTTCATGCCCTGCCCCGGCTGGAAGCGATGCACGCCGCTGACGATGCCGAGCGTCACCGTAGGGCGCTGATCCTCGGCCAGGACGAACGGATTGCCCATCGCCATCGCCCAGTCGCCGACGCGCACCGTGTTGCTATCGGCCAAAGGAGCGACGGGAAATTTCTCCTGGCCCGCGAGGCGAATGATCGCCACGTCGCCGCCCGGATCGGTGCCGATCAAATTCCAGCGATAGAGCTTGCCATCGGCCAGACCGGCCCAACCTTCGACGCCCGCCCCCGCGACGACGTGATGGTTCGTGAGCGCATAGCCGGCCGGGTCGTAGAGCACGCCGCTGCCGCCCCCTTTGCGGTCGTTGCCATAAATGGCGACCACCGCGCCATAGACCGATTCGATGGTCCGCACGCGGGCCGCTTCGGCGGCGCGGACGGCGGCGAGTTCGCCGGGGGTAATCGTGGCTGTTGCTTCGGCCGCGGCGGCCGAGGGAGTGACCAAGAACCAAGAACCAAGAACCACACCAACCAGAAATCCAAAACGGGCGAATGACCCCAACGCGGGGCGGCAGCTCTTTGGAAGCATTCGCATTTCCGCTTTCGGAATTGTTTGGTGCTTGCTGCTTGCGATTTGGTGCTTTTCTCCGGTCATTTTGCGGTTCCTCGAATCAGCCGGGCGTCGGCCCAGTTCGCATGGTCGGCCAGATCGAGGTCGGCACCGGGCTCGACGAGCAGCGTCAATTGCTGGACGCGGCGAATGTCGAGCGAAAGCTCGTGCGGCGG
>JANRLS010000148.1:0-67962 GCA_033762315.1 Pirellulaceae bacterium
AGGGAAAGCCGAGCACGACGAAACCCTGATCCTGATACTTCTCAAAAACCGCTTCGAGTTGTTCGTATTGCGGGGTCAAGCCGCACTCGCTGGCGACATTGACAACCAGCAGCACTTTCCCCTTGTACTTGGCCAGATCGACGTCCTGACCGGTGATCGACTTCATCGTGAAATTCAGGGCCATCGGAGGTTTCTCCTCGGCTTGGACGGAGGCGACACAGGCGGCAACGATGCCGGTGAGCAGAATGGTTCCCAGTCGGGTCATGGCGGTGAGCTCCTCGAGTTCCTGGCGGGATGGTTGGGGGGACCGCGTAAGGCGCGGCTATCGATCTAAATTTACCCGCCCGTCGAGGCGATTTCCAGCGCCCAAGCCCAACCTCGACCTGGAACCGCCGCTAGACAAACACTCTCGAATGTGCCATCATACGCGATTCCAATTTAGAGCAGTGTGGCGGCTGCCGCGTGCGGTCCGCCGAGCATTCGCGGTCAGGATTTAACGAAAGCCATGCCGACCACCAAAAGCGCCAAGAAGCATCTTCGCCAAAGCAACGAACGGCGAGCCAAAAATCGGGCGACCAAGTCGTCGATCAAGACCCAAATCCGCAAGGTTCGCGAGGCGGTGGCCTCGGGCGACCTGACGAAGGCGGACGCCGAATTTCGGGCCGCCGCCACCAAGCTCGACCGGGCCGGCTCGAAGCGGGTGATTCATCCCAATGCCGCCGCCCGCACCAAGTCGCGGTTGCAGCATCTGATGAAAACCGCCAAGTCGGCGAAGAAATAGCACCGGCGGCCGTGGGGTCTCCTGCGGAATTAGGCCAATAGCTCGGTCACGATCCGCGCGGGCTGCCCGTCGATCAGGCTCGCGGTGCCGGTTGGTCTTTGGAACGTGACCTGCCCCGGATCCAGGCCAAACAGGTGCAGTAGCGTAGCGTGCAGGTCGTAGTGGTTGACTACGTTCTCCACCGCCTTGTGGCCGAAGTCGTCGGTCGCGCCGTGGACGTAACCCGCTTTCACGCCGCCGCCGGCGAGCCAAACGCTGAAGCCGTAGGTGTTGTGGTCGCGGCCGATGCTCTTCTCGTTTTGCACGACGGGCAGACGCCCCATTTCGCCCCCCCAGTGGACGAGCGTCGAATCGAGCATGCCGCGCCGAGCGAGGTCTTGCACCAGGGCGGCCGACGGGCGATCAACCTCGCCGGCTCGCTTAGGCAGCGAACTCGTGATGTTGCCGTGATGGTCCCAGTGCTGGTTACCGCTGCAAATCTGCACGAACCGGACGCCCCGCTCAACGAGTCGGCGGGCGATCAGGCAGCGCTCGCCCCAGCTTTTCGTCTCCGGCCGGTCAATGCCATAGAGCTTGTGCGTCTCGGCCGATTCCTGACCGATGTCGAGGGCCTCTTTGGCCGCGGTTTGCATCCGGGCGGCCAGTTCGTAGCTGGCGATGCGGGCGGCCAGGTCGTCCTCGCCCGGCCGCTGGCTGAGGTGGTCGCGGTTCAGGTCCTGCAAAAAGCCGAGAAACCGCTTCTGGGCGGCGGGCGAGGTGTGCGGCGGCGGATCGAGGTTCAGAATCCGCGGCTCGCGCGGGCGAACGACGGTGCCTTGATACAGCGACGGCAGCCAGCCATTGGACCAGTTATAGACTCCCTCCACCGGCAGGCCGGTCGGATCGGTCAGCACGACATAGGCCGGCAGATTCTCGTTTTCTGTCCCCAGGGCATACGTCAGCCACGAGCCAAGGACCGGCCGGCCGCCGGTGGGCCTGCCATTATTTAGGGCGAAAATCGACTGCCCGTGGTTATTGACCCCCGTGTGCATCGAGCGGACGAGGGTGATGTCGTCGGCCACTTCCGCCAGGCCCGGCAACAGGTCCGAAAGCTCCATGCCGCACTGGCCACGGGGAGCGAACTTCCACTTGGGTGCCAAGAGTTTGGCGCTCGATTCGGCGGCGTTATCGTATTTGATATCCCCCTCGAACTTCTGGCCGTCGCGCTTCATCAACTCAGGTTTGGGATCAAACAAATCGAGGTGGCTCGGCCCGCCTTGCATGAAGAGCGAAATCATCGCCTTGGCCTGAGCTGGCTTGGGCGGATTTTTCGGCCGGACGTCGAACGTTGGCCGCTCCAAGGGCGGTTTGGCCGGGGCGGCCAGCGCGCCGTCGCGCCGCAGCATCCAAGCTAGCGCCACCGCGCCGACGTTCATCGACTGCTGAGCCAGAAAGTGGCGGCGAGAGGATTGGAGGTGGGTGAGGTCCATATCGTTCTCCTCCCTCTCCCTGTGGGAGAGGGCCGGGGTGAGGGTCTTCGGCATTGGCAAATCGTTACACCCTCACCCTAACCCTCTCCCTGTGGGAGAGGGGACAGAGCTAATCCACATACAAAAACGCGTTCGAACTAAAGAGCGCCTGGCACAATGCGGCGAGCGCGCGAATCGCCGGCATCGGCAGCTGCGGGTTCGGCTCGACTTTCGGGGCAGCGGCAACAAACTCGGCTTCCTGAGCGGTCAAAAAGGTAATGGCGGAATGCATCTGCCAATCGGCCGGTTCGGCGGCCAGGGCCAGCTTCCAAGCCAGGCGCACGCGGGTAGCCGGGTCTTCGCCAGCTTCAGCCAGGATGCGCTGGGCCAGCAGGTTCGACTGGCCGATGACGAAGTCGTTGTTCATCAATAGCAGCGATTGCGGCGCGACCGTCGAGCGGCTCCGCAGGTCGCAATTGGGAGTCAAAAGCGGGGCATCGAACGTTTCGAGCATCGACAGAGGGAGCGACCGGCGGACTTGCACATACAGGCTGCGGCGGAATTCGTCCTCGCCCAGCGCCACCTTCTTGCCGGTGAAGCGCCCCGCGCCATCGCGCGTATCGACACCCAGAATTACCTGACCGACTTCATCGGGCGTGACCGGCGTCGGCGCGCCATACAGCTTGTGATTTAGCCGGCCCGACGCCGCCAGGAGCGAATCGCGGACAGCCTCGGCTTCCAGGCGGCGGATCGACATGCGACCGAGCAGCCGATTCTCTGGATCGACCCGGTCGATGGCGTCGGTTCGCCGCGACGATTGGCGATAGGCGGCCGAACCCAGCAGCAGGCGGTGGAAACGCTTCAGCTCCCAGCCATCGGCCACGAAGCGCGTCGCCAGCCAATCGAGCAGCTGCGGATGGGTCGGCCGCGCTCCGAGGAAGCCGAAGTCTCCCGGCGTCGCCACGATTCCCCGACCAAAATGATGCAGCCAGAAGCGATTGACCAGCACGCGACCCACCAAGGGATGCTGCCCGCTCGTCAGCCACTTGGCATACACCAGCCGGCGACCCGAAGTCTTCAGCGCCGGGTCGTCGGTGGGAATTGCCGCGGCTGCCGTAGCCAGCACCGTCAGTTCGCCCGGCTGCACCTCTTGCTTGGGCTGGGTGATGTCGCCTCGGAAGAAGACGAACGTCGGCGGCAGTTGGCCGGGAACTTCGGTCAGACAGGGGACAAAATCCTCGGCAGGGCGGCGGTCTTGAATCGCCACTTGCCGCTCGGCATAGGCCTGGTTGAACTCGTCCATCCGCTTGCGGCTATAGAGGTACGCACTCCCCGGATTGACGTTTAGACTCGGATGGTCCTTGAGAATTTGCTGCTGCTCGGGAGTGCGGGCTTTGGCATCGGCAGCGCGGGCCGTGCGGGCCAGCTCCTGCTGGTCCTCGGGGAGCTTGGCAACCTCGCTAGCGAAAATCTCCTCAACGATTGCGTCCAGTGCCGTCTTCTTTTCGTCGGCCAAAGCCTTCAGTTCGGCATCGACTTGCTTCGCCGCTTCGATCTGCTCGTCGGTCCAGAGAGAAATGAGCCGGCCGCCGGGAGCCCGCCAGGCCTTCCAGTTGTAAGCGGGCTCAAAGAGCGCCCGGATGCGGTAGTAGTCGGCCTGTGGGATCGGGTCGTAGCGATGGTTGTGGCACTGGGCACAGCCCACCGTCAGCCCCAACAGCGACGACGAAACGACCTTGATCGTATCGGCTACCACCTCGTTGCGGGCCAGGTCTTGCTCGCCCGGCGCAACCGCCCCGCTGCCATCGGGAGCCATCCGCAAAAAGCCGGTGGCGGTGAGCCGCTCGGCATCGACGGGCGAGAGGTTCTTGTACGGCGGCGAGCCAATCAACTCGTCGCCGGCAAGTTGCTCGCGGAGGAACACATCCCAGGGCTTATCCGCGTTGAAGGCCCGGATGACGTAGTCGCGATACTTGTAGGCGTATTTCCGCTCCAGGTCTTTCTCGCTGTAGCCGTCGCTGTCGGCATAGCCCGCGACATCGAGCCAGTGCCGGCCCCAGCGCTCGCCATATTGCGGCCGGGCCAGCAGGCGGTCGAGCAAGCGTTCCCAGGCATCGGGGGATTCATCGGCCAAAAATGCCTCGACTTCGTCTGGCGTCGGTGGCAAGCCCACGAGGTCGAATGTGACCCGGCGGATGAGTGTGCGTTTGTCGGCACGAGGGGAAAACCCAAGATCGACTTTCGCCAGTTCGGCGAGCAGAAAGGGATCGAGGGGATTGTTGATTTCGGACCGCGGATTATCGATGGTGGGAACCGGCGGACTTTGGATCGGCTGGAACGACCAGAACGCACGGTCGTCGTCGGTGATGTCGGCCAGCGCTTGCGGTTCGGGGCGGGCGGTTTTGGCTCCTTGGTCGATCCACGCCTTGAGCGTCGCCAAGTCCTTCGCGGGCAAGTGCTTGCCTTCGGGGGGCATCTCGCCGGCGGCAATTCGCTGAACGAGCAGGCTCTCCGTCGCTTTACCGGCGACCAGTGCCGGGCCGCTGTCGCCCCCCTGCCCGATCAGCCGGACCAGACGCAGGTCGAGATTCCCCTCGTGCTTTTCCTGGTCGCCGTGGCAATCAAAGCAATGGGCCTTCAAAATCGGCCGGACATCTCGCTCGAAAGTCAGCGGCTGGGCGGCTAGCAACCAATCGGCTGCCAGCAGCCAAATTGCGCAGCCAATCGCCAATCGCGGGCAAAATCGCATGGTAAGAGCGAGGTGAGGCGGGAGGGTACGAACCGGCGGGAAGTGCAAGCTTGATTCTGTCCCAAGCGGCGGCGTAAAGCAACGAGAATTGCCGCGCGCTTGCTACTGCACGGGTTACCGATCCACCGGCTTCTCGGGCGGACCAGCCAGCGGCTTGGCGGCCCAGTCCTTCTCGCCAGGGCGAGGGGTAGGATGCAGCGGCGCGCCGCCGTGGCGATATCGCTGCGCCATCCGCGCTCCCAGCCAGATCAAACCCACCATGCCGAAACCCAGGATCACCAAGCCCGCCAGCGCCGCAAGCAGCTTGGCCCGGCTGGCACCGTCGATCCGCGGGAAAGGAGCGACATCGGCCCACGCGGGTTCACCGGTGAGCGCGATTGCCGCGGCAAACACCACGAGGATCAAACTTTGCTTTACCATGTGAGTTCCGCCCGTGGGTCTTGGTCCAGTCGCGAATCCAGCTTGCGAACCAACTCTTGGCATTCGCTGTCGATCGTTTTCGGTATCGCGATCAAAATCTCGGCATACAAATCACCGGCGGTGCCATCAGTCCGCTTGATCCCCTGCCCTTTCGCTCGCAAGCGCGTGCCGCTGCTGGTGCCGGCGGGAACCTTGAGCGCGATCGTGCCGTGCGGCGTGGGGATATCGATCTTGCCCCCCAGTGCCGCCTCGGCGAGCGTGATCGGCACGCGGACGACGAGGTCGAGCCCATCGCGGCGAAAGCTCGGATGCGGCGCGATTCGAACGGTGACGAGCAGATCCCCCGCCGGACCGCCATTCGGCGATGGCTCTCCTTGGCCGCGGAGGCGAATCGCTTTCCCATCCTCAATGCCGACAGGGATTTTGATCGTGATGGTTTCGACCGCCGTTCCTTTGCCGCTCGCCCGCTGCACGCGGAGGCTCGTCTCGCCGCCGGTCACGGCCGTCTGAAACGGGATGTCGATCTCCGTCCGCAAGTCGGCACCGGGCTGCGGCGACTGCTTGCGACCGCGACGGCGCTGCGGCTGGCCGCCGAAATCGAAGCTCCCACCGCCACCTCCCATGCCGAACTGCCGCATGATCTCTTCGAGGTCGATCGGCGGAGCGCCTCCGCCGCCGCCGCCGGGGGGCCATGATCCGCCAAAGTCGAACTGCGGTTGCGGGCCACCACCGGCCCACTGCGGGCCGCCGGACCCCATCTGTTCGAAACCGGGGCCAAACTGGTCGTAGAGCTTGCGCTTCTTTTCGTCGCTCAGCACATCGTAGGCCTGTTGCACTTCCTTGAACTTCTTCTGAGCCGCTTTGTCGTCGGGGTTCAGGTCCGGATGATACTTCCGAGCCAGCTTACGATACGCCTTCTGAATCTCGTCGGCCGAAGCGCCGCGAGCCACGCCGAGGGTATTGTAGTAGTCGTCGTTCATGCTGGCATTTTAGCAAGGGACGCGGCGGGAGGCAGAGGGTTCAGGGGTTGGGGTTCACGGCTTTGGTGGGCGAGGCTCCTGCCGAGCCGGGCGTTGAGTCGGGAGGACGGAGGCGTGTAATCGGCAGGTTCGGTTCAATCGTCGTCGCCGCCAGCGGGCGCGTGCTAGAGTTGCAGAACGCCCTCGCAGTGGGAGATCGCGATGATGTTTCGGGGACTGTTGATTGTCGTGGCAGGCTTGCTCGCGTGCGATGCCAGTCCGCGCGCGGCTTGGGCCGCGGGGAGCCGAGGGAAGCTGGAAGTGCGGGTCGTCGATAAGGACGGGGGCCGACCGCTGGCGGCGCGAATGCATCTCAAGGATATCAAAGGGAGGCCGATCAAGCCGCCGAAAGTCCCCTTCTGGAAAGACCACTTTGTCTTCGACGGCTCGATCGTGCTCGAGCTGCCGCCGGGAACCTACACCTTCGAGCTCGAAACCGGCCCAGAATATCGGACGCAAACCGGCTACTTCCAACTGGAGCGCGGGGCCGAAGACACCAAGACCGTCGAGATGAACCGCTTTGTCGAGATGAGGAAAGAGGGTTGGTGGTCGGGCGATCTGCACATTCACCGTCCGCCAGCCGACATGGAACTGCTCATGCGGGCCGAGGATTTGCATGTCGGCCCGGTCATCACCTGGTGGAACAAGCAAAACCTGTGGGAAGGGAAGCCACAGCCGGAGCCGCTGGTGGTGCAGTTCGACACCGACCGGTTCTATGGCCTCTTGGCCGGCGAAGACGAGCGGGGTGGCGGGGCGCTCCTCTTCTTCAACCTGGCCAAGCCCCTCGCCATCGCGGGCGCATCGGGCGAGTATCCGTCGTCGCTCACCTTTGCTCAGCAAGCGCGCGAGACCCCCGGCGCGCACATCGATGCCGAGAAGCCTTTTTGGTGGGATTTTCCCGCGTGGGTGGCGGCAGGTAAGGTCGATTCCGTCGGCCTCGCCAACAACCACCAGCAGCGCGACGGCATGCTCGACGACGAGGCCTGGGGAAAGCCGCGCGATAAAGGGCTCTATCCTGGTGCCCAGGGAAACGGCCGCTGGTCGCAAGCGATTTACTATCACCTGCTGAACTGCGGCTTGCGGATCCCGCCGTCCGCCGGCAGTGCGTCGGGAGTGTTGCCCAACCCGGTCGGCTACAATCGGGCGTACGTTTATTGCGAGGGGGAACTGACCTGGGATCAGTGGTGGGAGAACCTGCGGCTGGGGCGAGTGGTCGTCACGAATGGCCCGATGCTGCGGCCGCGTGTGTATGGTCCCGGCGCGGAGCAAGACGGCGCGCTCCCCGGCCATGTCTTCCAAGCCGAGGCGGGCCAAACGGTCGAACTGGTCGTCGCCTTGAACCTCGCCACGCGCGACAAAGTCGAATACCTCGAAGTCATTCAAGACGGCAAGCCGCTGCACGAAGTGCGGCTCGATGCCTGGGCCAAAGCGAACGGCAAGCTGCCGCCGGTCAAGTTCACCAAAAGCGGCTGGATGCTGGTCCGGGCCGTAACAAACAACCCCAAAACCTTTCGCTTCGCCAGCACCGGGCCATACTACGTCGAAATCGGCTACGAGCGGCGGGTGAGCAAACAATCGGCCCAATTCTTCCTCGACTGGGTCTATGAACGAGCCCGGCAAATCAAGCTCGACGATGCCGACCAGCAGCGCGAAGTGCTCGAATTCCACCGCGCCGCCCGCGACTTCTGGCAAAAGAAGGTGGCGGAAGCGAACGCGGAGTAGCGATTGGGGATTTCGGATTTCGGATGGCGGATTTAGGATACGAGAGTCGCTCGTGAATCCGCATTCCGCTATTCGCAATCCACAATGGCCTGGCGCGATCTGTATCCCTTTGAATCGCGCTATCTCCCTCTCGGCCCCCACCGCCTGCATTACCTCGACGAAGGGGCCGGCGAGCCGCTGCTGTTCGTTCACGGCAACCCGACCTGGTCGTTCTACTGGCGGAACCTGATTCTCGGCCTCAAGAGTCGCTACCGCTGCATCGCCGTCGATCACATCGGCTGCGGACTTTCGGACAAGCCGCAAGACTACCGCTACACGCTCCAGCAGCGGATTGACGATCTTGTGCAACTGGTCGAGCATCTCGATCTGACCGGTGCCACCTTGCTGGCGCACGATTGGGGCGGGGCGATTGGCCTGGGAACGGTGCAGCGCCTGCCGCATCGGTTCGCGCGGATCGTGCTGTTCAACACCGGCGCGTTCCCGCCGCCGTTTGTTCCCTGGCGAATCGCCGCCTGCCAAACTCCACTTCTCGGAACGTTTGCGATGCGTGGCTTGAATGTGTTCCCGCGCGCCGCCTTGACGATGGCGGTCGAAAAACGCGACCGGATGACCGCCGACGTGCGGGCGGGTTTGCTGGCTCCATACGACAATTGGGCCAACCGCGTCGCCGTCAATCAGTTCGTCCGCGATATTCCGTCTTCGCCGCAGCATCCGACTTGGCAAACCTTGGAACGAATCGAAGCAGGACTTGCCGCACTGGCCGATCGACCGATTGAGCTGATCTGGGGGATGCGCGACTGGTGTTTTCGGCCGGAATGCCTCGACCGCTTTGTTTGCCACTGGCCGCGGGCGGAGGTGCATCGCCTGACCGATTGCGGACATTACGTGGTCGAAGATGCTCACGAGCGGATTGTCCCTTTGGTTGTGGAGTTTATCGAGAAGCATCCCGTTCACGGTTCGGACCAGCACGCCGCGATTTCACCATGACCTCGCCACCGCCACTCTCGATCAGCCAAATCGCCACGCTGGCCTGCGTGCTCGAAGCGACCGCGCCCAAGGTGGGCAACGTTCACCGCGGAGCCGATTTCGAAGACCTGACCCTACCCGACTTTCTCGTCAGCGCGATTGCCGTTGGTCCCATCTTGGAAAATGCCGCGGCGGCCGGCGTGGGCCGGACCGTGCTCAATGCCATCACCGCCACGCGGCAGTTGGTGACAACGAACACCAACCTCGGCATGGTCCTCTTGCTTGCGCCGCTGGCGGCGATGCCGCGAGGGGAACCACTCACCATTGACTCGGTCCATCGCGTTCTCTCCTCGCTCACGCCCGACGATTCCCGCCTCGTCTATGAGGCGATTCGCCTGGCCCAGCCGGGCGGCTTGGGAAAGGTGGAAGAGATGGACGTGGCCGCCGCCCCGCCCGACGATCTCTTGGCGGCGATGCATGCTGCGGCGAATCGCGACCTCGTCGCCCGCCAGTATGCGGAGGATTTTTGCCTGGTGCTGGGCGAGGTTTTGCCGCTGCTTCAAGCTGGGCGAGCGCAAGGCTGGTCGCTGACGGAGGCGATCGTGCATACGCAGGTGTCCCTATTGGCCGACCACGACGACAGCCTGATTGCCCGCAAATGCGGCCCGGAAGTGGCCCGCCAGGCGAGCGCCATAGCGGGGCAAGTGCTGGCGTGCGGCGGACCGGGGGACGAGGCGTATTACGAAGCCCTCGCCGATTTCGACTTCTGGCTCCGCAGCGATGGCCACCGCCGCAATCCAGGGACGACCGCCGACCTCATCGCCGCCGCCCTATTCGCCGGGCTGCGCGAGGGCCTGCTCATGCCGCCGTGGAGGTAATTGAACCATGTCCACCCAATTCTCGGTCCGCCTCGCCAAAGAGCACCACGTCTTTAGCGCCGCGCACTTCATCACGTTCAACACCGACGTCTGCGAGCGTCTGCATGGGCACAACTACCGCGTGCAGGTCGAAGTGCTCGGTCCACTCGACGAGAACCAGTACGTGGTCGATTTCATTGCCCTGCGCGACGAACTGAAGACCATCACCGACACGCTCGATCACCGCATGTTGCTGCCGACGGGACATCCGCTGATCCGCGTCACGGCGAGCAAAACCGAAGTCGAAGTGGCCTTCACTCCCGATGGGCGGCGATGGGTTTTTCCCCTGGGAGACTGCGTGATCCTGCCGATTCCCAACACCACGGCCGAACTGCTGGCCGACTACATCGGCCGCCAGTTGCTCGCGGCCGTGGAAGTGCGAACCGGCACGCGGCCCGCGCGGCTGCGCGTCGAGGTGGACGAAAACCACGGGCAATGGGGCGTGTGCGAGTTGAGTCACGAATGAACCCACAAATCATGTCCGTGCTCTGGACCTTGGCGAAGTACGCCGACCTCGTGATCCTCCCCGTGGCGCTTATTGTGTTCGTGATCGCAATTCCCAATGGCATTCCGGCTGTCGGCTCGCGCTTATCATCGTTCCAGCAGCGCTACCTCCAGTTCAACTTGCAGACGCTATTCTGGCTTATCACCCTTGTGGGAATCCTCTTTGGCATCGGACGACTGACGGGAATCAATTTGCTTTTGCTCATATTCGTTTGGACCTTTGCCCTGCTCTATTCCTGTGGGCCTTGGACGGCCCTTCTGATTGCAACGAGCACTCGTCTCTGGCACCCGAATCGGGAACGGCTCGCCGGCGGCCTAGCATTGCTCGCGTTGCTGGCATTGCCGTTTTTAGTCGCGACGATGGCGAGCATCATATACGGCGACGACACTCTTCATCGATTGTCACGCTTTGCCTGCATTCTCTGGACCACCCAGATCGTACTGTACCTGCTCCTTCGGCCGCTCCTGCTGCCGCTGGACGATTCGCGGAGCGAGACTGGCAGTTGATAAACCATTGCATTCACAATTTGCACTTTGCAATGATCATTTAACAATGTGCCATCGATTGCGGATTCGATTGCAAATTGTTCATTTCAAATTTCAAAATGCAAATTGAGGAAAACCGCCCCTAATTCGCCGGCGTGCCGACAATCGGCGGCGCGGGGGCGGGCTTCTCTTCGGGCAACACCTGCATTTCGATCCATTTGAGCGCCCCAAGCCGCCAACTGCGGCCGCTCTTTTGCTCCAGGCGCAGCGCGAACCAGTGGTTCTCCCCCTGCGGAGCAAGCAGCACTTTGTAGCTCCCCGCCGGCGGCTTGGCATCGACTTCCGGAATCGGCCGCCAATTCCCCTGCGCCGCGTACCACGATTCGCCGGTCGCGGTGTGATAGCGAATCGCCTGCCAGTCGTTGGCCAGCGGCAGCACCACTACGTCGAATCCCTTGGTCCCCTCGTCGGCCGCGCAGCATGTCGCCAGCAAGGTTCCCACCGCCACGCCCCAAGTTCCCGCCAATCCCCAAGCCCAGCCCTTCATGGCCTCTCCCCTCCTGAATACGAGGCACGCCCCGGCAACCGCCAAGGCCAACACCCATCATTGTAATCGCGACCGGCAAAATCGCCATCGTCGGTTTTGGCGGCCGATTTGGCACGCTGGAAAGTCCGCCGATGCCAATCGTAGCGACAAAAGTTGACTCGCCGGTCGCCGTCCGGGCGGCTCCCCGCAACCTATTTTTGCCGGTTGTGGCGCACTTCTCGCGCCGCGACTCCCTCGCGCTGGCGAAATTCGCATGTCGTTTTCCGATTTCCACGTGGCCGTCAATACCGTCTGGATGCTCGTCTGCGCGGCCCTGGTGTTCTTTCTGCAGGCCGGTTTTTGCTGCATGGAGTCGGGCCTTTCGCGTTCGAAAAACAGCATCAACGCGGCGATCAAGAACGTGGCCGATTTTTGCATCGCCGGCAGCCTGTTCTGGCTCACCGGCTATGCCCTGATGTTCGGTAAGTCGTTTCATGGCCTCGTCGGCACCACCGATTTCTTTTTCGAGGAAACCAGCAGCTCGAACTGGCTGACGGTGTTTTTCCTCTACCAGCTGATGTTTTGCGGCACGTCGAGCACCATCGCCTCCGGCGCGGTCGCCGAGCGAATGCGGTTCAAGGCGTATGCGATCATGTCGGCCATCGTCGGCGGCATCATCTATCCGATCTTCGGCCACTGGGTTTGGTCGCGACCCGGCGCGGTCGCCCAAGGGTGGCTGGCCCAACTCGGCTTCGTTGATTTCGCCGGCTCGACCGTGGTCCACAGCCTGGCCGCCTGGGCGGCGCTCGCGGCGATCATTCTCGTCGGCCCGCGGACCGGCCGTTTTCCCGCCGATGCGCCGCCTAAAAAATTCCACGGCCACAGCCTGCCGATGGCGGCCCTGGGGCTCTTTATCTTGTGGTTTGGCTGGTTCGGCTTCACCGGCGGCAAAACGCTGGCCCTCAATAGCCAGGTCCCCGAAATCTGGATCAATACCCTGCTCGCCGGCGTCTTTGGCGGCATGGGCAACCTGCTCTGGCAATTGATCTGCCGCAAGCAGATTTCGATCGACAGCTTCATGAACGGGATTCTCGCCGGCCTCGTGGCGATTTGCGCCAGCTGCCAGATTTCGTGGGACGCCGGGGCGATCATCATCGGCCTCTCGGCTGGCCTGTTGCAGGAAGTCGCCACCGAATGGCTCGAACGCCGCAAGCTCGACGACGTCGTCGGCGTCGTCGCCGTGCATGGCATCGCCGGCGCGTTTGGCACCCTGATGGTCGCCGTCGTTACCCCCGCCGCCGAAATGCCCGCGGGCTGGTCGCGGCTCGGCCTGTTCGCCGCTCAATTGCTCGGCGTCTTGGTCTGTTTCGCCTGGTCGTTCGGCATTTGCTTTGTGGGCCTCAAGCTGGTCAGCCGCTTCATGCCGCTGCGCGTGAGCGAAGAGGAGGAGCAAGCTGGCCTCAATCTGGCTGAGCACGACGCGCGGACCGATCTGCACGACCTGCTCGTCACGATGGAGCAGAACATGCTCGGCAACCTGGCCCGCCGCGCCGCCGCCGACACCTGCACCGAAGCCGGCCTGATCGCCCATCAATACAACCAGGTGCTCAATGCCCGCGAGCGCGCCGAGGAAGAGCTGACCGGCTATGCCCGCCGTCTGGAAGCGACGAATGCCCAGGTCAACCAGCAACGGGCGACGCTCGAAGCCCAAGCCGAAGCGATCGAAGCCGCCCGCGCCGAAGCCGAGCGGGCCAACCAGACCAAGAGTCAGTTCGTGGCCAATCTGAGCCATGAAATTCGCACTCCGATGACCGCCATCCTGGGGTATGTCGATCTCTTGCTGGAGGATGTCGATTCCGCCGATCCGCAAGCCGCAAAGTGGAGCCAGCAGCTTTCCACCATTCGCACCAATGGCCACCACCTGCTCGAGATCATCAACGACATTCTCGATGTCTCCAAAATCGAAGCCGGCAAGCTGACGGTCGAAAAAATCGACAGCTCGCTCGTGCAAATCATCGGCGATGTCGCCACGCTCCTCCGCCAACGGGCCGAAGCCAAGGGGCTGCGCCTCGTCGTCAACTATCTCACTCCCATTCCCGCCACGATCCAAACCGACCCGACCCGCGTCCGCCAAATCCTGCTCAACCTCGTCGGCAACTCGATCAAGTTCACCGCGAGCGGCGAAGTGCGCGTCGAAGTCAGCCTGCTTGATCCGCAATCGCCCCGGCCGCGATTGCGGATTGATGTCATCGATACGGGCATCGGCATGACGAGCGAACAGCTCGCGCGATTGTTCCAGCCGTTCGTGCAGGCCGATAGCTCCACTACCCGCAAGTTCGGCGGCACGGGGCTGGGGCTGACGATTAGCCATCGCCTGGCCCAACTGCTCGATGGCCACATCGAAGTGAACAGCCAGCCGGGCGAAGGGAGCACGTTTCGCGTGTTGCTCCCCTGCGGGCCGCTGGCCGGCGTCGCGCTCGTCGAGCGTCCCGGCGAAGCGACCGCCGCCGTGGCGACCGCGCCGCCGCGTAAACTCGAAATCAAGCTCGCCTCCCGCGTGCTCCTTGCCGAAGATGGCCCCGACAACCAGCGCCTCATCTCGCACTTGCTCCGCAAAGCCGGGGCAACGGTGACCGTAGCCGACAATGGCCAACAGGCCGTCGATCTGGCCCTCGCGGCCTGGCGCGGACCGCGCGGCACCGGAGACCCGGATCAGCCATTCGATGTGATCCTGATGGACATTCAAATGCCGGTCCTCGATGGCTGCCAGGCGACGGCCCGCCTCCGCGAAGAAGGCTATCCGCTGCCCATCGTCGCCCTAACCGCCAACGCGATGCGCGAAGACCGGGAGCGTTGCCTCGCCGCCGGCTGCGACGACTTCGCCACCAAACCGATTGACCGGACCGTCCTCCTTTCGACCGTTTCGCGCTGGTCCACCACCCCACAGCCGACCCCATCCACTGGGGGATAGACGCGGGCGAATTAGTTATCAAACGCAGTATTCACGCGCATTTTTGACCCCTCAGAATCGACACAAACCATTTCCACACAACCACTTACGCAATCAGCCCCCCCCATTTTTGGCGATAAGTGCTCTTCACAATTCTTCTCCCAGCCCACCGCGCCTCTTCTCTTTCAATCCGCCTCTCCCGCCTTCCACTCTTCGCTCGCCACACCGCATTGGAGCAAATCGCACGAGAATTGTCAATATGTACACTATATCTTGTGGTCGTGCGCACATAACCCACAACCGGTAGTAGCTACCCGCTAGCCCCCCTCCCCTACCGCTCCCAGTCGATAATCACCTTCAGGCTGTCCGCATCGGCCGCACGGGCAACGGCAGCACCGATTTGATCGTGCGCGAAGCGCTCGCTCGCGTTCGTCATCAAGTCGATCTTTGGCAGCCGCCCTTCGGAAAGCATCCGGTGAGCCAGGCGAATGCCGTGCATGCTGGAGCCATGCGTCGCCTGATAACATTGCAGGCGGTAGTGAATGTCATTATTGAGATCGATTTCGTGGGCGATCCGCGGCTTCCCCCCGGCCCCTTTCACCCCGGCGTGGCCGTCGAGCACGGTGCCGTAGCCCATCAGCTTGGGGGCCAGCTCATACGCCTCGCGGCACGGGGCGTTGATCATTACAAAGTGCGGCTCGTTGAACGGCCGGCACTCGCGCTTTACGGCCTCTACGACGTTCGCATCCCACGCCAGGCCGACAACTCGCTCGTCGCCGAAATCGCGCAGCACCCGCGCCAGCCGCTCTGGCCCGCGATTGACCAGGATGATCTTCCGGGCCCCCATCGCCTGGGCGCATTGCAGGGCATACGTGCTTTGCGAACCCGCCCCGATCAGCACCACGATCCGATTCTCGATGCAGCCATTGACCCGCGTCATTCCCTCCAGGCAACAAGCGAGCGGCTCCAACTGGCAAGCCCGGTTCGGATCGAACCCGGCCGGAAACTTGACGATCGGCCCCAGCTTCACAAACCAGGCCGGCAGGATCGCATGCGTCCTTGCAAAGCCGGGAAACTCGTGCCCGGTGGCCTGGGTGTTCGGGCAACTCGTCCAGTCGCCGGTGCCGTTCTCGCCGCAGTAGATGCAGTTCAAATCGCCGCACGGAATATCGCACCCCAGGCCGACCAGGTCGCCCGGCGCGAACGCCGTCACGCCGCGCCCCACCGCATCGACCACGCACGACGCCTCGTGCAGCACAATCGCCGGCCAGCGCTTGATTCGCGGCAGCCCCACTTTATGAATCACCACATCCGACTGGCAGACTGACGTCCGCGCCACCCGCAGCCGCACCTCGCCCGGTCCAGGTTCAGCCACTTCCTCGCTCACAGGAGCAAACGAACCGCCGGGCTTGTCGAGATAGTAGGCGAGAGATTGCATGGGCTGAGTTCACACGACTGATGAGCGATTGAGCGATGAAAGATGAAAACTACCGTCCGCAGCGAACTTTGAGCAGAGGTACTCGCGGCCCTTTTGCTTATGCTCGGCGACATACCGAAGCTCAGGCAACGTGAGAAGTTTGACAGGTATCACACGCAAATTTCCGCCGGGCAACTCAGCTTCAATTGGAAACTGGGGCGCTGCAAGGCCCAGTAATAGACCAACGCGCCCATGCTCGTTTTCGTGCTCATCAAACAGCCCCTCCGAATATACCTCCATCGTGAAAACCGAATATTCCTCAATTGCCTGCCTAAATCCACCGTGATTGGCCGCGTTCTGCGAAACCTGATAAACCAAATGAAACAGCCAACTCGAACGCACGTCAGCATCTATGTCATCTGTAGTCTCGGCCAGAATTTCAATTCCGAAGCCGACATTAGGCTCCGGCTCATCGTCGAACGGATCTGATAGTCCGTCGCTCACGATGATCGTGCTATTGCCACTGCGAATATCTCTCCATCCCTGTCGAAGGGCGGGCCAAGAGGGACCACCCATGAGTGTCGGGTTGACCAGGGGAGCCCAGACATCGGGACAGACATTTCCTAATGTGCGAAAGTATGCTTCTCGTGCCTTGAAAGTCTCATCCAATCGCTGGTCGGACATTGCCACTCCAATGGAAAAGTCTAGCGATCTGCCCGTCGCCGCATGTACCCAATCGCTTTTACGGATGAATTAGCACCTTGGCAAAAAACTCGCTCTGATCGCGCATCATCACGAGCGCTTCGATTCCCTTGGCAAGTGGCACGCTGTGGGTGATGAGCGGCTTCAGATTCAGCGTGCCGGCAGACATCGCGGCGAGGACGGTCCGCCAGTCGTCGTCGTCACCATAGACGCTGAAATCGGAATTCCAGGTGCCAAAGAGGTCAATCTCGCGGCGCATCACCTGCGAGAGCAGCCCGGCCGGAATTGTCACGTCGGCCGCCGGATTGCCGAGCAAAACGACTCGCCCGGCCCGCCGCGTTACTTGTAAGGCTGCGAGAAGCGTCGGCGGCACGCCGGCCGCTTCGATGGCAACATGCACGCCCCGGCCACCAGTCAGTTTCTCCGCGATTTCCGCCGGCTTCACCTGCCGACTGTCGAATACATGCGCGAAGCCCAGTTTTTTGGCGAGCTGCAGCTTTTCGGGCAGGATGTCGAACAGGATGATTTGCGCGGCCCCCATCGCGCGGGCCCATTGGGCCACCATCAGGCCGATCGGGCCGAGGCCGAACACGGCGACTGTGTCCCCCAGCCGCAGGCTCGCTCGCCGCACCGCATGCAGCGCGACGGCGGCCGGCTCGGTCATCGCGGCTTCTTCCAGCGAAACATTGTCCGGCACGCGGATCAGGTTTCGCTCGGGGGCGAGGACGAATTCGGTAAACGCCCCGTCGCTGCGCGAGCCGAGATAGTCGTAACCCTCGGACTGGGCGTACTTCCCTTGCTCGCAGGCCGGATGATCCTCGCGCCAGAGGAGCGGAAACACCGCCACCCGGTCGCCGGGCCGGAACTGCTTCACCCCTTCGCCGCATGCCTCGACCGTTCCCGCGAATTCGTGCCCGCAGATCGTCGGAAAACGGTACGTCCCCTTCGTGAAGCAGCGCGGAATATCCGACCCGCACACCCCGCAAAAACCGATCCGCACCCGCACCTGGCCCGCCGCCACTTCCGGCACCGGCACTTGCTCGAAGCGCAAGTCGGAAACGGCGTGCAAAACAATCGCGGGCATGGTCGCTGAAGATGACATTCGATTAGTCGGGAGTAAACTTGCTCCCGGAGCACTCACGATGGGAATGGATTCGGTTTCGCCGCCGCACCGGGACCAGGTTTGGTCCCGGCTGTTCTGGTGTCCATAGAGCTTAGCCCCTCGGCAATCGCCTCGCGAAGCCGCTGCATATTCTCGCCCCAACCAGCTCCCGCGTGAAAGATGCTGCTGGTGCCGGCGACGAGATTGGTCGCGCCGGCGGCGACCATCGCGGGGATGTTCTCGAAGCTGACGTTTCCATCGACCTGCATCGGCAAGTGGCCGTAGCCCCGCTCATTAAGAAACTGGCGGCAGTCAGCGATTTTTCGGATCGATGCGGGGGTCAGCTTTTGCCCGGCAAAGCCCGGATTGACCGTCATCACGAGGATATAGTCGAGCCGTTCCAGCACGTAGTCGATGGCCGATAGCGGCGTGGCCGGATTGAGGGCCACACCGGCCTGCGCGCCGATCTCGCGAATCCGGGCCAGCGTCCGGTCCAGATGGGGCGACGACTCGACATGCACCGTGATCCGATCCACGTTCATTGGCCGCAAGAGTTCGATGAACTGGTCGTTGTCCGCCACCATCAGATGCACGTCGATGGGCAGCTTCGTCTTCGGCCGCAACGCCGCGAGCACTCCCAGCCCCAGCGGCATATTGGGCACAAAGTGGGCGTCCATCACATCCATATGCAGCATATCCACGCCGAGCCCCTCGACCTGCCGCAAGGCCGCCTCAAAATTGAGCGGATCGACACACATCATCGAAGGGGAAACGAGCACCGATTTCCCGCGTGCCTTGCCGCTAGTCGCCGGTGCCGAGCTTGCAACAGCCGCCTCATCCGGCAACCCCTCGATGAACGCCCGCTGCAAATACCGCAGCGACTGGCGGAGCGAATCCTCCAGCTGGTGATCGCTATAGTCGCGGCCCAGCTTCGGCCCGCCGATCTCCAAATACCCCGCCATTTCCCCCACAGGCAGCCGGCCTTGATTCGCCAGCAGCCACCGCCGAAACGCCGGCACGTCGATAATTCCCTTTTGCCGCTCTTTCGCGGTAAAGCCGAAGGTCGAGTTGTACTGCGCGTCGGTGTTCTTCAGATGCACTTCGTACAGGTAGGGCAGCGTCGCTTCCATGAGTTGCCAGTGATCGCACACAATCCGGCCACTCGCGTCGCCATAGCCGTGGGCGATGTCGGCACAATAGCCAACCTGGGCGGTCGTCGCGGCATGTTGCCGATGATAGGCCGTCAGTTCCTCGCCCATCGCGGCGATTTCGTCTGGCAGCGTCGGCGGCTCGGCGAGGCAAGACATCGGCTCGATCGTCAGCCACGCCACGCCGTGCTCCTTGGCGAGGTGCATCAGCTCTTTCATGTGCCGCACATAGCAGGCGATGCCGCGGGGTTTGAAGTCCATCCGGTCGCGCAGCACCGCGCCAGGGTTGGAGCCGACGCTTTTGGCCCCCAGCAAGCCACCGATTTGGATGTACCGTTCAAAATTCTTCCGCGCGACGGACTCGTAGCCTGGTTCTTCGCGAAAGAAGCCCCCCAGTTCGCGGTGGGCGGTGAAGGTGCTGTCGATCACCACGCCGGCCGCATCGGCTTCGCGGCGCAGCTGATGAAAGAACTCGTTGGGAAGCTGATACAGCTCAAAATGGGTGCCGAGCTGCACATGGCGCACCCCTTCATCCGCGAGCAAGCGAAAGAGCCAGGGGTGCGAATAACGATACTCGATGGGGTCGGTTTTGACTCCCAGCCGCAACGACAACTGCCCGCCCATGCCAAAGCTCCGCTCGGCGGGCAACCAACGGGCTGCGCTTACGCCGGCAGCATGATTCTACTGACCGGCGGCCCAGCGGGGACGGCCGCAACCTATTTAGGTGGTTCCGGCTCGAATTCGCAGCCGCACGGACAGCAGGCCACGCGCACCACCGCCAGCCGCGACAACCGCTGGCTGGTTTCATCCGGCAGCAGCTTGAGGCTGGGGACGAAGACCGGCGTGGGCTGGCCACACTGGGGACAGGCAGCGGAGGGCTTGGTTTCCATCGGAATACTCGCCGGGAGAGGCGACAAACGTCATTCTTATTCCCCTGAAATGGCGGTCAATATCGCGACAATTTGTCGTCCTGACCGCGACAATTTGTCGCTCCCGCCCAATTGCCAGCACCGGGCCGCTGGCCTTGCCCCTGTTGACGCAAGGCTTTATCATCTAGCGGTTTACGAACGATTGGCGGCCTGCGCCGGTGGCGTCGGGCCGTTTGCCTTTTGGTGGCGGAGCGACTGCGTTGATTGATTTTCTTCACGGGGGGGGCGGATGGCTGCTGGCTCAGGCCGCTGCCAATCCCAAGCCAGCGGGAGGGGGCGGACTATCCGATCTGCTCTTCGGCAACATGATGTTGCCCCTCATGATTACGCTGCTGCTCATGTATTTTCTGCTCATGCGCCCCGAACAGCGAAAGCGCAAAGAGCAGGAAAAGCTGCTCACCAGCCTCAAGGCCAACGACCATGTCGTCACCATCGGCGGCATTTGTGGCGTAGTGGTGCAAGCGTCGCCCGGCTCGAGCGTGGTGACGATTCGGGTGGACGACAAAGCGGGGACCAAGCTCCGCGTGCTCCGCAGCGCCATTTCACGCATCGGCACGCCCGACGAAGCGGCCGAGGACGAGGCCAAAGAGGGGAAATAGCCACTGCCGGCCGAAGCTTCGCGCTTCGCCGACCGAGCGGCGACCCATCGGCCCGCCGCCAACGTATAGGATTCAGCATTGCTTTCACCGGGGTAAGGGATTCCTGCCATGTTCGACCTTTCCACGCCGCTCTCCCTCTTGGGAGCCGAGCAGCCCGTCAACCGCCTCATCAACTTCCAATTTCCCGAGCTGATTCCGGGAATGTCCACGCTGGGCCTGGTCATTCTGGCCTCCATCGCGATCTCGGTCGCCATCGGCTATTGGTTCGCGTCGGCGGTTCGCCTGCCTGACTACGGCTGGAAAGTCGCGCTGGTGCTGGCCAGTTTCTCGGCCTCGCTGCTGGTCGTTCTCTTCGGCGAATACAAGCTGGGGATCGACCTCGCCGGCGGCACCGAGCTGGCCTACGAGGTCGATCGCAAAGCGACCGCCGAGCTGAATCCGAAGGGGACCGCCGATTGGAACATGGATGGCCTGGTGCAGGTGCTGCGGCAGCGCCTCAACGACACCGGCCTCAAGGAAATCACGGTGCTGCAGATTGGCGAAGGGGAGGTCGAAGTAACCGTGCCCGAAGCCGATCAAGCCGCGATCGAGCTCGTCAAGCAGAAGATCACCACGGGCGGCGCGCTGCAGTTCATGATCGTCGCCAGCGAAAACAAAGACAGCCAGCTTTTCGACCTGGCCCGCGAACAGTCCCAGCTGACAAGCGAAGATGAGCGAACCCGCAACGACGTGAAAGATGCCGATGGTCGCCGGCTGGGCTACTGGGCGCGCGTCGGCCGCGAGGACGATACCCGCCCCGATTCGCCGTTTCGCGATCCGGGCATCGGCCAGGGGCTGTTGCGAGTCGCCAAGCTGAAGGACCTGAAAAACAACCAGAAGCCCGCCCCCGATCGTCCGAAGCTGGGGGAAATTATCGAGGTCCCCCCGCAAATTGCCGGCAATGTCGCCGCGCTGCAAGCCTATCTCGCCAGCCGCGACATCACCGAAATCGACGCCCTGATGGTCTATGACGCCGATAACGACGTGCGCGGCGAGGATTTGTCGTTTGCCTTCGCCAGCCGCGACGAATCGCTCCGTCCCTGCATCAAGTTCAACATGCGGACGTTCGGCAGCCAGAAAATGGGCTACCTCACCTCGCACAACCTGCAGCGCAAGCTGGCGATCATTTTCGACGGCAAGCTCCTCTCGGCCCCCGTCATCCAAAGCCGGATTAGCGACAGCGGGCAAATCACCGGGCAATTCACTCAGGAAGAAGTCGATTTCGTCGTCAACATCCTGAAATCGGGCAGCTTGCCCGTGGTGCTGAATAAAGAACCGATCAAGGACGACCCGGTCGATTCGGCTCTCGGCCGCGACATGAAGGAAAAGGGAATCATGTCGATTGGCATCGCCCTCGTGGTGGTGCTGGGGTTTGTGCTGCTGTACTACCGCTTTTCTGGCCTTGTGGCGTGCTTTGCCCTGCTGCTGAACTTGCTGCTCACCGTGGCGATCATGTTCCTGGTGTCGGCACCGTTTTCACTGGCGGGATTGGCGGGCCTGGTGCTTACCGTCGGCATGTCGGTCGATGCGAACGTGCTGATCTTCGAGCGAATGCGCGAGGAGTTGGCCCGCGGCACCGGCCTGCGAATGGCGATTCGCAACGGCTTCGACCGGGCGATGGTGACGATCATCGACAGCAACCTGACGACCCTCCTCACCGCCGTGGTGCTGTATTGGATCGGCACCGACCAGGTAAAGGGCTTCGGCGCGACGCTCATCCTCGGCATTCTCACCAGTATGTTCACGGCGATCTTCGTCTCCCGCGTGATTTTGGAAGTCGGCGAGCGAACCCGGTGGATGAAGACGATCAAGTTCAACAACCTCTTCCCCACGCCTTCCATCGATTGGTGTGCCTACCTGAAGCCCGCGCTCGCCGCCTCGGGAGTCATCATTCTGATTGGCCTCGTCGCCACGTTTGCCCGCGGCAAAGGCATTTTCGACATCGACCTGGGAGGAGGCACCTTCGCGACGTTCGTCCTCCGCGAGCCGCTCGAGACGAGCCAGGTCCGCGCGAAAATCGACGCGGCTTTCGCCAAGGAGATCGACCCCACTACCAAGGGGCGCGTTTCCTACTCCGTCAACAAGTTGAACCTGGAAAACGAAAAACCCGACTCGGTCTATAAGGTTCGCAGCAGCCTCGCCGATAAAACGCGGCTCATGGAAATCCTTCGCGATACGTTTCGCGCTCCCGATGGCAGCGAAGGGCTAAAGACCTATCAGGTCGCCTGGACTGACCTCAAGGAAACCACCGCCGCTCCGCCGGTCGATCCCGTCAAGCCGACGGAACCCAAACCCGCCGAGCCAATGCCCGCCGAGCCTAAACCGGCGGAACCTGCTCCCGCCGAGCCGAAACCCGCCGAACCAAAACCTGCGGATCCCAAACCCACCGACCCTGCGCCAGCCGAGCCAAAACCTGCCGAGCCCAAGCCCACGGAACCAAAACCGGCGGAGCCAAAGCCTGATTCCACCAAGCCGGCTGATAAGCCCGCCGAGGATAAGCCGGAGTCGGGTGAGAAACCGTGCGGCGAAGAAGAAAAGCCTGCCGAAACGCCAAAGGCCGACGATAAGCCCGCCACGGAGAAACCAGCCGAGGAGAAGCCAGCGGCCGAAAAGCCCGCCGAAACGCAGCCACCAACGACGCCACCAGCGGATAAGCCGGCCGAAACGACTCCCCCCACGACGACGCCGGCCGCCACTCCGCCCGCGGAACCAGCAACTCCTGCGCCGACGCCAGTTCCGGCCGCACCGGCAGTCACCACGTCGGCCGTGCTCGATCTCAGCAGCGGGCCGCTCTCGACCCAGGAACTCAAGCCGCTGTTGACTCGCGCGGCGACCGAAGCCTTGGGCACCGCTCCGACCATCGAGATTCAGAATCCGGCCGACGATTCGTCCAGCCTCGCCGCCTTCGACCGCTTCACCGTCACGCTCCACGTGCCGCAAGCCGAGGCGCTGGAGGTGCTGGAAAAGTTCCGGGCCAACCGCGAGCAAGACGTGGTCTGGCGGTCGTCGGGCCAGAACAAGGGGCAAGTCACGATCAACGCCCAGCTGCGCGCGGCGGCGGCCATCGTCGTCAGCCTGATCGGGATTCTCGCGTACGTCTGGTTTCGCTTCCTCAAGGCGATTTGGGGGATCGCGGCCATTGCCGCCCTCGCCCATGACGCCCTGGTCATGCTCGGCGGCATCGCCATCAGCTATTGGCTCGCCAGCAGCCTCGGCTTTTTGCAAGTCGAGGAATTCAAAATCAGCTTGCCGGTGGTGGCCGCGTTTTTGACGCTCATCGGCTATTCGGTGAACGACACGATCGTGATCTTCGACCGCATCCGCGAGATCCGCGGCAAAAGCCCCGATATCACCGCCAAAATGATCAACGACGCGGTGAATCAAACGTTTGCCCGCACGATCTTGACCGGCGGCACCACGCTGATGGTGGTGACGATCCTGTATTTCCTCGGCGGCGAGGGGATTCACGCCTTCGCGTTCGCGCTGCTGATCGGCGTCATTTCGGGGAGCTACAGCACGGTGTTTATCGCCGCGCCGCTGCTCCTGTGGCTGCTCGGCAAGCCCTCGGCCGGCACCGCCGCCGGCCGCCGCGAAATGGCGAAGTCGGCGTAGCGGTCGATCATCCCGTTCGCCCGGCTTTTTCCTCAGCGGCGCTGGCCCGCCCGTAGGCCGGCGCGAGCTTCCACAGGTCGTCGCGCCGTCCCGCCGCATGGGCAGCCGCGGCGAGCCGGGCCACCGTGGCCGCTTGCGGCTCCCAAGTGGATTTGTCGGCGACGATCACTCCCGCCGGCAACCGCGCGACGAGGTTCGCCAAAACCGGCCCCGCAACCACCGCGCCGGGAGCCAGTTCCGCTCGCCACGATTCGCTCGCCACGAGCCGATTGGGTGCGAGTCGCCGCGGCCCCGCCGGCGACATCTCAAAACGGGCGACGAACAACTCCGCGCGCTGTGCATCGAGGACGCATTCCAGTTGCCCCGCGCCAAAATCGCCAGCGACCTGATGGGCGATCACATCGAGCGTGTCGAGGCCGAGCACGTCGCATCCCAGGGCATAGGCCAAGGTCTTCGCGGTCGTCACTCCCACCCGCAACCCGGTAAACGAACCGGGGCCGACCGTCGCCGCCACCAGCCCCACTTCTCCCATTTGCTTCCTGGTTTGCGACAGAATTTGACCAATCGCCGGAGCCAGCGACTGCGCCGAGCGAGTCGCGGCTGGCAGCTGCAATGCGGCCAGAACCGCGTCTCCGGCAACCAGCGCGACGCTGCCGGCCCGCGCGGAAGTTTCAATCCCCAAAGTCAGCACGTTAAAATTCCTACAGCCCAATTGCCGGGCGTCCGGCGAAAGCCGCCCGCCGACCCTTCGCCTTGACCAAAACCTAGGCCAGTCCTAGATTTACGTATTCGCTTGCCCTCGGCGGGCCTTGCTCCGTGCCATGTCATGTCCACTTCCGCCCGAGCCATTGAAGTCGAAGGAACCGGTGTGAAGCGGGCTCTGATTAGCGACATCCACGCCAACCTGGAAGCTCTCCAGGTCGTGTTGGCCGACATCCGTTCGCAAGGCATCCGCGAGATCTACTGCCTCGGCGATATTGTCGGCTACGGGCCGAATCCGTGCGAGTGCCTCGACGAGGTGATCGCCCGTTGCAAGGTGACGATCTTGGGGAACCACGATCAGGCCACCTTGTTCGATCCCGACGGCTTCAATCCGATCGCCCTGCGGGCCGTTTATTGGACCCGCGATCAGCTCGAAACGGGCCCCGGCACCCCGTCGCAAAAAAACAAGCGGTGGGATTTTTTGGGTGAATTGCACCGCACGCACACCGAGGGGGATATTCTGTTCGTCCACGGTTCTCCGCGCGAGCCAACGAACGAATACGTCTTCCCCGAAGATATCTACAACCAGCGAAAAATGGATGCCCTGTTCGGCCGCATCCAAAAATACTGCTTCCAAGGACACACCCACCTGCCGGGCGTCTTCACCTACGACTATCGCTTCACCCCTCCCGAAGATTGCAACTATCAGTATCAACTGGGGGAGCAGAAGGCGATGATCAACGTCGGCAGCGTCGGCCAGCCGCGCGACGGCGATCCGCGAGCCTGCTACGTCATTCTCGATGGGGGGAGCGTCACCTTCCGCCGACTCGAATACGACGTGCAGCTCACGCGCAAGAAAATCTACGAGGCCCCCGAGCTCGATAACGCTCTCGGGGACCGGCTCGTCGCGGGACGCTAGTCGATCTTCTCGGCGACACGCGGAAACCGTAGGACGAAGCCGGGCTTCGTCGGCGACACGTCATCGTAGGACGAAGCCATGCTTCGTCGGCGACTCGCCAATCACTGGGCGAAGCGAGGCTTTGCCCTACGCAATTGCAAGACTTCGCCCCACGCAATCACTCGCGGATTATCGCTCGCCGCGGCCGCTAGTTCATGTTCCGCACGACCCCGACGACCACGCCGACGACACTCGCTTCCTTGACGTAGATCGGGGCCATCGACGAATTGGCGGGTTGCAACCGGACGCGATGCGCCTCGGGATGCCAGAACTTGAGCGTCGCCTCTCCATCGGGAGTCTGAGCGACCACCATTTGCCCCGGCTGGGCGGTCTTCTGCTTTTTGCAGACGACATAATCCCCATCGGAAACGTGGGCCTCGATCATCGATTCGCCGCTCACCTTCAGGACGAACAGGTTTTTCTTCGAGAACATCTCGCCGAAATCGACCCGTTCGGTTTGCTCCCAGGCGAGCGTCGTCAGCCCGGCCGCGACGGTGCCGGCGAGCGGCAGTCCCTTGCTCTCGGCCATGATTTCCGGGGCGAGCTCGATCGCGCGGGCGACCGCCCGGTCGGCCTTGCGAACGCGATGCAAAATCCCCTTTTTCTCGAGCGCCCGCAGGTGGCACATGACCCCGTTCGGCGAGCTGATCTGAAAATGCTCCCCAATTTCGCGGACCGTCGGCCCATAGCCGCGAGTGAGCACCCGCTCGCGAATGAAGTCGAAAACTTCCATCTGACGCGAGGTAAGTTGATCGATAAGTTGACCCATGTTTGGCCCTCCCCAGGGAAATGAACGAAGTGTACCCTGTGAAGTTTATTACAGGTACCGGCGAAGTCAATAGCGGTTGTACACAATCTGAAAAAATTGTCGCTCGACAACTGTCCGGCGCGGTCGCCCCGTTTGATTGGATTCCGCCTCGCCACCTCGTATGCTCTAGGGGCGTTGGCCGCCCCCTACCCTCTCGGAGCCCTCCCATGTCCGACCTCTCCCGCCGCTCGTTTCTCGGTTCCTCGGCCGGATTTGTCACTGCCGCCACCCTCGCCTCGGCCGCCAGGCTGAGCCTTGCCAAAGCGGGCGATCCCGCGAATATCGCCCTTATCGGTTGCGGCGGGATGGGAACCAACCACCTGCGGCTATTGTCCGTTCGCAAGGATGTCCGCCTGGCGTATGTCTGCGATGTCGATAGCAACCGGGCGGCCGCGGCGGCGAAGGTCGTCGAGCAGAACGGCGGTAGCGCCAAGCCGGTCAAGGATTTGCGAACGGTATTCGACGACAAGTCCATCGAAGCGGTTTGGATTGCCACCCCCGACCACTGGCATTCCCCGGCAGCCATTCTGGCGGTGAATGCGGGCAAGCATGTCTATGTCGAAAAGCCGGTGAGCCACAATGTGCGCGAAGGGCGCTTGCTGCTCGAAGCGGCTCGCCGGCAGAAGCGGGTCGTGCAAGTTGGCACCCAAAGCCGGAGCACGCCGACGGTGATGCGGGCCATCGAACTTTTGAAAGGCGGGGCCATTGGCGACGTGCTGGTCGCCAAGGCGTGGAACAGCCAACTCCGCCGCAACATTGGCCACGAGCAGCCGAGCGAACCGCCAGCCAATCTCGATTTCGATCTCTGGCTCGGCCCCGCGCCCGCGCGCAAGTATCAGACGAACCTGCTGCCGGGGGTATGGCGGTGGTGGTTCGACTTCGGCGTGGGAGATATTGGCAACGACGGCGTGCATGACATCGACGTCGCCCGCTGGGGCCTGGGCGTCACCACGCAGCCCAGCACCGCGGCGGGCCTCGGAAGCAAGTTCTTCTTCGACGACGACCAGCAATTCGCCGACACGCAGTATTGCGTGTTCGAGTGGCCTGGCGACGGCCAGGTCGGCCACAAGCGGCAGCTCATCTTCGAGCAGCGCGACTGGTCCCCTTATCGCCAAGAAGGCTACGAAAACGGCTGCGCGTTTTATGGCACCCAGGGAATGATGCTCCTGGGCCACACGCAGGGCTTTCAGGTGTTTGGGCCGAAGAACGTTCCTGGCGAAAAAGGGGCTGGCTCGGTCGATCTGCCGGCCCATCACCAGAATTTTCTCGATTGCATCCGGACCGGTGCTCGCCCCGCGGCTGACATCGAAGAGGGGCACCTCTCGGCCTCGCTGGCCCACTTTGCGAACATCGCCTGCCGCACCGAGCGGACGCTGCACATCGACCCGACCGCCGAAACGATTGCGGAGCCCGAAGGACAGGCTCTCGTCCGCCGCAAATATCGCGAGGGGCACTGGGCCGTTCCGGCGGGGGTGTAGGCGCCCAGAGCGGTGCGATCCTAGTCTTCCCGAGCTACGCCAAATCGCGGTCTTCGAACAAGGTCAGCGCGAGCAACATCGCGATGGTGCTGTAGAGGGCACAATAGACGAGGGCCCAGCCAAGATAGACCACGGGGACCGAAGTCCCGGTGGCAATGCCCGCTTGGATATTGAGGTGGTCGAGCACGGGGAAAATGGTGGCGATGAGTTGGCCGAAGAAAATGACCGGCGGAAATTGATCGGCCACCACCTGCGATTGTACGAGCAGCGGAGTGAGGTGCCCCAGCACATAAATCGCGAAACAGATGATGACATTCGCCAACATCGGCAGGCGGGTGGAAATCGCCACGCTCAGCGCGGCCATGATCAAGGTCTCGAAATAGGCCAGCACCAGCCCCGGCACCAGCTGGGCCATCTCGAAAAAGCAGTTTTGCCACGAAGGATCGGTCTGCATCCGGTCGGGGGCGGAATAGGTTCCCTCGCGGGCGTCGTAGATCGGCTTGAAGGCGACCGCGACGAGCAGCACAAGGCCAAACGCCACGCACATGAGACCTACCGACCAGGCGATTCCCAAGAATTTGCCCAGGATGAAGTCGCGCCGGCTAACGGGTTTCGAGAGCACGGTGAGGGCCGTCTTCCCTTCGACCTCTTCCGAGACCGACGTGCTGGCCGCCCACACCGCCTGAAATATGCACAGCACCAGAATCAGGCTCAGCCCCGAATCCTTCAGCATTTTAATGTCGCTGGCCAGCGTGAAATACGGCACGAAAACGAAGATCACCAGCAGGAATAGGCCCACCGCCAGCAAAATCGCATACAGCGGCTGCGCGATCTCCGATTTTGCCGTCGAAAGGGCGACGGCCGACAGCTTGGGAAATGCGGCCCTCAGCAGCAGATAAACGAAGAACACCCCGGCGATCGAGACCGCCGTGATGGGCACCATCACCATTTGCGGGAAGGCAATCGAGCGGACAATCGTCAGTTGCAGATTGGCCGGTTTGGCCCCTTCGTTCTTCGCGTAAAGGTTCGTCACATGCTCCATGCGAAACGGATTCGCGCCGTATTCGGTCCGCTTCCAAACCGCGGTGGTTCCGACCGGAACATCGAGCAAAACCGCGATCAGCGAGGCTTGGGCAAAGGGCTCGGTCCGCACTTTCAGGCGTTGATCGCTGGCGAGGCGAATTTCGCGAATTTCCGTCCGCCGGAACGACACCGGCACCGCCGTCTCAATGGGGTCGTCGAACTCATTGGGTGGCGCGGGAATCACCACCGTTTGCGTCACCATCCCCTCGCGGGCGAGCAGCGGCAGGCGGGCCAGACTATCGAGATAGTCAAGCGGCTCGCGCACGATAAAGAGCCCCAGCACGGAGAAAACCGACATCACCACGCAAATCCAGAGCAAAGGCCAGAGCACCCCCTCGCGGATCGCGATTCCCGTTTCGACCAGCGCCCGCCGGCTGACCACGGTCACCGCCGCGATGGCCGCCAGCCACGAAGCGACGAGCGTTCCGCCTAGGGCCCAAAGCCGGTCGAGCAGGCTGATTGGCCGTGCTTTTGGGGCCGCGTCGAGCGGTTGGTCGGCAGCCGGATCGGCCTGCTCATTCGCAGCCGCGGCGGCGGGCTGGGCGCCGTGCTCCACGGCACCGCCACGCAATTGCGGCAACCAGAGGAGCAGTCCCACGAAAAACGCCGCCGTCAGCACTCCAATCGCGATGCGCTTCGCCTGCGGATGGTCGTACAACGTGCCAATTCCCGGCAGCAGCGAGATCAGCCGGGCGATTCCCCACAAACCGGCCGTCAGAACGAGACCGGCAAGTCCGCCGAGGGCGAGAATCCAGACGGCGGTGAGCCAGTTGGTCAGCCCTTCGGAGAGCTGCAAACGCATCCGGTCGAAGATGTCCGCCAGGAGGATCGAACTGGAAAAATCGAACATAAATCCAAGCCTGACAGGCAGTTGCGCCGGCAAATTCAAGTTGTTTCGCGGGAAGGCTGGCTCAGTTACGCCGCTAGCGACCGGTTGGTTCGTTAAGACGTGATGTCGAAGCTGGCAAACTCCCCGGTGGCGGGGTGATCGAGGGCCGATTCGCTGCGGATGTTATCCGCCATCGAGTCCCGGACGCGGGCCAGAAAACGCTCGACTTCCGCCGCTTCTCCTTCGACCACTAGCCGCACGCGGCGGTCGGGCAGGTTGCAAACAAAACCCGTCACGGCGAATTCAGCCGCGATTCGCCGGGCATTGTAGCGAAAACCGACTCCCTGGACGCGGCCCGCATAGAACACTTCGCGCCGCGCCAAGCTCTTCATCGCCCCCTCCGCTAGCGAAGATACCTTGCGGCATGAGTTGCCGGAAGTGGCCTCGCAAGCGTGGGCCGTGGGCTGCCGGTTCGTCTTGTTTGGGCGGGCGACATTCCTTAACATCCGCGACCCCGGTGCGGGAGCGGTCCGTGCCGGGGCAAATCTACCCTGTCTTATCGTGATGCTGGGTGTCTTCATGCCTCAATTGGCGGGCTGCCGCTGGGTTTGCGCGGGGCTGCTGGCGGCGCTTGGCGTCGCCCTGGGAGGCTGCGCGTCGGGAGGCTGGCTCAGCCGTGGCGGCGGCGAAATTCCGGTTGGCGAGGAATCCCCCTCGGCAGCCCGCTATCCGACCGCCCTGACGGGCCGCGATTCGCAAGCCCGACCAGCCCCTTCGTCCGAGCAAACCACCCACAAACCGGCTGCTATGGCCGATGCCGAGCAAGTAGCCCAAGCGGAGCCGGCTACCCCCACCAAAAGCCCGGCCCCCCCGCCAGAGATTAAAGCCCCCCTGGCAGTATTTCCACCCGCCCTGCGGATCGATCCGGTTCGCACAATTCCGTCGCCAGACTCGTCCCCCGCGCTTGAATCGCCCCCTCCACCGGCAACGGGACCGCTCGCCAACTCGACTAGTGTGCATCCGGCGGCGGCGAGCGAGCCGATTGTCGAAATCATTACTCCGGCGGTGGCAAATTCGCTCCCTTCGGCCCCCGCGCTTGTCACGTCGGTTGCTCCGCTGACAACGCCGCCGGCACTCGCGCCACCGCCGGCCATGAGCGAAGCGGAGCGGCTCGCGGCGATCAGCCAGCAGCGCGATGTGCTCATCGCCATGCTGGAAGACGAGATTCGCACTCGTCAGCCCAACGCCAAGAGCGACCCGGAACTCCCCCGCCTGGAGCAACACCTGCGGCTCCTCTATGCGGCGGCGGGGCGCGGCGACGACGCGACCCTGCCGGTCGAATCGCTCCCTGCCGCCGAGCGCGAAGCGTATAAGCACCTGTCGTTTGGCCTGGCCACCTGGCTTGCTCCCGACGAACAGCGCCGCGCGCCGCTGCGCAATGCCCGCGTTTTGCGTTCGCTGCGCGACGCCACCAGCCAGCTCGCCGCCGCCAGCAAGCTCGATCTGCGGAACCTCGCCTTCTGCGAAAAAGTAGAGTATTTCGGCTGGTACAGCGAATTTTCGCGATACGAGTTTCAGCCCAAGCAGCAGGTGATTCTGTACGTCGAAATCGACAATTTCACCGCCCTCGAAAAGGGGCCGCACTCGTTCGAGACCGAGCTGCAGGGGTCGTATCAGATTTTCGACGAAACCGGCAACGTCGTCGCCCAGCGCACGCTGCCGCTCGATCGCGAGGTCTGCCGCAATTATCGCCGCGACTATTTCCTCGCTTATCGCGTGTTCATGCCCGACGAAATCGCCGCTGGCCGCTATCGGCTGGAGCTGACGATTGAGGACCGGAAGGCGGCCGGCGAATTCAAGGGGAAGAAGTTGGGAGAAGGGCTGGTTGAATTCACGATCCGGAATTGAGAAGATCGGTTCTCGAAAGGCAGAACATGGATCTTCCCTGGTATCGCGATGGTTTGCGGTTTGAATGCACCCAGTGCGGCGATTGCTGCACGGGAGCGCCCGGCTATGTCTGGGTGAACAACGAAGAAATCGAGGCCTTGGCCCGGCTGATGGGCCTGGAAACCGAGGTTTTTGAAGATCAATACGTCCGTAAGGTGGGGGCTCGCAAGAGCCTCAAGGAATTTCCCGGCGGCGACTGCGTGCTCTTCGATGGCACCGCCCGCAAATGCACGGTTTATGGCGCTCGTCCGCGGCAATGCCGCACTTGGCCGTTTTGGGATTCCAACCTGAAGTCCCCCACCGCCTGGCAGCAAACTTGCGAGGCCTGCCCCGGCAGCGGGAAGGGAAAGCTGCACCAGATTGACGAGATCGAAGCGCAGCGGAAGGTCGTGAAGGTCTAGCGTGGAGTTTGCCGATTGGGGCGGTCGGGTAGAATTTTCGGATTGTTTCAAGTCTGCCGATAGGGTGGTCGATAATGAGGCGGGCGACAACTGCGCGACTGGTTTCACCCGCGTTGGCTGGGATGTGAGAAATCGGCGTTAGTCGAGACCTGACAACGAGTTACGACGAATTTTGGCGGCTTGTCGCGAGTAAATCGTTCCAAGTCCATTGTTTTCAATCACTTAGGAAAATTGGTTGCCCCTCGTGCGGTTGTCCGCGAAGTGTCGCGCGAGGGCAATGAACTTGACTCTAGTGCTTACGCCATCTACACTTGGGGCGATTGCTGGGCGATGCCAGCGGTTGCCCTGGGGTGTCGGTTGCCACGCCGCTGGAGGAGAGCTTCAACGTGACCAAAAAAGAGATCGTCAAAACGATTTCCGACGAGATTGGGCTGACACAGCTCAAGACCAAGGAGATCGTTCAGAAAACGTTCAATGCGATCGTCGAATGCCTGGTCGAAGAGCCGCGACGGGTCGAATTGCGGAACTTTGGCGTGTTTGAAGTCAAGCAGCGGGCCGCCCGCAAGGCGCGCAACCCGCGAACTGGTGAACGGGTCGATGTTCCGGAGAAGTACGTCGTCACCTTCAAACCTGGCAAGGAAATGGAAGAACGGGTCCGCGAACTGATGCAGCAGCGGAAAGCCCAACAAAATAACAACGGGTCCGCCAACTCGGCTCCCCACAAGGAGCAAGCGACCGCCTAGGCGGCCGAGTGGCGCGGCTCAAACCTCGTCACCCCAACCACTTAGGACGCGGCCACCGGGCCGCCAACTCGCAAATTTCGCCGCTGTTTCATGGAGGAAACGATGCGCCGGCTTATCCTGTCCACCCTGCTCGGCTTGGCCCTGTGCGCCAACGTGGGCTGCTTCCTGCCGATCTATTCCGGCGATCCGGCGATGCGGACCAAGGAATTGCTCTTCACTTCCGAGAATTTCCGCCAGATCATCGACGAATGGGAGCGAATCTGGTTTCTGGACCAGCCTAGCCACATGACTCCCTTTCGCACTCACGGCGGCGTCATTTAGGCCGGTCGGCTGACGAACCGCCCCCGGCATGTTAGATTCAGGCCGTTTCCCCGCGTTGGAAGCGAGCCATGCCCCCCCCTGCCGCGGCGATTGACCTGTCGGTCCAATTGGGCCGCTTGTCGCTGCGCGGACCGATCCTCACCGCCTCGGGCACCTTTGGCTATGCCCGCGAGATGGAGCGGCTGGTCGATTTCAGCCTGCTCGGCGGCATTCTTCCCAAAACGGTCACAAAATCCCCTCGTCCGGGCAATCAGCCCTGGCGGACCGTCGAAACCTCGGCCGGAATGCTCAATTCCATCGGCCTCGATAACGACGGCATCGACGCCTTCATCGCCCATCACTTGCCCTACCTCGCCAGCTTGCCCACAGCCACCATTGTGAGCATCGCCGGCAGCAACCACGACGAGTTCGTCGAGATGGCCCGCCAGCTGGACGGCCGGCCAGGCGTGGCGGCCATCGAGCTGAACATCTCGTGCCCCAATGTGGCCCACGGCGTCGATTTCGGAGCCGATGCCACGCTTTGCGGCCGCCTCGTCAGTGCGGTTCGCTCGGCCACGACCACGCCGATCCTCGCCAAGCTGACCCCCAACGTCACCCGCATCACCGACATCGCCAAAGCCGCGGCCGACGGCGGAGCGGACGCCATCAGCCTCATCAACACGGTGCTGGGCATGGCAATCGACTGGCGGAAGCGGCGGCCGCTGCTAGGCAACATCGTTGGCGGCCTCTCCGGCCCCGCCATCAAGCCGATTGCCCTGCGGTGCGTCTATCAAGTGGCCCAGGCGGTGCGTACGCCGCTCGTCGGCATCGGCGGCATCGCGACGATTGACGACGTGATGGAATTCCTGGTGGCCGGGGCGTCGGCCGTGCAAATCGGCACCGCGAACTATTATGATCCCACCGTGTCGATGAAGCTGACCCAAGCCCTGCCCGCCGCCCTGCACGAAGCCGGCGCGATTTCGCTCCGCGACATCATCGGCACGCTTAAAACAAAGTCTGAACCCTAAACCAGGGTCGGCGGGTGCCTCGCCCTCCCGATCCCGACTCCCGACTCCCATGCGTGTTCTTTCCGGCATTCAACCGACGGGCCGCCCTCATTGGGGCAACTATTTCGGCGCGATCCGCCAATACATCGACCTGCAGCACGGCAACGAGTCGTATTATTTCGTCGCCAACCTGCACGCCCTGACGACCGTGCGCGACGCCAAACAGCTCCGGCAAAACACGCTCGACGCGGCTCTCGACCTGCTCGCACTGGGGCTCGATCCGGCCAAGGCGACACTATTCATCCAGTCCGACGTGCCCGAAGTGACCGAGCTGACGTGGCTCTTGATGGCGGTTACGCCGATGGGCCTTTTGGAGCGTTGCGTTTCGTACAAGGACAAAGTGAGCAAGGGGCTGGCGGCCGACGCGGGGCTCTTCACCTATCCGGTGCTGATGTCGGCCGACATCCTGATTTACGACTCCGAGATCGTCCCCGTCGGTGCCGACCAGATTCAGCACATCGAAGTGGCTCGCGACATCGCCGGCACCTTCAATCATCTGTTTGGCGAGACATTCGTCCTGCCCAAATACAAAGTGCTCGAAAGCTCGGCCAAAGTGCCCGGCCTCGACGGCGAGAAGATGAGCAAAAGCTATGGCAACACCATCGAGATCTTCGAGGAGGCCAAGGCCGCCCGCAAAAAAGTGATGCGGATCGCGACCGATTCGCGGCCGATGGAAGAGCCCAAGCCCGACTATGAAAGCGACCACCTGTATCAGCTCTTTTCGCTTTTCGCCGGCGATGCCGAGCGAGCCGAAATGGCCGCCCTCTACCAGCGCGGCGGCTTTGGCTATGGACAGGTGAAAATGGCCCTGGCCGACGCGGCCGAAAAGCACTTCGCCCCGTTTCGCGAGCGGCGCGCCGCCCTGGCCGCCGATCCCGCCGGAGTCGCCGCGATTCTGGCCGATGGCGCGGCTCGCGCCCGCAAAAAGGCCGGCGAAGTGCTGCTCCGGGCTCAAAAGGCGTGCGGCGTGAAGAAGTGAAAGGGACCTCGCAGTGCCCGGCGCTTTGCTGCTTATCGACCTGCAGAACGACTTTCTCCCTGGCGGCGCGCTGGCGGTGCCAAACGGCGACGAAGTCCTGCCGATTGCCAACGCGCTGCAGCCCCGCTTCGACCTGATCGTCGCCACGCAAGACTGGCATCCGGCCGATCATGGCAGCTTCGCCGCCAATCACGTGGGCCGCCGGCCGGGCGAAATCATCGATCTGGCCGGCCTGCCGCAGATTCTGTGGCCCGTACATTGCGTGCAGGGAACCCCCGGCGCCCAGTTCGCTCCGCATCTCGACCGCGCCCGCTGGAGCGCGATCTTTCAGAAGGGGACCGATCCGGCCGTCGATAGCTACAGTGGCTTCTTTGACAATGGCCGCCGCCGCGCCACGGGCCTGGCCGATTTTCTGCGGTCGCGCGGCGCGGACGAGCTGTTCGTGCTGGGCTTGGCCACGGACTATTGCGTGAAGTGGACCGCGCTCGACGCCGTCACCCTCGGCTTTCGCGTGAACTTGATCGTCGATGCCTGCCGCGGGGTGAATCTCGGGCCCGGCGACGTCGATCGGGCGCTCGAGGAAATGAAGACCGCCGGCGTGCGGCTCGTTCATTCCACGAGTGTTTAGCTCCCCGGCAGCACCGCTTCGCCCAGTTCGCCGGGCTCGCGGAACAGCCGCACTTTGTCGTAGGGGACGCCGCGAAAGGCCCGCTGATAGCGGTGCGGCGTGTTCTTGGGACTGTCGATCTGCCGGATGAAAATGCCCCCCACCTGCCGCGGGAACTTGCGGGCCAGTGCGCCGTAAATTTCCGGGTCGTGCTCGCCCGAATCTCCCAGCAATAGAAACCGCCGCTTGGGAAACGTCTTGAGCAGGCCGTGAATCACTGCCCCCTTGCCGCTGCGGCGAAACAGCAAGAGCCGGCGAATGAGATGGTCGCGCAGGCGAAACGCCCGCAGGTGAAACGAACCTTCGGGAAAGCCCTCTTGCCGCAGATGCTCGGCCAGATGCTGATAAAGTTGCCACGGGCTGGACGAAACGTAATGCACCGCCGCCCCCTGCCCTTGCCACCCCGCCAACAGCCCCGCCATGCCGGCAATGGGCTGAAACTCGCGGAGGAAGGTATTTACCAGCAGCGACTCTTTGCAATCGACCTGCGTGTGCTTGAGCGTGTCGTCGATATCGGTGATGACCGACCACCCTTCGACCGGCAGCAAGAACGCTTGCCCCGTGGCGACCGCCGGGCCGCTGTCCTGGCCGCACACTTCGTAGCTCAGCCGAGCCGCTCCCCCCGACCAGCACTCGACCGGGAGCTTATCGACCGCCAGGCGGACCGCCCCGGTGAAATGGCCGTTGGCCCGCGACTTCTTCGGCAGTTGATGCACCTGCTCCCCCAAGCGAACGGCGATCCGCCGCCCAGCAACGTTGCTGGCCACGAACCGGGCGATCCGCCGCTGGAAGAGTTCGGTCTGGAAGGCCTCCGGCGGCACCTTCATCGCTCGCTGCAGCATTTTGAGCAAAAACCGCTTTCCCAGCCCCAAATGGCCGCGGGCGAAGACCTCGCCATGCACGTGGATGTGCCAGTTTTCGCCGGTGCGGTCGAGATGCCCGAGCGACGGAAAGAGCGCAACCCGGTCGTCCTGGGCGAGGTTTGTCAGCGGAACGGACCGGCGCGACATGCGGGCGAGCAATCCGGCGGGCTTGAGGGCGAGAGGCATGACTTACGACTAGAACCCACGCCCCGCCGCCTTGTCAACCGTCAACTTGTCAACGGATAACCGGCTGCCGCCACCCCCCTCGATCAAGGGGCCGGCGTGCCTGCTGGCCGCTGGCCGCTCCGCACATTCCAGCTAAACAGCCGAATCGCGTAGTCGTTCACTTGCGACCGGCTGCCGCCGCGAGTTTTTCCCTGGCCATAAAGGGCGCTTTCCATCAGTTGGCCGAGGGGGGACGAAATCGCCTGTGGGCCGCGGGTGCGGGCCACCTCGATGCTCGGCTGCTCCAGCGACGTGAAATCGATGTTCTGTCCCTCTCCCTTGACCGCGATCACCACGATGTGCTCCAGCCCGCGGGTGGTGGCGTTGATATCGATTGGCACCGTCAGCGATTTGCCCGGCTCAATCCGGTTGTATTCGCCCGCGGCCGGAAAGACCGAGGTAATCCCGTAGGCGCTATCGACATACAGCAGCGTGATGTCGATCGGCACGCGCCCCGCATTCTTGAATCGCACCAGCAGCACATCCCCGTCGAACAGATCGATCCCCGCCTTTTGCCAGACCACTTTCTCGGTGTCCCGATTGGCAAGGCGGCGCTCCAGCGAAACTTCGAGATTCACCCCCAAATCGCCACGCGGAAACTCATCGGTCGTGCGGGCGGCGACGCGCTTCAGATTCTCGGCCCGGGCGATTCCCTTCAGGCTCGCACCCAGCCACTCGGCCAAGTCGGCGGCTGCCGGCGGCGGACCAAGCGGCGGGGGAGCATCGATCGCGCTCGCCGCCGGAGCCAGATAAACCTTGCCCTCCTTGAGCCGCAACAGCCAATCGGCCTCGGCGGGACTGGCGGCCAAACGAATCAGCGATGCCGGCTCGCCATCCAGTTGCTTCAGGATCTGCTCCAGCCGCACTTTGGTCTCGGCCGGAATCGGACTACCCGGCTGATCGAGCGGGTCGACCGCGACCGCCAGCCGGCTCGCACCGTAATCGACAAAGACGATCTCGCACCGGCCACCGACGGGCAAACTGGCGACGAGCGCCTGCCCTTCGAATTCGCACGGTTCGACCTCGGCCCGCTGGTTGAAGAGCCGCGTCACGCGAACGTGCCCGGCCGGCGTCATTCCCCCGTCGAGCGGAAACACGGCCAGCACCGCGCCGGGCGACAGGCCATCGAGCTCGCCGGCGCTCACGCCGAGTTGGCCGCTGGTCTCGGTCAGCAAAATTCGCGACCGGCCCGGCCACCGCTTTTGCCCCAGCACTTCGTTGTCCTTGATGTTCCCCTCGATCAGCGGCGTCGGCGCGGTGCGCCCCCAGGCGACATACTGCGCCTGCACCCGCTGCACGAGCTCGCGATAGGTCAGCGGCTGCGCCGACTCGGTGAGGATCTTGTGCATGGTGTAGGTGAGCAGGCCGCGCCGCGTGCGCTCGGGATTTCCCGGCGGCAGGAATTTCTCGACGGTCGGCTCGCTCGACTGGGCGGCATAGATGGCGACGAGCGATGGCTCGTTGTCGGCCAGCTGCAGCGTCGAGCTGGCTTCCTCGCGGCCGCGCGATTTTTCTCCCGCCGCGGCGGCCCGCTCCACCGCCTTTTTGATCGCCTCCGCCGGCACCAGCTTCTCGGCCAGCACCTGCCGACTCACTTCGCCCACGTCGCGCGACATCGTCCCCGAATGGCAGCTATCCATGATGAGCCAGACCGAAGCGCCGGTGTCTTGAATGGCCCGCAGCCAGCCACGTAGTTCGTCATCGGCGATGGCGTTCTCCACCTTGCCGACCTGGTCGTGCCATTCTCCCACGTCGGCCGGCAGGAAAATCTCGTCGAGGCCATCCGGTTCCGGGTCGTCGGCCGAGGGAATATCGGGCTGCTGGCTGCCGTGCCCCGCCATGAGGATGACGACCTGATCCCCCTTCTTTGCCACTTTGGCCAGGCGCTGAAAGGCCGCCTCGATGTGCTGCCGCGTGGGACGGAGCGCCTCGCCCCCCGCTTCGGAAAGCACCGTGACATTCGCCGCCGGAATCTTGAACCGCTCGACGAGCAAATCGCGCATCATCACCACATCGTTCCCCGGTCCTTCCAGCTGCAGCGCCTCGCTCAGCCGCGGATAGCGTGTGCAGCCGACCAACAGCGCCCAGCCGGGCGTGGGAGGGTGCGATGATTCCACCGGCGGGGTGGGGTCCGCCGCGCGAACCAAGCCACCGCCAACTAGCGCCAGCAACCCAACCCACAACCGCCAATCGCGACGCATTTCGACCTCCCTTGCGTTGGCTTTCGTAGTCAAGGTGCCGCGAGCATTTCGCGGAAGACGGGAACCAAAGCTCGCCAATCGCGTTAAGGCGACCAGCACGTCTTTACGGGCTAACTCTTGTTTCGCGGGCGGTCGTTCGGATTCGGAGCTGGCGCGGGCCCGGCCCCTTCCCTTTGTCCTTGTCCCCCTTCCTTTTGCCCGCCCACCAGCCGGGCAAACCGGGCTTGCTGCCCCTTATCGGCGAAATGGCTGGCATCGACCGTCCGCAGCGGATCGGTGTTCGAGTGGGGCATCAGTTTCCACTTGCCGCCGACAAGCCGCAGGTCGATGTCCGAAACACCGTCGTCTTGCAGATCGGTCAAAATCAGGTCGAGCTTGCCGTCGTTGTCGGTGTCGTAAAAGGTGCGAACTTTCGGCGTCAGTTGCACGGCGAACTCGAAATCCCATTTCGCCCGCTCGGCCGGTTCGTCGAGCTTCGAGGGGTCGATATTGCTCGGCGAATTCTGGTCGAGATCGTAGAACACGCCAGTCGGCGGCTCGTTGCGGTCGAGGCCGAACAGCAGCGTGTCGGCCCGGCCGTCCTGGTCCCGGTCGCGGAAGATGCTCAAGAGGGCCGCCGGCCAGACATCGGGGACATACACCGGCGCGGTGAGGGGCTTCTCGGCGAGTACCATCTTCACTTCGTCCATGTGAACGTGATAGCTGATTTTGTCGTAGCTGATGCCCGATTTCGGGTCGGCCTTGGGAATGGCGAACGTCACGGCGACCAGTTCCCCCGCCTTGTTGACGAGCGGACCGCCGGAATCCCCCGGGTTGATGCCGCAACTGGAAACCACCACTTTGCGGGTGGCGGCGGTGGCGAGCTGCTTTTCGAGGTCTTCCTTGTCCTTGCCGGTCAGGGCGAGGCGGGCGAGCGAAACATCGATCGTGTCGCGCGGCCAAACGCCGACGCTCGCGATCTCACCGCTGCGAATCGTCCACAACATGCCAGCCGCCGGATGGCCAAGCACGATGCAATCGGACCCCGGCAGCAGGTTTCCCTTGGCAATGGCAATCGTCGGCAGCGGCGTTTTGGGCTTCTCGACCAGCTTCACGATGGCCAAATCCTTCTCTTCGTTGGCCAAATGGACGCGGGCCAGCAGCGGTTGCTCGTTCACTTGCATCAGGCCATCGACGATGCGGCCGGTATAGATTTTGACTGTTTGCGTGCCAGTGACGGCGTCGATGTCGCCATCGTCCACCACGTGGTGGTTCGTCAAGATCCAACCTTCGGGATCGACGATGAAGCCGGTGCCATGTCCATGCACGGTGCGAACCACCACCACCGCCGGCGCGATCTTCGGATACAACTCCGCCGCGATGCCGCGAGTTTTCTCGTCGTTGGCGGCAGGGGCGAAAGTGAGGCCGCGGTCGATGGCCGTCAGTGCCCGCTGCACCTGCTCGATCCCCGCGCCGACGACCGCTTTCTCGAGCTCCTTCGGCCCATACATCCGGACCACTTTGGCCGGCGCTTGCTCCTCGGCTCCCGCCCAAGCTCCGCAAAGGGCCACGGCCAGGCACGACGACCAGCGAAGAAAACGCTTCACGTTAGGAACTCCGGCTAAGGATGCAATTCGGCCGCGGACGCGGGGAATTTTGTTCCCCCGCGATGGAGTGGTCAACATACCCGGCCCCCTCGCGCGGTTCAACCCGCGCCCACGGTTTCGTGTCCGCACGCCGCTCCGTGGTTCAATCGGCTGAGATCGCTATTTCAGCCGCCACGGACCTTTCGCGGCGAACCTGGCAAGCATGGCAGCCGGAACCAAACTGGTTCCGGTCCATCGCAATTCTCGCGAACCGCGGCGTAAACCTTCCCGCCGATCGCAATTGGAGGCCAATTTTTCACCGCCGGCTACTGGGCCGCGGCGTGCTTATAGAGCATCACCCGCGAATTTGCGGCCCAGAAAGTGATGCCATGCTCAGGAACGAAGGCAACCACAGGGTGGTCATAGAGGCTGAAGGGCCACGGCGTGGTGGTGAAGTTGTCCAGCAGCCGGACTTTGCCGGTGTCGCTGTCGTATTCGTAAAATCGCTTTGCGCCGAACACGAGGATCAGATACTTTCCCGATACGGGATCGACGGTGAGCTTGTCTTTGCTCACCGACAGCCGCTCCTCTTTCGCCGGAAAATCGGGGAGCGCTTCGAGCTTTCCGGCTTTGGTTACGCGGGCGAGCGCGAGGGGCGAGTTCGACCCGCCAGCCAGCAGCACTTCCTGCCGGAACGGATTGTGCCGGGCGAGGCTGTGATAGCCATGCACCGCGGTCGGCCCGAGAATCGACCATTCGTTGGTCTTGGTGTCATACACCTGCAATTGATTGTGCTTGCCGGCGGTGCTGTCGCCGATGTAGAGCAGCCACTCGCGGGCCGAAAAGTATTCCAGCACGCCCGTCAGCGAATAGACGCAGTTTTTCGGCAGTTTTTTCCATTGCTCGCTGGCCAGATCGAGGCGATGGACGCCGCCCCCGTTGTCGTTGTGATCGACCTGATAGAAGTGCCCGCGCTCCGGGTCGAACGCGCTCCGCGAGTAGTTGTGGCCAAACTGGCTTTCGCGCGGCGGACTTTGGGCGGCGACGTGATCTTCGGGCAAAGTCAGCGTGCGCCAGCGATTGTCGGCCGCGCGATAGATCATCAGGTGGCGCGTTTTCCGCAGCCCCATAAAATAGAACTGCCCACGGGCACTGTCCCAAAAGGCATCGTCGCTCCATCCCATCAGGTCGAATCCCGCGTGCGGCGGCCGAGACTTAAGTACCGACGCGTCGAGCCCCTCGGTCTTCAGCTCCGCCCAGGTTCCCGGCTGCATCGCGCGGGCCAGCTTGCCGAGAGCGGTAGCGGCCGGTTCGGGCTTATCAGCGGGGTGGCCAAGGTTAGGGAGAATTCCCAGCAACAACACCGCTAATTGCCATCGCCGATGCATGGGTGCCTCGCGATTCGGAGGTCATTCGCCGTGGAAGGCTGACGCCAACCACAGCCACCCAAAATAGCCATCCGCCGCTCGCCAATCCAGCGGATCGCTAAGAGCTTGCTTCGGCGTGCCGCTTCGGCTTGTAGATTTCGGTGGCGGTGCCGAAGAAGGTTTCGGCGGCGTTCATCATCGTTTCGCTCAGGGTCGGATGCGGATGGATCGACTCGGCGATGTCGGTCGCTTCGCATCCCATCTCGATGGCCAACACCGCCTCGGCGATGAGTTCCCCCGCGCCGGGGCCGACAATGCCGACACCGAGGACGCGCTCGGTATCGGGATCGACGAGCACCTTGGTCAGGCCGTCGGTTCGCCCGAGGGCGACCGCCCGGCCGCTGGCGGCCCAAGGATAGATCGCCGCTTCGTACTTGCGGCCGTCGCGCTTGGCGGCATCCTCGGTCAGGCCGGCCCAGGCGATTTCGGGATCGGTAAAGACGACGGCGGGAATCGCCAGCTTATCGAACACCGCGGGCTTGCCGAGGAGCACCTCGACGGCGGTGCGCCCTTCGTGGGTCGCCTTGTGGGCCAGCATCGGCTCGCCGGCGACGTCGCCGATCGCCAAAATGTGCGGATCGGCGGTGCGTAGCTGCTTGTCCACAACCGCGAAGCCCTTGGGGTTGATCTCGACCTGCGTGTTCTCCAGACCAAAGCCTCGGCTATTCGGGCGGCGGCCGACGGAAACGAGCACCCGGTCGTACCGCTCGCGGCCGAATTTGCCCGGCCCCTCAAAGGCGACCTCGACCTGATCGCCGGTGAGCCCCAGCGAGCCGACTTTGGTGTTCAGGAAAATCCGCTCTCCGAAGAGGCCCGTCAAACGCTTGTGCAGCGGCTTGACGAGGTCGCGGTCGGCACCTGGCAAGAGGCCGTCGGTCAGTTCGACGACGCTCACCTGCGTCCCCAGATTCGCATAGACGGTGCCCATTTCGAGGCCGATATAGCCGCCGCCGACGACGAGCAGCGTCTTCGGGAGATCGGCCAGGGCGAGGGCCCCGGTCGAATCCATCACCCGGTCCGATCCAACGTTGAAGGCGGGCGGCATCGCGGGGGTCGAACCGGTGGCGAGGATGCAATGGTCGAAGGTGAGGGTTCGATCCTCGGGGATCGACGGATCGTCCCCTTCCAGCTTGAGCGTAGTCGAATTCTCAAAAACCCCCCTCGCATGAATGACGTTCACCTTGCGGCGCTTGGCCAGTTGCTTGAGGCCGCCGGAGAGAGACGAAATCACTTTCTCTTTTCGGGCGCGAACTTTATCGATGGTGATTTGCGGGCGCGGATACTCCACTCCCCATTCGCCGCGCAGTTCCTCGACCTCGGCAATGACGCGGGCCACGTGCAGCAGGGCCTTGCTGGGAATACAGCCCCGCAGGAGGCAGGTGCCGCCAAGGCGTGGATCGGCTTCGACAAGGGTGACTTCGAGCCCTTCGTCGGCCGCCAGGAACGCTGCCGCATAGCCGCCGGGACCGCCACCGAGAACAACAAGGGGGGAGTGCATGGGGAAGTCAGGGGTTCCAAGTTCAGGGTTCAAAGTTGTCGATCAAGAAATGCAAAGCGACGCCCCCCGTAGGAGAGGCGTCGCCCAGAATTATACGTTGCAATGAGATCAATCAGAGAGGGGCAAAGCAGGTTGGGAAACCTGCCCCACTTAGCGGGCCAGGAATTCGACGACGATATTGACATCGACGGGGAGGCTGAAATCGCCCGGACCGGGAACGCCGACCATGCTGATGCGGAGTGCCTCGGTGTCGAGCGTGATCCAGTCCGGAGTTTGGTTGCTGTTGCCGTCGCCGACGACCCCTTTGTAGTAGTTGTAGATTTTTTCCTTGGGGCGAATCGTGACGACATCGCCGGGCCGCAGCTGGTAGCTGGGGCTCGTCACCTTGATGCCGTTGACGTAGAAGTGGCCGTGAACGATTCCTTGGCGGGCTTGCGGGCGGGTTTTGGTTAGCCCGGAGCGGCGAATGACGTTGTCGAGGCGGCGCTCGCACAGGGCCAGCATCTGGTCACCGGTGTTCCCCTTTTTCGACACCACCATGTGGTAGTAGCGGCGGAGCTGCTTTTCGCCGAGGCCATAGTAGTGCTTGATCTTCTGCTTTTCGGCCGAGGCGAGACCCCAGTTTGAGAGCCGGCGCCCCCCCTTGGTGTGCATGCCGGGAGGATTATCGCGGCGTTCCAAAGCCCTTGCGGCACCAGCACTTTCGTAAATCAATGTGCCCAAACGACGATTGACGCGGGCCTTGGGACCGTGATAGCGAGCCATTGCCTAACCCTGCGGACTTGAAATGGTGGAAACCTCGGATTTTGGCAGATGCCAGCCGGTCTCGCAAGGGCCTGCCAGCGGCGTTTACGCCTCTTTTGGGAGGGTCAGCGGCCGAGGAAGGCGAAGTTCTCGGCCCATCCGCTAGCAGGAACGTGAATTTCGGCTGATTGCTCTCGACCGGAGCGCCGATGCGGGTCGATCATTAGTAGAGGTTATGCAAGTTTCGCGCCTAGGGATGGGGCTTTTCATGGCGATCGGCAGGCGAGCGAAAAGTCGGCGCGGTGGGTCTCCCCCTCCAATCGAGAGCAGAAATTCGGCTCTGGCCGCCCCACTCGAATTGCCCGCCGAAGCGCTGCCGGTGTCCATCGCCTGGGATTACGCGATTAGCATCGCGCTCGTCCATCTGCTGACGATCCCAGTCGCGCTGCCGTGGCTGTTTAGCTGGACCGGCCTCGCGGCGTGTCTCGTCGGTGTGCCGCTGTATGGCATTTTGGGAATCACCCTTTGCTATCATCGGCTGTTGACGCACCAGGGGCTAGTTCTGCCGAAATGGCTGGAGCATTTTTGCGCTTTGCTCGGCGTTTGCACTTTGCAAGACACGCCCGCCCGGTGGGTGGCGATTCATCGGATGCACCACCTGCACTCGGACGAGCGGCCCGACCCGCATTCGCCCCTGGTCAGCTTCCTGTGGGCGCATGTCGGCTGGCTGGTGATTCAGCATCGCGAGCACCGGGTGGTCACCTTCTACGAAAAATACGCCCGCGATTTGCTGCGCGATCCGTTCTATTTCGCGCTCGAGCGGCGGCTGGCCTGGGTTTGGATTTACATGGCCCACACGCTGCTCTACTTCGCCGCGGGCCTGGCAATTGGCTGGCCCTGGACCGGCAACGTGCTGGGCGGCGTGCAACTGGGGCTGAGCCTGGTCGTGTGGGGCGTGTTCATGCGCACGCTCATCATCTGGCACGGCACCTGGTCGGTGAATTCGGTGGCCCATGTCTGGGGCTATCGCAACTACGACACCGGCGACGACAGCCGCAACCACTGGGGCGTCGCCGTGTGGGCGTTCGGCGAAGGGTGGCACAACAACCATCATGCCGACCAGCGGGCTGCAATCCACGGCCATCGCTGGTGGGAGTTCGACATCACTTGGCAGGTCATTCGCGTGCTGATGGTGCTGGGGCTGGCGAAAAACGTCGTCAAGCCCCGCGCGTGGGAAGAGCCCGAGCCCCTCAAGCGCGCGGCGTGATTCTCGACACCAAGCCGAAGCGTCAGCAAGGGCCTTGTGTGGGAGTGCTACTCCCGCATTTGCTGGAAGTAGAACACTCCCTTTTTGTTGCTGATCGCGATGTCGAGCAGCTTGTCGCCGCTCAAGTCGGCCACTTCGAATTGCGTGCCGACGCCACTGTCGTGGTCGATCAGATTGGCAACCCAACCGGCTTTGCCGTTGTCGCGGCGCAGTTCAAACCAATACAGCACGGCCGGCTTGTCGGGATCGACGTCCCCCTTCGGCCCGTGCGCCCACCAGCGCTTGCCGGTGACGAAATCGGGCAGCCCGTCACCGTTGATGTCGGCCTGGCACAGGGCGTGGGTCTGCGAAAAGCTAGTGTCGATCGTGTGCGTCTTCCACTTCCCTTCGGGCAACTGCTCGTGCCACCAAAGGCCGACGGCATGGGAGCTGGTCGAAAGGACGTCGGCATCGCCGTCGCCATCGTAGTCATAGACATACATCTGGGCACAGTTTTGGCCAAGCGGAGCGGCATGAAACGTCCACTCGCTTTGCGACGACTCGGCCGGCGCTTCCCACCAACCCTGCGGCACGACAATGTCCTGCCGCTTGTCGCCGTTGATGTCCCCCAGCCCCAGGCCGTGCGAATAACGCGTGGTGCTGGCGGCCGCGGGAAGCGAAACGGGACGAATCGTCCAGGGCTGCGTGATGTTGCTGGTTCGGGTCATGAAGCCCATCCGCCTCTCAGGACCGTCAAACGCCTTGGGATCGGGCGAATAGGCGGCCAAGAGATCGCGTTGGCCATCCCCATCGACATCGAGAAACTGCGGGCTTTCGTTGTTGGTGACCGGCGTGAGCGTGTGCTTGGGCCAGGGGGCATCGGGCTTGCGGGGATTCTCGAACCACCAGGTCGGCGTCCCCGGAAAATCAACGACCAGAATGTCGCTCCAGCCGTCGCCGTTCAGGTCTTCGGCGAAGGTGCAAAACGAGTTGCTATAGCCGAGCGGGTTGTATTCGGGGGCCTTCTCGCCGATCGGATGCATCGTCCACTTGCCCGACGCATCGCCCGACACAGGCTGCTCGTACCACACAAAGCCGGCGGCGATGTCGGCCCGGCCATCCTTGTTGAAATCGCCGACCGCCGCCCCTTCGCTGCGGAAGATCGTATCGAGCACCGTCTTTCGAAAGCTGATCTTGGGGCTGGGCGCTTGGGCCCAAGCGTTACTCGTAACAAGCGACCAGCCAACAACGGCACACAAGGCGGACCGGACAAACATGTGGCAAGCTCCGCGGTCGAGAGGTAGCAATCGGATGCCTCGATTGTACCGCAAATCGCCGCGGATTCACCCGCTCCCGTCGGGAAATCGTTCGAACCGGGGCTACTTCTGCTCGGTCTCGGCCGTGGGGTTCTCGGCGACCTTCTCGGCCGGCTTATCGGCGGGCTTCTCGGCCGATTGCGCGGGGGGAACGCCCCGAATCTTGCTCGTCGGGGCGCTGGCGGCATAGAGCATGGCGTCGTCGATAACCCAGGGGGTCGAAATGCTATGCCCGTCGTCCTGGTTGATCACGTTGAAAAAGAACGTCTGAAAGCTGTGCGCCCGATAGCTGTAGGGCCAGTAGCTGCCGATGCAGTCGCCGGTTTCCAGGTCGTCCACTCCTTTGCGGGCGAAAAAGTGAACCTGGCCGTCGGGGGAGCAGGTCATGCCGAGCGTCGCCCACTCTTCGGGCTCAAACACCGGACCGGGCAAATCGCGGCCATAGCCATCGCCGCGGACATACACCCGCAGGCCATAGGTCCGCTCGCCACTCTTGTTCGTCCCCCGCTCCATGTGAATGAACATGCCGGGCCAATATTCCTCGTTGGTCGATTTTTTCCCCCAGCCGAGCAGGCCGACGCGATAGCCGAACGTTGGTCCGACCCGGTTTTCCCACTGGCTGACCGGCGGCATATACACCCGGCAGATGCAGTTGGGAGTCCACGACACGGGGATCGTCCGGCCGACCTGTCCCTGCGTGTTGTGCAGCAGGTCGTCTTGCTGTTGCTGGCCGGAAGGGCGGCCGGGAATGCCCGATTGCAACGTCTGGATGCACATCGAGCCGATGCTGCCGGGAATGCCCGCCGGCGGCGTGATGACGCGGCGGATCATGTCGGGCTGGCCGCGCTTCCCCGCCTCGACCCACAGGTTGTTCTTCGAGATGCCGCCGGGAACCCGCATGTTTTCGTCGATGTTCCAGCTGCTTTTGGGGCTGCTGGGATAGTAGTTCCAATCGAGCTGCTCGAAATCGTCCCCCGTTTTGGCGATGCGGATGCCCGAGCCGGGCGTGACCAGCGGCGGACCGCTGGGCTGCTTTTTGGCCTCGGCAGCGGGAGCGTGGCGGAAGGTCAGCGAGGTTCCCAGGGCGAGCGTGCCCAGGGCAAATTGGCGACGAGTCAGCATGGGAACACTCCAAAGGGCGGGGCGGCAAACCTTGCCTGACCGGCAAAGTTGCCCGTGGCGGGGTCGCCGCGCCGGGCGGATGGGGCGCGTGGCGACAACGGAAATATCGGACTGGCCCCATTAAACGATGCAACAATTGTTTTTCGCGCATTCCGAACCACCGCTGCCGCCCATACGCGAGGCGGGACGGTGGCGGTAAGATGGGGCAAATGTCACGACATAAACGCCGCTCGAAAACCGCCCGCCCCACCAAGTCGCCCGGTTCGGCTCCCCGCGCCGGCCACCGCGAAAGCCTGCCCGAAGGGGATGGCCCTGGCGAACGCCTGCAAAAGGTCCTCGCCGCCGCCGGCCACGGCAGCCGCCGCGATTGCGAGGAGCTGATTACCGCCGGCCGGGTCGAAATCGATCGGCAGGTGGTGACGGAACTGGGAACCCGCGTCGATCCGGTGCGGCAAGAGATTCGGGTCGATGGCGAGGCCCTGCGTCGCCCCAAAAAGCTCTATTTCGCGGTCAACAAGCCCGTCGGCGTCGTGACGACGAACGACGACCCCAGCGGCCGGCCGCGCGTGATTGATCTCGTTCCCACCGAAGAGCGGGTCTTTGCCGTCGGGCGGATCGACCTGTCGAGCGAAGGGCTGATTCTCGTCACCAACGACGGCGAATTCGCCAACCGCATCACCCACCCGCGGTACGGCGTCGAGAAGACCTATCTCGTTAGGGTCGCCGGCTCGCCGGCCGAAAGCGACCTCGCGAAGCTGCGCAAGGGGGTTTATCTGAGCGATGGCTTTTGCCGCGTGCAGTCGATCGTCGTCAAGGGGAAGCACAAGCAAAGCACCGACCTCTTGATCGTGCTCAACGAAGGGCGAAATCGCGAGCTGCGTCGCATTTTGGCCCGCGTGGGGCACAAGGTCGTGCGACTGCGGCGGATTGCCGTCGGCTCGATCAAGCTGGCCGACTTGCCAGTCGGTGCGTGGCGGCGGCTCTTGCCGGCCGAGATCGAGAGCCTGCTGCAGCTGGCCCGCGAGAAGCGGCGCGGCGGCAAAGCCAAGAAAAAGGGCCCGCGCATCCCCCAGCCTGCCGGCGGCGAGCTGGCGACTGGCCCCTCCCCCCAGCAGCAAGCTTTGCTGGCCGAGCCGTTGTCGCTCGACGATTTGCTGCGTGATGACGAACCGGCGGCGATTCAAGCTGCTACTCCACGGGGGGGCGGGCCACGACCAGGTGCGCTTGCCGTGGAGTTGGAGGACGATGATCTTGAGCTTGGTGCCGAGGATCGTGAGGCCACGTCGGACTTCGAATCCGACGATTCGGACGCTGAGGATTTCGACTCCCCGGACTATGACGCCGCTCAGTTCGCGGACGACGACGCGGTGGTCGCGGGTCCCGGGGCCGGTCGAGCCGCGGGAGTGATCGAATACGAGGACGAAGAGGCACCCGCCGCGACGACCCCTGTCCAGCCGAGCCAGCCACGCCGTTTCCAATCGGGCGGCAATAAGTTGAAAGCGGCGGGGGGAAAAAAGTTCGCCACAACCGGCGGAAAGCGATTTGCCAAGCCCGGAGGTAAGAAATTCGGCAAGCCCGGAGGCAAGCGATTCGCCAAGCCGGACGGTGAGCGACGCGGCGACTCTGGCGCGAAGAAACCCTTCGGCAAATCGGGAGCGAAGAAACCTTTCGGCAAACCAGGCAACAAGAAGTCCTACGGCAAATCGGCCGGCCAATCCGGCGGGGCAACCGGCGGCAAACGCTTCGAGAAGTCGGACCGCAGCAAGTTCAAGAAAAAGTTTGGCAAGCCGGGCGGACGAGGGAAGAACCGCCCATGAACCCGCTCCACGCCAAATACTATGCCGACGAGGCGGTGCAAGTTTCGGCCGAGATTGTCGAAAACGTCCGGCTGGCAAAGGACACTTATCGCCTTCGATTTCTCGCGCCGGACCTCGCCCGCCGCTTCGTGCCGGGGCAGTTTTTGATGCTCCGCCTGACGGGCTTCAACGATCCGCTTATCGGGCGACCGCTCGCGCTCTATGACACCGTGCTCTCCACCGAGGGCGAGCCCGAAGCCGTGGACGTGGTCTATCTGGTCAAGGGAAAGCTCACCAGCCGCTTGTGGCAAATGCAGCCCGGCCAGCGAATCGACGCCTGGGGGCCGCTCGGCAACGGCTTTCTCGCCAGCGAGCCGAACGGGCCGGTTTCGACCGAGCACCTGGTGCTGGTGGCGGGCGGAATCGGCTACACGCCGTTTTTGGCCCTGGCCCAGGAGGCACTCGGCAAAAAGCGGTATGGCGATCCGCCGCGCAAAATCGCGCCCGCCCGGCAAGTGTCGTTCTGCTACGGAGCCCGCACGGCCGACTATTTCGCCGGTTTGGAACAATTCCGCGCGCTCGGCCTCGATTTGCGCCTCGCCACCGACGACGGCAGCCTGGGGCATCATGGCCTCGTGACCGATCTCGTGCGGCAAGTGCTGGAGGAACACGCGCGCAGTGGCCACCACGGCCGGGTGCGAATCGTCTGCTGCGGGCCGGAGCCGATGATGGAAGCGGTGGCCCACATCGCCCGCGAGAGAAATGTTCCCTGCCAGGTGTCACTCGAAACGCCGATGGCATGCGGCATCGGGATCTGCTTTACCTGCGTCGCCAAGGTCCGCCAGCCCGATGGGGGCTGGGACTATAAGCGAACCTGCGTCGATGGCCCCGTCTTCGATGCCGAGCTGATCGAGTGGTAAGCGTGGGGCAGGCGTCCCGCCTGCCGCGTTCTCCCCTCCCCTCCCCTGCCCCGCCATTACTTGGTTGGATAAGCCACCACCGTCATCCCCCCATAGCCGCGGGGCCAGCGCGATGTGAACTCGACCTGGCCGACGAATTCGCCAGCGCCGAGCGTCGCGGGAAACTCCTTGGCCAGCTTGTTTTGTTGGTCCACGTAGATTTTCGCCAGATACTTGCCCGGCGGAAGAGCGAGTCGCTTCGGCTCCGCACCACGAGCGGAATCCCGCGGGGCGGTCAGGCTGAGGTGATTCTGCCACAATTGCCCGCCGCCAAAAATCTGCCGGTCGGCGGTGGCCCACCGCTCGTCCGACCACGCGCGGCGGGCCTCGTCCCACGCGTACAGATCGATCTGCAGCACCAGTTTGTCGAATTTGGCCGGCACGCCAGTGAGTTTGAACCAGATGTCGCTGACGGTGGAAACTTCGCTGGCAACCGGCGGCAGCTGATCGGCCCGTGTGTACTTGCCGGCCGAGACGGCGGCGAGGTCGTCGATAAACGCGCGAAACTGCTTGTACGTCCGGTCGCCGAACGCCATTTTCACGCCGCCGCCATGCTGCACCTGATTCAGCGGCTTGAGCAAGAGCAGGCTCTTTTCCGGCGCGGCCAGATCGATCAGTTCGTTTTCGCGAAGGTGGTCGAGCGTGGCCTGGGGATCGCCGAGCTTGATCCAAGAGATGTGCTCGCCATGCTTTTTGACCTGCTGCTGGTTGCGATCGGGCGAGTGACAAGCGGCGCAGCGGCCGACTTCGGACCAGACATTGTCCAAGAATGACGCGAGCACCCCATCGCGGCGGGCGTGGCGGAGCACTTCGACCGGAACTTGCGGGCCGATTGGGCCACCTCCCTTGGCCGCCAGCAGCGCCGGGTCTTTGACGGCGGCGGCGATCCAATCGCGAAATGCGTCGTACTCCTGTTTGCGGGCCGCATCGGAAACGAGGCTGGGCCTCTCTGGCTTGCGGGCGATGAACGCCAGCAGCTTCGATTTCTCGGGCTGGGAAACGTCGATCAATCCCGCGGCACGGAGAGCGGCGAAGGTTTCGGGTTGCGTGGGGCGGATGTAATCGGCCAGTTCGACACCCGACAGATGGCACTCCGCGCAGCTGGAGGGGGTCTTGGCCTGCAAAATCGGCAGGATGCGGCGCTCGAAAATCGCGAGCGCCCCATCGTCGTCGGCGCGGGCGGCAGCCGCCGGATTGCCGGCGAGCGCGAAGCCCAGCAGCCAGCCAAAGGAGAGGCAGATTCGGCTCATGCGCGGGACTCCGGGGAAAGATTGTCGCGCAGCCTACCGCGCCACCGGGCCGAAGCCAAACGCGGGCTTACCGAAAATTCACCCGCGAAACGAGCGGCCGAATCGAGCCATCGGCGAGCCGCGTCCCCGAAACGGCGGTAATCGCGGCCATCGTGTGGTCATAGGCGAGTGCTTCGTCGCACGATAGCTCGACGCTTGCTTCAGCCGCCAGTTGCGGGTCGCCGGCGAGCAGCTTGGCGACTTCGTCGTGCAACGCAGAAAGGCCGGCGAGCGAGCGGCCATTGAGCGAAACCGCGGCGAGTGATCCCTCGTCGCTCGCCCGCAGCACCACGACCAGCGGCGGAACCTGGGCAAAGCTCTGTGCGGTTTCCGGCCGCCGGTGGGGCGGCGCGATGTCGAAATCCCCCTCGGGCTGGGCGATGCGCAGCGTGAGAATGAAAAAGACGAGAAGCTGAAAGACGATGTCGATCAGCGGCGTCATATCGAGGGGAATGCGCAACGCCAATCGACTGCGAAAACGCATGGCAGATGCTCCGGGAACGGATTGCCTGGCCCAGAGGCAATCGCTTTTACCGGCCGCAAATATTCCCGCCGGCGCGACGAGCATCGCCGCACTACCTGCCGCTACGGCTTGCGCGGCGGCGAGAACTTGATCTTCTCGACGAGCTTGATGATCTGCCCGTCGGCCCCCATCCGGCCGGAAACGGCGGTGACGGCGTTGATGACGTTTTCGTATTTGAGGTTGTAGTCGCAGTCGAGCTCGACCTCGGCCGAGGCGGCCATGCTCCCCTCGCCGACGACGCTGGCAATGTAGTTGTGCAACTGCGCCCAGCGATCGGCTCCGTTGAACGAACGCTCGGCGAGGGTCATATTCCCCAGGTTGCCCGTGCTGTCGGCCTGCATGCGGAGTTTCAGCGGGGGGAGTTGATTGGGATCGGGATTACCGGCCCGCGGCGCGGCGAGGGGCATCTTGATGTTGAAATCCCCCTCGGCGGTGGAGATTTTCAACGACATGATAAAGAAGGTGAGCAACTGAAATACGATATCGATCATGGGAGTCATGTCGATCGGTATCTTGTCGCTGAGGTTCGACTTCCTAGCCATCTTGCAGTCGCCGCCGTGAAGAGTTTTACCGAAGAGTGTGGGAATTGAGGGAGCATCGCCGCTGGACGCTAAGACTGCCCTTCCTTGGCGCGCAGCGTGAATTTCTCAAAACCTACTTCCTGACAGATCTTAATGAGCTCCTGCACCATACCGGTTTTCACATCCTTGTGGGCACGAATGACGATCGTTGCGCTGGCGGCCGACTTGTTCTGCGATTCGAGCACGTATTTTTCGTTGTTTAGCACGGGCTTGATCGCCTGCGAATTCGCGTATTCCTGCCCCGCGACGATCGCCCGCCCGTCCCGCGTGAGTTGCACCGTGATCGGCGATTCGGTGGGAGCCTCCGGCGGCTTGGCAAGCGTACTTTGGGGGAGGGTGATGCGGTCGTCCTGATCGGCCGCGTCGAAGTTGATCAGAATCATGAAGAACGCGATGAGCTGGAACGTCATATCGATCATGGGAGTCATGTCGATATCGGTAGCTTGCGGACCGTCAGACTTGATCTTCATGGAATCCTCCTCCCGCGGAGACGAATTGACGACCGTTATTTTTTCTCGAAGCGGGCCATTAAGTTGCTGGCCGTGGTGCCCACATCCATGGTCAGCCAGGTCAGGCGGTTCTTGAACAAGGCGAAGGCGATAATCGCGGGAATGGCGAGCACGAGGCCGACGAGCGTCGTAATAAGGGCCATCGAAATACCTTCGGCCAGTTCCGAGGGCTTCGGGGTCGCGGTCGAGGCGGCGATGACCATGAACGACGCCACCATCCCGTCCACCGTGCCCAAGAGGCCAACCATCGGCGCGATCGAGCCGATCAGTGAAATGTAGCTCAACCGCTGTTCCAGCTTGAGGTTCTCGACTTCGCCCACCTGCCCCATCGCCTCGACCGCCTTGTCGTAGCCCTGCTGCAGGTTTTGCATGCCGGCCGCCAGCATCTGGCTGAGCATCGAGTCGTCCCCCTTGACCAGGTCGAACGCCTCCTGAAATTTCTTTTCGTTCAGGTTGGCCTCAAAAGCTTCGGCGATGTGCCGCGGGCAGATTGCATCGCGCCGCAGCGTGAGCAGGTTCATCACCAGCACTGCCACAAACGTGAACGAAATGATGCCGAACGAGATCACATAGCGGATGCCCAGGGCGTTGAAGAACCAGCCCAGAAAGCTTTGCTTCTTCGGCGCTTCTTCAGCGGCGGGTTCTGCCGCGGCGTCGTCTTGGGCCACGACCACCGGGCCTGCATCGAGGGCGATGCGGGCCGCTTCCTGGCCGAGCAGCACGGCCGCGAACAGGCTCAGAATGACTAGCCATGATTTCCAATTTGCGACCCGTTGCATGTGCCTCTCCAATTCCGAAGTGCCGAAAGTTGTGGGAAATAGCCGCCGCGAGAGAAGTTCTGGGCGACGGTGAGAATTTATTGCATCCCGACCGAAAAACTGACCCGGCCGGTTTGGGGAAGTTCCATTAAAACACGCCGCTGGGGCGTGGTAAAGAACCAAGATTTCAGGATTTTTGCCTTATCTAGCCGGGCGGGGGCTTATTCCAGCGTATTCCAAATCGTTCCCGGATACCGGTCTCGCAAGGTGTTGCGGGCCGCCACCGCCCGGTCCGACTTATTCACGTCGTTCCACAGCTTGCTCAGCCGATAGAGGGCCTCGGCATGGCAGTCGGCATCGGCGTAGAAGAGAATATCGGTGTGCAGGAAGGCCTGCAGGGCGTCCTTGGGCTTGTTGAGCTTAATGTAGCAATTGCCGAGGGCGTTGTAGCAACGGGCAAATAGCTGCGTGTCTTGCGGGTCGTTTTTGGCGATGATGTCCAGCAGCATGGCCACCCCCTGATCGGGCTGGCCGGTTTCGCCCAGACAGAGACCTTTGCCCACCGCAGCCAGCAGCTTCTGTTGATTGGCTTCCGCGGAGGTTTGCGGATTGGAAAGTACCGCCTCGTAGCTCTGCAGCGCGCCGGCGAAATCCTTTTGGGCCACCAGAGCACGGGCGACGCTGTTATTGGCCCGCATCTGATAATCGGCCCAGGGGGCGGCGGCGAGACCCTTATAATACTTGGCTGCGTCCGCGAATTTTCCGTCAGCAATGGCGAGATCGCCTAGAATTTCGGCCGCTTCGTAGAAGTGGTGGCTGTTGGCGTTCCCGCGAACCCAGTTCAAAAGGTCGGTGGCGGCTTGGGCCTTGTTCCCCCCCTCGGTCATCGCCAGGCGAGCGCCGCACAGGGCCTTGTAATATGCGATGTCGGAGTTGATTGCCGTGGTGCTGGGAGCGGCGATCTTGCCGAGCTCGGTCAGGGCCAAATTGTAGTTCTGCTGGGCGACGGCATTGCGGGCGTTGTTCAGCTCGTTGGGCTCGTCGGCGAAGGTGATGCGGGCGATTTCGTTCACCTGAAACTGCCGCGGCACCCCCCCCATATCGACCGTGACGACGTCCTTGGTGATGGCGGTGACGGTCCCCTGCACGGGCTGGCCACCCTTGTTGGAAAAGACCTTATCGAGTTGGCCATAGGCCGGCGAGGCGGCACAGGCCAGAAACGCGAAAATCGCAAGCCGCTTGAACATCGGACGAAACTCCTCAAGGTGTTTTGGTTGGTGCCGCGGCAAATCGGCGGCGGTGCTATCGAGAGAGGGAAAGGGTTACTTCTGAGCCGTCGTGGCGGTGGTTTTGGGAGTCCCCGTGGCGGCCGCCTTGGGAGCGGTGCCGGTGGCCGGCGGGGGTGTGGTCCCCGATGCCGCCGGGGCGGGCGCTTCGGCATTGACCTTGAGGGCCGAAAGGCCGAGCGGCCGCTCGCCGAGGGCCTTTTGCACGTTTTTGAGCAGCGTGTCGTATTGGACGCGCCACTTCTCGCCGCCGAGATCGGAATAGAGCCCAGCGGTGATCGAAATGTCGCGCTGGGCATATTGCAGCGTCTTGGTCTTCTCGGCGGGAGTCGCTTCCGAAAGGGCCCAGTTGTAACGGCAGAGAGCGAGGTTGAACCGAGCTTCGTGGAACTGGTCCTTATATTCCGGCTTGCCGGAGGTGATGCGGGCGATTTCGCCCCAGCCCCAGATAACGTTTTTCCCTTTCTTGGCCGGATCGGGGTTGGTCTTATCGGGGCGAGCGCCGAGCATGGCGCTCCGATAATAGGTGATCTTATCGGTCCCCTTCACAAGACTGGCCCAATCCTGATAGGTGCGAGCCGCTTCGATCTGCACGGGAAGCATGAACGGTGTTTTCTTCAGGATCGTCTCGAAGCCGTTCATCGCGCCGACATAGTCCCCCTTGCTGCGCGTGGTGCGGGCCAGTTGCAACTGCAGCTGCGTCGCCATCGGTGCCGAGAGGAAGCCAGGCTGCTTGGTTCCCTTATCCAGAATCTTCTGATAAGTAGCGACGGCGCTATCGAAATAACCCTTGGCCTCGGGTGGAGCGACCCCCTTGCTTCCCGTGAGGAAGCTCTCGCCCATGCCGCGATACGTTTCGGCCACCCAGTTGAGAATGTTCAGCTCGGTCGCCTCGCTGGCGACCTGGCTGAGGAACGCCTCGAAGCCCTTCCCCAGGCCGACCTTCACCCCCGCATCGGCAATTTCCATCTGCCGCTGCAAGTCGCGGGCAAGGCTGACATAGATCGAGACGAGTTTGGTCGCGCCGTCTGACGTCGCCCCCATATAGGTTTTCAGTTCTTCCATCACCTGCTTGGCTTTGGCGACGGTAGCCGAGGAATCGGTGCCTGCCTCGGCCAGTGACGAGATATACGCCCGCAGGGCGGTTTTATAGGTCTCCTCCGCGAAGCCGGGCTTTTCCGTGGTCGAATCCTTGGCGCGAACAAGCGTCAGCACGCCGATTTTCGGCTCTTCCATCAGGACGACCGCCTTGCTCGCCTCGCCGGTATCGACGTAAATCTGCACCAGCGAGAGGACGGCGGTGGCCATGATCTGGCTCGCTTCGTTGCGGGCCTTCATGCCATCGACCCCCTTAATCAGGGTCTCTTTGGCCTGCTTTTTCAGCTCCTCGAGCTCGGCCTTGCGGGCGGCCAGATCGACCCCCTCGGGCATTTGCACCGTGCCGTTTTCCCAATCCCGAATTTGCCGGCTGTTTTCCAAATAGCTGGCCCAGAGAGCCTGCCCCGTTTTCAGTTCGGCACCACTGCGGTGCGGCGAATCGACCGGAATCTGATTGAGATAAACCTGGGCCTCTTTGAGCTTCTTTTCCTTGATCATGAAAGGAATGAGGGTGTTGCGGGCCTCTTCCGCTTCGACCTCGTTCGGCCACTTCTCGGTGATATAGCTGCAAATGCCGATGATCTTGCCCGATTCAAAATCTTTATTGTCGGTCTGGTTTTCGGTATAGAGCTTGAGGAAGCTGGCCATCACGATTTTGGCACAGGCCCGGGCACCCTGACTGTCGGGATAGCGATGGGCGATGAACTCGCCAATCACGCCGGCGTCGTGATAATTCCCCTCGGAATAGAGCAGGTAGCAAAGCAAGTAGCGGATGAGATTGACGTCGTTGACGTCGGTCTCTTTATCGACGAACTTGAGCGCGGCGCGGCAATATTGCAAGGCGTCGGCCTGCCCCGTTTTGGCGGTTTCCTTGGCCTCGGCCAGTTGCTTTTCCATTTCGGCCTTTTGAGCCTGGTCCTTCTCGGTTGCAATGCGGGAAGGAAGCGTCTTGATCAGGAGGCCCGCGGTTTGCATGGCGTCGATCGCTTCCTTGGCGGCGGTGCGGGCCTCGAGAAAGGTTTTGGGTTCGGGCTTCTTGTCGATCGCCTCGGCATCGCCGCCGGTGAACTCCGGCAAGAGCTTGCGGGCTTCGTCCTGATACTCGTTGGTGAACTTGGTGACGTAAGTCACCAGCTTGCGACCGATCGTGAGCAGTTGCTTGATCTGCGGATCTTTCGGATTTTTCTTGGCGAGCTCGTCGGCGTACGACTTGCAAGCCTTGGCGACCTCCATCCGCAGCCCCATCATTTCATCGGTCTTGTCTTCGTCGGGGCGGGCATTGAGCGTCAGTGGCTCGGCCTTGCTGACCGTTTCGAGAAAGAGCCCTTGAGCCGCCCACGACTTGACGGCCAGGCACATCACCTTGAACTCAAGGGTGCGGAATTCCTCGACCTTTTCGTCGTTTTGCATCAATTCATTGAAGATCGCCGAGGCCTCCTTGTGCTTGGCCAGCTTTTGCAGGCAGCGCCCCTGATACATGCGGGCATAAAGACCGGCGAGGCGCGTTCGATATTTTTCGTACACATCCTTGTAGGCGGCGGTGGCGGCATTCAGGGCGTCGGTCCAAGGCTTCGAGCCCTTGTCCATCGTCTCGACCATTTCTTCCTGCGTGGCGGCGATGAGCAGTTGCGCTTGGAGATACTCGGTGCGGAAGCTGTCGCGTTCGGCGATTCGCTTTTCGTCCTTCTTGGGGTCCATCGCGGCGGGATAGCTTTGCAGCCGCTGGCCGACTTCTTGAATCAGCTCTTCGAAGACTTTGACCGCCTCTTGATAGAGAGCCCGGGCGTCGTTTTGCAGGGTGGTCTTGTCGGCGGGGGTCGCTTTTTTGGCCCGTTCGACCTTATACCGGGCTCGCTCGACGATGACGTTGCCGAGTTGGCTGCGGGCCGAAATTCCGAGCGGGCTGCCGGCCGAGTTGGTGACGAACTGCGAGAGCACCTGCTGCCCTTCGTCGAGCTGCTTTTCGCGGAGCGTTCCGTCGCGCTGGAAACGCGCGCCGGCGACGAGCGTCACCCCCTTCTCGAACAAAATCGTCTGCTTGAAGGTGACGGGGACGGCGGGGTTTTGGGCGCAGGCGTCGAGATACTCGAGCGCGATGTCGTGATAGCCCCTGGCCCGCAATCCTTCGAGGAAGGCTTGGGCCGGTTCGACCCCCCAAGCAACGGGCGAAAGGCCGGCGGCAACAAGCGCGACGGCCGCGGCGAAAAATTTGGGTTTCATGGCTGCTCCTAGTACGGCGGAAGAGGTCGCCTGAGCCGTAGTCATTCGCATAAGGGGGAAGTAAGTCAGGTTATCGTCGAACGAGGGCAAGTTCAACCTGCGAGCGGAATTCACAGGGGCTGAATTTGGGTGGCTGGTGTTTTGCGGCAGCAAAACTCAGTCGCCAACCGATGATTGCAGGTTGAGGGCGGCGCGCAACCCCTCTCTATTTCGCACCCCCACGAGTCATGGTTCGGACCAGATCCAAAAGTCGCTGAAACTCAGCCCGCTCGCGCAATTGCGGATGAGCCTGCTTGGCGGTGGCGAGCACCTCCCCCAGGCCGCTGGCGGCGGAGACAACGCCGATTTCGCGCAAGGCGGCGGGGGTGCCGCGCAGCTCGTCGGCAACTTGCGCGGCCAGGCTGGCTTGTTGCAGCGAAATGGCAGCTTCGCCGAAGGTCGGGGCGAATTGCAGCCGGCTGAGACGCTGCCGGACCGTTTGCAATTGGCCGGCGGCATCGTGCCAGGTCAGTTCGGCGGTGCCGAGATCGTCCACATCGGCGGGCTGAAACCACAGCTGCACGAGGGCGGTGGCCGCTTCGCCGGCGGCAAACTGAGCCTCGACGGCCGCGGGGGTGATTTCGGCCAGGGCGCTCGCCTCGTGCCCGATCAGCCGATAAGCGGCCACGGCTTTGGGATTGAACCGCAGGGTGAGCCGGGCCTCGGCCGCGATGACCGGGCTGGTGCCGGCGAGCGCTTCAAGCAAGGCCCAACTCAGCTCGCGCGGCGTGCGGACCGGCAACACATGCCCCGCCAATTGCCCCGCCAGCTCAACCAGGACCGCATCGGGCTCGGCATGATCGGCCAAATCGAGCACATCGAGTCGCACCCCCGCCTCGCCGGCACTGGCGAGCAAGTCGCGCACCTGGGCCAGCGTTTCGGCGGGCATTTCGGCCGGGCTATCGGTGATCAGGACCAGCCGCTTGGCGGTGGGGAGAGGCAAATCGGCCGCCATCGCCAGGGCAGCACCGCGCTGCAGGCCGCCGGCGAGGTTGGTGCCGCCGCGCGGAGCGAGCGAGCCAACAAGCTGGCGGAGCGACGGAGCATCGGCCCGGCTGGCAAGCTCGATACAGTGGATGATTTCTTCCTGAAAGACGACCAGGGAGAGGCGATCGTCGGTGCCGAGCTGCGCGACCAGCCGCGACAGCCCTTGCTGCACCATTTCGAGGCGGCCGCCGCGAGCCATGCTATGCGACAGATCGAGGGCGACGACGAGATGCGTCCCGCGCTGCACGCGAGTCGCAAGCGGCCCCGCCTGCACGCCGATTTGCACCAGACCCGTGCCGGCCGGGCCAAACGGAGCGGGGCCGGCGGCAGTGCGCAAGGCCAGCTTGCCGGCCGGAGCGGGGGCGAAGCGATAGTCCATCGCGGCAAGGAAATCTTCGGTTCGCAAGTCGGCGGCGGGGAGCGCTCGTCCTTCGGCCATGGCCCGACCGAGACGGGCGAGAACATCGCTCTCCGTAACGAGCGGCACGGCAAGCGCGGCGAGTTGCGGATTCGCGGCGGGCGAAATCGGCGGAAAAACGCGATGCTTGAGGAAGAAACCTCGGTCGTAACCCCGCACCAATGGCGGCGCGATGCCGGTGGCTCGCGGCAGGAGGGGCATTTCGAGGTCGGGCATTCGGTCGTCCGCCGAGTGAGGCGAGCCGAGGATGCCATAGCGGAGAATGACGACATCCTCCATCGGGCGCAGGCCGCCAGCGACGAGGCTCGTCCACTGTGTGACCGGCCCGGCGGCGGGAAGCGGGGCAACATCGGGCTCCCCGATGGCCGGCGGCGCGAGCAGGCCGGCCGAATTGGGCGTAAACGAGGCATCTCCCTCGGGCGTTTCCAGAGGGAGCGGGTCGAGCGAGACTTGCATGGCGACCGGCGGGCTGGCGGCCAATTCGGCTACTAACGGCAGCGGACCGTTATAGAGGATGGCGATTTCAGATTCATCATTCGGCGGCTGATACACCGAACGGACGATCGAGCCGGCAAAACCGGCCAGGGCAAGCGAAAGCGAGCAAAACCAGAGCGCCGCCAGGGCGAGCCGCGCCACCTGCCGGGCGACGCGGGCCAAGCGCTGGCGCGGCGTGGCCAGGCGAAGCATGGGCAAAAGGGTCAGCGGCGGAGCGAGGCTCGTGAGCGCTTCTTCGACCGCCAGATCGGCCGGAATATCGTGCAGCCGGGCCCCGAGCGACTCCGGCATGACAATGCCACGGAGGCGAGCATCGAGCTGGTCGTCCGAAGGCGCGACAAGGGCCAAAATGCGCTCGGCGAGTCCGGCGGGAACCGGCACGCTGCGCAGTTGGTCATCGAGCGAATTGTCGGACGAAGGAAACACGGCGGGAACTTAGGAATTCAGAGGGCGGATTTTAGACTTCGAGCTTCGGATTTTAAGTTTCGACGTTCGACCTTTACGTTTCCGTTTTGGTTGCCATGAGCACTTCGCGCAGCCGGCGCCGCGCGCGGCTCACGCGCGAGAGGACGGTGCCGAGAGGAATTTCGAGCATGTGGGCCACTTCCTGGTGAGTCAGTTCGCCGACGACCACCAGCAGCAACGTCTCGCGTAGTTCGGTGGGGAGCTGAGCGAGGGCGTGCTGCATTTCGTCGGTATATTCGCGGGCCAGCGGATCGACCCCCGCCACGCCGGGTTCGTGCGGGTTGTCGGATGCCAAGGTGGGAGGGGGAGCGTGCTTCCGCCAGCGATCGACCACACGGCGGCGCAGGATCGACGCGAGCCAGGCACGATCGCCCAGACCGGGTTGATACGAGTCGCGGCTTTTCCAGGCGGAACGAAACGCCTCCTGGACCATGTCTTCGGCCTCGTGTCGATCGCCCACCAGTCGGTAGGAAATGCGATACAAGGCCGGGGCATGCTCCTCGACCAAGGTGTTGAATTCCGCCAAGGACAGCGCCAACGCCCGTCTCCCCACCGGCCACGCGAGCGGGATTGCCTGCCGAACTAGCCCGCCGCTGCCGGGAGGGGCATTTCGGGCAAAGCCCGAAAGTCCTTGGGATCGGCCCAAGGCCCCAGCGACTGGCCAGGTTCGACAGAGATAGATTCGGCCCTGGCGGCGAGACTTATTCCCCGCCGCCAGGCCGCCGTATTGCATTACAGCGTAAGGAGTTGCGCGATGCAAATGGGTGGCATCGCAAACCTTGCGGTCGGAACGCGCGTCGATCGTACGCAACGGAAATCGAGAATCTGGCAATTTTGCGCAGAAAACGTTTGACAAGCCAGGCGATCACTTCCGACCGACAAGTCGCGTTGATCTTCTAAATTCAGTCGCGGTACTCAGTTTCGTAATCGATGATAGGAACACTCCAAGTGAGCACAACCGAACTTCCACCCCGCTCCGGAGTAGCTATCCTCGCTTCCTTTGGACCCGGGACCGAAAGCCCCAATCCATTCGGGGACGTACTGCGTACAATAAGTGAGAAACCGACGAGGCGATTCACCCTGACGGGGGCGTGCTAATCGCCAGTGGGGAGCCAAACGCAATATCCGCGTGGCTCGCGGGCGATTCTGATGGGGTGCGGGCACCGTGTTGGGGAGAGCGAGGCTGAACGATGAAAACCAACTCCGAAAAACCGCTGGGGCAGCGGATGATGAGCCGGATGTCGCGCCCAACCGACTATACGCAGCGCAGCGTCAAGCTGAGGATTTTTGGCCTCTTGGCCGCGCTGATGGTGGTTTTGGCCATTGGCGAGCGGGTGCGCGACCCCAAATTTTGGAAGTGGCTCAGCGACCTCGATAGCCGCCCCGTCGCTGAAGGCCCCCCCAGCAGCCGCCTTACCCCCAAGCCCCTGCGGACCGCAGGAGATCCGGAGGGGACGTTCGTCTCGGCTCCGAGCAACGGCGATTCGGCTGCGGCGCCGCTCGACACTTCCCCCGCCCCCGACGACATCGACCCGGTCGAGCGGGCCTGGGACCAAGGCTGGAAAGACGTCTTCCAGCGGCTTGATGCCGATCAGCGGACGCTGCTCTTCGAGCTGCTGCACACTGCCGGCAAGCACCAGGCCTTGGCGGGGACGCGGACCGAGGCGGCGGCGAGCCTGCTCGAAGCGATGACCACGCTGTGGGAGGATTATCAGGCTGTTGCGTTTCAATCGGTGGTCACGCTGCCGGCGGCCGATCAGTCGCTCTGGGTTGATGTGCTGCGGCAGGTGAATCGCCGCTGGAACGAAGACCTCCGCCCGTCGCTGCAAGCGATTATCGACGGCCGCACGCCGACCGAGCATGAAGAACGGATGCTCGCCGGCTATCAGCAAACGCTCGACGCCCTCGCCTTGGCCCGCATCGAGGACGACACCGTTTTCCTCCGCCCCGCCGAGCGCGAAATCTGGCTCCGGCTCGAAGGGCGGGTGCAAGACACCCCGGCCGAGCAGCTCGCCCGCGAATCGGTCGGCACCGTCGGCTATTTGCAGCTGCATAAGCAGTCGGATGAATACCGGGGCAAGGTGGTCACGATTCGCGGGACCGTGAAGCACGCTTACCGAGTCCCCGCGCTCGACAATTATTTGGGGGTCAAGGAGCACGTCGTTTACTGGATCATGCCCGAAGGGGGCCCCCCTTCGCCGATCGTGGTGTATGCCCTCGCCGCGCCCGAAGGCTTTCCCAAAATTCAGGACGGCAGCGGTGGCGATAAACTGCGGAAATTGCACGAAGAAGTGGTCATTACCGGCTTCTTTTTGAAGCGCGGGGCCTATCTGGGCAAGGACGACACCTATCCCGCGCCGCTCTTGATTGCCGGCACACCGAAGTGGATTCCGCGAACGACGAGCCTGCAAGATGCCTCGCGCTATTCGATTGGCCCGCCATGGCTGCTGCCGTCCGTGGGGGTGGCGCTCTTGCTATCGGCGGTGGCGTTCGCTTTCATTTATTTCCGCGTCCGCCGCGGCGAGGCCGAAGCGCGGGCGATCATCGCCGAGGGGTTGGCCCACAACCCGCCACCGCTGGCGGGGCTTGAAGTGCGTCCCAGCGCCAGCGAAACCCTGAAACAGATGGAAGCCGAAGCCCACCGGAGCGCGTAACGTGAACCAGGCGGAAAGAATGGCGAGGCGGCCTTGGCTATGGCTCGCGGTGGCAGTTTGCGCGGCGACTGGGCTGGTGCCGCGGCTACCCGCCCAGCCCCCCGAAGCAAAGCCCGCCGCCACCGTGCCCGACGAACCGCAGCCGACTGCCCCCAAGCCCGACGAAGCCAAGCCGGAATCCGAGCCCGAGCCTGCTTTGCCCGCCGCTCAGCCCGCGCCGGTCGCTCCGCTGGCCAAGCCGGGAGGCAAGCTCCCGTGGGAAGCGCCGCCGCGCGTCTCGGAGCCGATCTTGCGCGTGCCGCAGAGCCCGCGCGAAATTCTCGCCCGCTACGACATCGGGCCCAGCCAGCTCGATGGCTTTTTCAACGGCCAGCCGCTCGATCCTGGCGAGGAAGACGTGCTGGCCCGCATTATGTATCGCTTTCCGCGATTTGCCCTAGAAAACATCGAACGGTGGCGGAAGAAGGATGTCTCGTGGGATCAGCTTGCCGCGTCGGCCAGCGATTTGCGGGCCGAGTTTTTCGCGGTCCGTGGGCGGGCGAAGCTGGTCGAAAAGTTCGAGCTGCTTCCCGATCTGGCGGCCCTGTTCGAGTTCGGGCACTACTATCGCGTGACGATCGAACTCGACGATTCGCCATTCGAGGCGCTTGTTTGCACTCGCCACATTCCCGATGCGTGGCCGATTAGCGAGCCGTTCGACGAGCCGGCCGCGTGCGATGGGCTGTTTCTCAAGCTCGGCGAAGCGATGGCGGTCGATCCGCAGCTCGTGTTCGCCGCCCGGCGTATCGCCTGGTTTCCCGACCAGCCCAATCCCGAGCAGCACATTGGCCCCGACCAGATCGCCCTCGCCGCGCACGGATTCGATGTCGGCCTGCTCGTCGAAGTGCGGGCGGGCAACCGCAAGCCGATTGGCGATTCCGACCGCGAAGCGTTCTATCAATTGCTGGCCACGCTGGGGCGGATCGAACCGGCGCAGCTCCGTCGCGGCGAGGGGGCCGCCCTGTCGATTGCGACGCTGCTGGAACGGCCCGAAACGCTGCATGGCCAGTTCCTGCCGGTCGAGGGAATCGCTCGCCGCGTTACTAAGGTTCCCGTTAGCGATGCCGACGTGCAAAAGCGATTTGGCATTAAGCACTACTACGAAATCAACCTCTCCGTGCCGGTGGGAAACACGCGGATCGTCTTCGGCAAGGACAAGACCGGCAAAGACAACCCGGTGTATGCCAATCACTATCCCGTGACGCTCAATTGCCTGCGACTGCCGGCCGGAATCGTCGAGGGAGGGGATCAGAATCAGCTCGTCCGGGCGGACGCGGTGTTCTTTAAGCTCTGGACGTACCGCTCCGGCTACTCGTCGCAGTTCAAGCAGTTGCAGCTCGCGCCGCTGCTGTTTGCCATCGAGCCCGCGCCGGTGAAGATCGAGCCGGTGTCGAACATCGTATCGACGGTGCTGGTTTGCACGTCGTTCGGGCTCGCCCTGTTCGTCATCTTCGTGCTGTTCTGGTGGTATCGGCGGGCCGACCGGGAGCATGCCGAGCGGCAAAAGGCCTTTGAAGAGGCGAGTCCCCGCGGCCGGCCCGATTTTAGCGGCCTCGCCGTTCCGGACAATGCTGCAGGAAAGAGCACACTGCCGCCGACGGCGGTTCCCCCATCCGCCGGAGCGTAGCAAACACCACTCTCGGTGCCACGCCCGCACCGGCTCGTTCGACGCGGAAACACGGGCCACGGCGAGCCGTGGCACCTACCGCGACATGAACTGTTTGCGCACTTCGGCGAGCTGCGCCTCGCGCTCGCCGGGCTTGCCGGCGAAGACCCGCTCGTCGTAAATCGCCAGGGCGTGCAGGGCGTGGCCAAGTGGGCCGATGCTCCACTTCTCGTGGCGGTTGTCGAGCAACACTTCGGTGAGGTAGCGAACGCTTTTCACCATTCGCGGCTCGGTCAGTTGCTCTTTGCTGAGCGAGAAGGCGAGCCATTCAGTGATGTGGCCGGTAGTTTGCACGCGGCGGGCGATGTCGCCGAAGTCGGCCCGCACCACGAACCATTCGGTGCTCATGCTGCCGTTGGGGTTTTGCAGCTTGAAGGTGTATTCGTGATAGTCGTCGATGTACTTCTGGGCCCGCTTCCACTGACCTTCGATCGGTTCCTTGCGCAGCTCTCGCTTGCGAACCGCATACGACAGCCCGGTGAGGCGGTGCGTCCCGCCGCAAGCCGCGCCGTTAATGGGCTGCTTCAGCTCTTCCTTGATGAGGCGGGGAATGTCCCAGTCCTGGCCATCATTGCTGACCCATTTCTCGTCGCTCTTGAGATAGTGCGACAGGGCGATCAGCTTGAAGGTGAGCTCGCTGGCGGGGCGACAGGTTTCTTTCTCATGCTCGATCAGGTCGGCGACGGTGAATTCGCGACCTTCGATGTGCATGGGGAAGTCCTTCTTCACCCGCGACTGGGCCAGCATCGCCAGATACTGCCCGGCATGACCCTGCACGCCGACGCCGATCTGCGCGTGAATCTTGCCGCCTCGCAGATAGAAGAGGTTCTGCCCATTGCAGACGCCGTTGTAATTCAAATAGCCGATGGCATTGACCCGGTTGCCGTTGACGATGAGCTGCGAATCGACGCCGTAGGCGATCATGGCGTGCATCGCACCCCACGGGCTGCGGGTGGCGACGTTCTCGGGCCGGAAGTAGTACCAGGCGAGGCACTCTCGCAGCCGCGAGCGGAGGTCTTCCAGCTCGGGGGAAAGCTGGGGCTCGGCGGGCTTCGCTTCGTCGCTGGCCGACTTGGGTTCGGTCTCGGTGGTCGAATCAGCGGGGGTATTTTCGCTAGTGGTTTCAGTGGGGTCCGTGGTCGAGTCGCTTACTTCGCTGGTCGCCCGCGGCCGCGCTGGCGACGAATCCGGGGCGGTTTCTTCGGCCGGGGCTTCGTCCGTCTTCCGTTCCGGCTCGGGCGGAGCATTCTCGTCCGCGGTTGCTTCGCCATCCTCGAACGACACCAGGCGGTATTGCGCCCGTTCGTTCAGACGCAAGATGGCCAGCGGATCGGCGGCGGGTTGTTCCGTCGATTCGCTCGCGGCCGGCGCCATGGGCTGGGCCGGGACGACTTCGATCGCGGCCGGCGCAGCGCTGGCCGGCGTGGCGGCAGGCTCGATCGCGAGCGCCGGGGCGGTCGGTGCCTCGACCGGACCCGATTCGTAGAGCCACTTGCTCACGAGGATCAAGCTGGCGAACAGCGCGCAAAACGAAAGCGTCGTGCGAATCATCGGCATTTGCGTTTCTATCTCGACGCGGTCCGCGCCCATCCATGGGGCGGTCCAGTCAGGAAAGAGGAAAGCTGGATGGACCGCGTCTGGCAGCCGCCTGCTGCATCCCGCTCGGCGATCCTTCGCTCGGCCACGCCGATTCCCTTGCGTGGTAGCATAGGTATCGGCCCCGGTCGTGCCAGATTGGCGTGGCGAAGCGAAATTTCGCTCTCCGCCGGTCAGACAAAATGGTTGGGGTCTCGGACACGGGCTGGCCTGTCAAACCTTGCCGATTAAGTACGCTAGCAACCCCCATTGTGTGGAATCGCTCATGTTTCGCCGCTCGACTTGGTGCTTGCTCATCGCTGCGGGATGTCTCGCCGCGCTGGCCGGCTGCGGACCATCCGCAACCGGCACAGCGCGGCCGGGAACCTCCGGCTCGGCC
>JANRLS010000149.1:0-10909 GCA_033762315.1 Pirellulaceae bacterium
GAAATCGACGTCCTGCCGCTCGAGCAACAAGCCAAGCTGCTCCGCGTGATTGAAACGGGCGAATACGAGCCCGTCGGCAGCAACGAAACCCGCCGGTCCGAAGCCCGCCTCGTCGTCGCCAGCAACTACAACCTCGAAGAGCTCGTCCGGGCCGGCAGTTTTCGCACCGACCTTTACTATCGCCTCAACATTTTGAACTTCCGCCTGCTGCCGCTCCGCGAACGGCCGTGGGACATCGAGTATCTCGCCCGCAAGTTCGCCCTCGAACATAGCCGCACCCACGGCATTCCGCTGCGAACGATTGACGAGGGCTTTCTGGAAACGCTGCGGGCTTATCACTGGCCGGGCAACATCCGCGAGATGGAGAACGTCGTCCGCCGCGCGGTGCTGTATTGCCAAAAGGGAGTGCTCAGCGTTACCGATCTTCCCAGCTCGATTCGCTGCGCGGTCAGCGGCTCGCGACCCGCTTTCGATCCGACCGCGGCCGCGCCATCCGCCTATGCCGCGCCCGCCGCGCCAATGGCCCCCGAGTCGCGACCGTATGAACCGCTTCCCGCCGGCATGGGGGCGCGCGTCGGGGCGGGGCTTCCCGCGCATGGTCCAGCCCGCTCGGCATCCCCCCTGCATCCCATGCATCCGCTGCAACCCGCGATGCAGCCGCTCGGCTATGGGGCGACTCCCTTCCAGCCGGCGGCTCCGTATGCCGCTCCGCTGGCGGAATCTCCCGCTTCGGCGGCGGCCCGCCTGGCGCAGGCCACGCTCGAAGCCCGTGTCGATGTGATGGAACGCCGCATCATCGAAGACAGCCTCCGCCGCAACAATTTCCGCCGCAAAGAGACCGCCGCCGAGCTCGGCATCAGCCGGGTCACGCTTTACAACAAAATGAAGAAGTTCGGCTTGCTGTAGGTTCCCCCGTTGCCGTTTTCCACTTGCAGTTAACCCCCCAATAAGCCCTTATCGCCATGCTGTCCCGCATCGCTCGCTTCGTCCTGCCGCCGCTGATTTTGGTGGTCGCTTTCGTCGGCTATCGGCTGGCGGTGGTCCGGCCGACGTCCGACCGGATCGTCGCCACTCGCAACGAACCGTGGAAAATCACCCCCCGCTACAACGAGCCGCGAGTCATCACCGACGAGCAGCTTGCCGAAGTGCTCGACCGGGTGAAACCAATCGCCAAGCCGGTGAAGACCAACGATTTCGTCCACGCCCTGCGGCTCTGGGGGGCGGAAGCCGATTTTCGCAGTCCCAGCATTCCGACCGGCCAGGAGCTGCGCGACTACATCCTGAGCGACGAGGTCTTTCAGAAGTTCGCCGGGCCGAACATTCCGCCGCTCCTGTATCGCGACCAGGATGGCCTGGCGGTCCGCTCGTACGACGATCATCGCACGAACCGCGACACTTCCAGCTACCATGCCGACGACCTGCTCGCCACGCTGGCCGAAACCGGCACGCCGCTCGATGCGAAAATCAAGCTCCGCGACGGCAGCGAAGCGACCGTGGCCGACCTGCTGAACGATTCGCTCCGCCGCTTTCATCTGGAACGGCTGGAATACGAATGGGGGATCATCAGCTATGCCCGCTATCTCTTTCCGCTGAAGGCGTTTCGCAACAAATTCGGCGAGCGGATCACCGTCGAGCAGCTCGTGGACGAGGCGATCACTCCCCGCCTGGAGCTGGGCCCGTGCAACGGCTTGCATCGGCTCGAAGCGCTGGCGGTGCTCAACCGGGCCGACGAAGAGGCCCACGCCCTGCGGCCCCGCACGCGACTGGCCGTGCTCACGCACCTGAAGCGCGTCAGCCAGCTCTTGACCGAATCGCAAACCAGCGACGGCTATTGGACCCGCAATTGGCCCGAGGGAGCGGCCGCCGCCACCCCGACCAAGGAACAAGCCGGCGAGCTTTATGACCGGATTCTCGTCACCGGCCATCATTTGGAATGGCTTGCTCTGGCTCCGGACGAGGTCCAGCCGCCGCGCGAGACGATTGTCCGGGCCAGCCAGTGGCTCACCCGCGCGTTGCTCGAGATGGATCAAAAGGACCTGCAAGCCGCCTACGGCCCCTATTCGCACGCCGCCCGGGCGCTGGCCCTGTGGCGCGGCCAAGAGCCCTTTGCCGCCTGGCAAGCGGGCCAGAAGAAAGAAGTTGGCATGGTAGATCGAACGACGACGAAGTGACGGAGGTAGTCCGTAGTCCGTTGTCGTTGGTCCTTCGTCATTGGTCATTCGCACCACTTACCACTCACTCCTCTCCGCCCCATGTCCTCCACCGACTCCACTCCGCTTCCGGATTGCATCATGCGCGACAACCTGACGTCTCCGTATTTTCCCAATACCAGCAAGGCGGGCCTGTCGGTCGTCATCGCCCTGTGTGCGATTTTTGCCCTCACCAGCTTCAATCGACTGAACCACACCGATTTGTGGGGGCACGTCAACTTCGGTCAGTGGATGGTCGAGCATCGCGCGCTCCCCGCGGCCGATCCGTTCGCGGCCGAGCCCTCCGCCGCGCCGATGTTGCATTCGGCCTGGCTCGCGCAGGTGCTCGGCTACCTGGTTCATGCCGCGTTTGGCAACGAAGGGCTGGCCTTCGGACATGCCCTGCTTGTCACCGCGACCGCCGGCGTGCTGATGCTCGCCGCCTCCAAGCGCGGCATCCCCGCCACCTGGGCCTGGTCGGCGGGAGCGATCTTCTTCGTCCTCGACCTGCCGATTCTCGGCACGATTCGCCCACAGCTTTTCGGCCAACTCGGCGCGGCCTTGGTGCTGCTTGCTTGCTCGATTTTGCCGGCGAAAAAGCATCCGCTCGTGTGGCTGCCGATGGTCGCCGCCTTGTGGGCCAATCTGCATGGCTCGATCCTGATGGGAATCGCGATTCTCGGCGCGTATGCCATCGGCACCACCTGGAATCTGTTCGTCGAGCATGGCCGCCAACTGCCGGCGATGCTGAAGGATGGCCGCTTCGTGACGATCTGGCTCGCCCTGGCCCTGCTGGTGGCCGGGGCGTGCGTTGGTCCGCATGGGCCAATGCTGCTCGTCCGGACGATCTTCTTTGGCGAGCACGCGGCATTGTCGTCGATCAGCGAATGGCGGGCGCTCACCCCCACCAGCCTCACGGGCCTGTTGATGATCGCCTCCGGAGCGGCAGCCCTGGGCATCGCCAAAACGAGCCCCAAAAAGTGGGAACTTCACGAGATTCTGATTCTGGCCGCCTTTGGCCTCGCCACCGTGTCAGCCATCCGAATGCTCGCCTGGTGGTCCGTCGCGTTTGCCTGGGTCATTTTGCCCCACGCCGTCGCGGCTTGGGCCAAGTACCGCCAGGAGAATAACCTCCCCGAACCGGTTGCCGACGAACCTGCCTCGATGCGGACCGTGCTGGCCCTGGGTGTCGTCTTTATGACGGCGCTGCTCGCCCCGCCGACCTATGCGGCGATCACCGGCAAAGCCCGCGGCGAAGGGCCGATCACCGTGGTCGATACCCCGATCTACGTGGCCGACGACATCGTCCGTCGCGGTCTCGCCGGCCCAATTGCCGCCCCGATGGACTGGGCCGATTACCTCGTCTTCAGGACCGATGGCCAATTGCGGCCACTTGTTTATTCGCACGTTCATCTGACCGAACGCGACACCTGGAAAGACTACGAATCGATCTTTCGCGGCGACGAGCTGTGGATGCACGTCCTGCAAAATCACAAGATGCGCTATCTGCTCGTCAGCCGGCAGCGCTATCCGCAGCTGGCCAGGCTCGTGACTTACGAGAATCTGAGCGATTCGCCTCGGCTGCGAGTGCTCTATCAGGATCAGCGGTGCGTTTTGGCCGAATTGAGCCAGGCCAAGCGCAAGCCGAGCCAGCCCTCGACGACACCGGCCGCGCCGGCCGCGACCATCGAACCCGCCATCATTCCGACCGCGACACCAGCGACGGGCCGGTAGCAGCACCCGTTTCCCCCGGTCGAGTCTCCGTGGCGAGCGTGGTATCGTCTTCAGCAGGCGCCAATTCCGGGCACCTGCCGCGAAGCCACGTTTTGGGGATGCTCGATCCCGTCGCCATGCTCACAATCGCCCACCTCCACGCCCGCGAAATCCTCGATAGCCGCGGCAAGCCGACGGTCGAGGCCGAGGTGCATCTTGCGGAAGGCGTGGTTGGTCGGGCGAGCGTGCCGAGCGGGGCGAGCACCGGGGCGGCCGAGGCGTGTGAACTGCGCGACGGCGACCCGGCCCGCTACGACGGCCTGGGGGTGCGGCTGGCTGTTGAAAATGTCAACCACCTGATCGGCCCCGCACTCGTCGGGTGCGACGCGGCCGATCAGGTCGCCATCGACGGGGCGCTGATCGCTCTCGATGGCACGCCGCACAAAATGCGACTCGGCGCGAACGCTATCCTCGCCGTGTCGCTCGCCTGCTGCCGGGCGGCGGCCCTGGCGGCGGGGGAGCCTCTCTATCGGCGGCTGCATCGCCTTTCGGCGGCCCCGACCAGCCCCCAGCTGCCCCTGCCGATGGTCAATATGATCTCCGGCGGCAAACATGCCGGCGGGAACCTCGATTTTCAAGATGTCCTCATCCAGCCCGTCGGGGCCGGCGATTATCCGACGCAACTGGAATGGATCGTGCGCGTTTATCGGCGGCTCGGAAAATTGCTGAGTGAGGGGGGCTACGAGGGGTATCTCGTCGGGGACGAAGGGGGCTATGGGCCGCGGCTGGCGGGCAATCGCGAAGCGGTCGCGGTGGTCGTGCGGGCCATCGAAGCGGCCGGCCTGATTCCCGGCAGCGACGTAACGCTCGCCCTCGATGTCGCCGCCAGTCACTTTTATCGCGACGAAGGCTATTATTTGGCGGCCGAGCAAGGCCGGCGACTCACGAGCAGTCAGATGATCGACCGGCTCGAAGCGTGGATCGACGAGTTTCCCATCGCCAGCATCGAAGATGGCCTGGCCGAAAGCGACTGGGACGGCTGGCGCGAACTGACCGCCCGTCTCGGCGGCCGGGTGAACCTGGTGGGGGACGACCTCTTCGCCACGAATGAAAAACTGCTCCGCCGCGGCATTGACGAGCAGGTGGCGAACAGCGTGCTCATCAAGGTCAATCAAATCGGCACACTGACTGAAACCTTCCGCACCATGCAGCTCGCCCGCCAGCACCGCTATGCCTGCGTCGTCAGCGCCCGCAGCGGCGAAACGGAAGACGATTTCCTCGCTGATCTGGCCGTCGGCACCGCCGCCCAGCACATCAAAATTGGCAGCATCGCCCGCAGCGAACGCCTCGCCAAATACAACCGGCTGCTGCGAATCGCGGAGGAGCTGTAGCGGCTGTTCTGCCCCTCTTTCCGCGCTCATGTAGGCCAGCGAGGCCCTTCGCTGGCCCGCGTCCGAGAGAACTACCTTTCGCGATTTCACCTCCGACCGCCCAACGACTCTCTCTCGCCGCCGTCCTGCCAAGGGCCTGGCAGGACTACTTTGCGGCAGGCTCGAACTCGGCGGGAAGACTGTTCACGAGCTTTACCGTTTCCATGCTGACGCGCACGACCTGGCCCACAAGGCGCACGATGTATTCCGGATCATCCTGGCGATTGGGGTCGGACGTAATGCCGCTGCGCTTGTCGGTGGAGACCTGGTATTGGTCGATCACCCATTCCAGGGCACTGCGGTTGCCGAGGCGATAGTCGAACACGGCGGGGGGAATGCCGGCGAGCGTTAGCGAGGGGTTGACGGTAATCCGCTCCTTGTCTTTGGACAGCCGCATCTTGTCCTCGACGCGATACGACAGCGGCACGTCCGGCGTTTCGATCAGGTCCAGGTCCCAGGGTTTTAGCTTCTCGTAGTCCAGGTGCAGCTTCGCCAGCTTCTTGCCGGCTTTGGCGAAGGGGCGGAATTCGGGGGCGAAGGGAATCCGCGGCAGCTCGCGCTTGAGGTTGTCGGCGTACTTCTGGCGGTAGCCGGGATGGTGCAACAGGCCATAGACGTAGTAGAAGATGGCCAACTTGTCGATCTTCTTGTGCTACAGCGTCAGTGCCCAGCTGCACTCTGGCCTGATTGGCCGACTTTCTTTAGATGTTCCTCAAGGGCTCTAAATACAACCTTGAGTTCCTCGCCTGTAACTCGCACTATCTCGACGTCACCGACGAATATAGATAACCAGAAGAGTTCCGCGGAAAACGTCTCAACGACTCTTCTTGCCTTATCGCGGTGCTCCATCGGGATAACAAACCCCTTTCCCGCTTTCTTGCCTACCTCGACTCGATTCAATTCGAGCACGTGCACAACTTTCTTGCCGTGGTCAACGACGCAGAACTTAAGCTTAAGTTGATCTGCGGCCCCGAGTGGCAATCGGCCGATTGTCGCTATTATTGTCCATTGATCCTTAATTCCCGCGAGTCCCAATTCCACTGCGAGCTTTGCAGGTTTGGGTGGCTTGGGTTGCGTTCCGGGCTTCCCAAACCACACCGCGTTCGGATTTCTCTTTCCAAGCGCATCAAAGTCGAACTTTGGTGGAACCTTCGAGATTACTTCAACGCCAATTACACCAGTCCGGCGCGGATTGTGCGGCCATCCCTCGTACGCCTTCACGGAATCCCGCACTATGTCCTTCGCCTCTTTGCCACGTACGAGAATCTCCCGCGATCCGTCAAAAAACACGATCCGGAAATAAACCGCGTCTTGCTTCGCCTTCAACGCTGGGCCGATGTAGGGACCAAAAGGCAAAAAAAACCGCAATACGTCATCACGTTGAAGCACAAAGCCGTCCGGACAGTGCTTCTTCGCGCGTGGATACAGAGTAGCGTGTAGAATCTCGATTTCGTGCCCCGGAGGCGGATCGTGGTTGAGTTTATGTCCAAACCCTTTTTCAAACGCAGCTAAGAAACCCTTACCCTCGACGCAGAATTGTGCGCGAGCAATCTTAGCTGGACGAGTCCCTCGGTTCACAACAGTAAGTTGAACGCCCGGTGTTCCGAATCGATTTATTGTCTTCAAGTCGCCGAGCGGGCCAACTTTGCCTTCAAGCAGTACTCGATCATCGGTTGCCACGGGCGCATGGTAGATATTCTTGATTGAGTGCGCGACCTGACCACCAGCTTGGCCTTCCGAACGAATGAGCGAGCCTTGATGCACAGTGTAAGAGGAGAATCGCATTATCAACTTGTTGGCCAACTGATCGCTAACATTTTGTCGGCGCTGCCTGGCCTCATGGCGGGCATTCATTTGTGTCAGCAAGTCCACGGTGTAAGTACGGTCATCGTCGTCGATGATCGTATGGTGCGTAGGACAAAGCAAAATGAGATTGTCGAATCCATGGCGCTGCGCTGCCGTCTGTCTGCTGTCGTAGCGCTTCGCAGTTGGCTTCTCACCCCTTATGTGGCAGATCTCACCAAGAACCGAGCCACTTTGGGTATCCACGATGGCCGTCGTGCAACGATTGAATGCACATCGATTCCCGGACACCGCAAACAGCCGCTTTACAGTTGGGCGCGAGGGCGCTGTAATCGGGGTATCTCGCTTGGCGCCGTCGTGCTTCTTGGACTTTTTCTTTGCCATGAGTGCCGCCCGTTTGGTGATGGCCGAAACGGCAATTGTAACCGCTCATAGACCGTGTTCAAAAAGTACTGCTTGTCGGACCAGTCGGTCATCGTGCGGGCCGCGTGCTCGATGGCCACGTAGAAGCGGTCCAGCTCCCGCAGGTAGGTGTTGCGGTCGAACGACTGGCTGGTCATCGCCTGCATCACCTTTTCGACCTCGGCGGCGATGACGTTGCGGCGGACGAACTCCGGGTTGTCAAAAATCTCGCGGATCAGCCGCTCCGTGAGGATGTGCTGGATCAGCATTTCATCGACGGCGGCCTGGGCGATGTTCGGATTGAGGCTGGTCTGGCACAGCTCGAAGAAGTCGGCAAAGGCCTGTTTGAACGCCGGATTGGTCCGGTGGGCCTTGTCGATCTTCTCTTTCAATCCGTCGGCCAGGTCGGGGACGCGCTCTTTGAATTCCTCGACCGCCTGCTCGAACTCCTCGATTTCCGGCTCGACGTAGCGGAAGAACTCGGTGATCAGCTCGGCGAGCTTGACCGGGTCGGTCATGTCCGCGGTCAGGATGCGCGTGCCGTGCTGGTAGAGGACCGCGGTGGCCGTGTCCTCGAAGATGATGTTATTGAGCGGGTATCCGGCCGTTTGCTTCTTCTTGATTTCCGTGTCGAGCTTGTCGGCCGTGTCCTTGGCCTCCCAGTAGCCGCGGACGAGGTTCATTTCGTCTTTGAACGTGCCGTCGGGGCGGATCGTCTTGCCGCCGACCTTCTTTTCGTGCTCGGCGATGAGGGTCCAGCCGTGCTCCCGGCCGGCGGCGTGGAGGAGGGCGAAGAAGGCGGTGCGGGTCCCCATCTCGACGAAGACGTTTTGCCGGGCGAGCTCGGCGAGGTCGGCGTAGTACTTGTCGATGAGTTTGGGGAGGGAGGACTTGCGGCGGGTGGTGGAAGCGGACGGCATGGGAAATGGATTGGGGGGTGGGGCGTGGCGGGAGGAATCCCGCGCTGGCGTGTTGGGCTTTTGGTTCTCGTTCGTGGCTGGCGCAAAGTAGCAGGGGGAACGCGACGCCCGATTGTAGGGGAGGAAGGGGAGCGCGGGGATTCACCTCGGGAGAGGCAAAAAGCGAGACGAGAGCTGGCAATTTAGAAAATTTCGTTCTGGCGGGAATAACGTGCGTCGTCGGAGCATCTATACATTTGTGGCAATCATTGGTGGTGTCTTAGTCGCTCGTGGTATTCGGACACTAGCTAATTTTTCGAGCGGGAGCGAAGCGTCGCGCACGCGGCCCTTATAAAGCTTATCAGTGCTCAAGTTCAGGTGTCGCCGCAAGTGCTTATGGCTATTGATGTTGTGGCGAAATAAGCGCGCCAGGGTCGTGAGCGTTATAAGGGGCGGGAGATAAGCAGACCAGGATTCAGGCGGTTTGGCGAGAATGGAAAAAGCAGTCAGCCGAGGCAGCTTGCGATGACGGGGCTATTTCAAATCGAAGTCGATGGTTTGCGGTTCGGGCACCGGTTCGATGGTGCGGCGGAGGGTGGTGGCGGAGTTATAAGTGGCGGGGATGAGGTCCACCACTTCGGGATATTTCGCGTCCATCGCGCCGGTGAGGATGCGGCCGGTTTCCTTCTGGGCGGTGATCCGGACGAGCCGTTCGCCCGGCAGCGATTGGAGCGTGTAGCGGCCGTTGGCGATGGGTGCCGCCACGTCAGCCGCGATCCCTGCCGGATCGGCGAAAGTGATGATGCCCTGCGCGACCGGCTGGCCTTGATAAGCGACGGTGCCGGTGACGGTGTGGAGCTTGGGCCCGGTGTCGCAGCCGCCGGCCAGGACGGCAAGCAGCAACGCCCAGCCAATCGTTCGGCCCGGGAGCGTCGGATTCATACGCATGGGAGGGAACTAGAAATCGGTGATCGTCTGGCCGTCTTGCGAGCTGCCGACGTTCCGCCAGACGGTGAGGTTGACCGTGTTGGGCACGAACCGGACCGAGCCGTCGCACAGGGCGACCTGCACGCCGCCCGGATGCAGGCTGCGGGCCGACAGGTTCTTCGGCGTGGAGCCGGTGCTTTGCCCCGATTCGGTGGCGCAGGGCATTTTGCGGTTGGCGGCGGCGGTGGGATTTGCGCACCAGCCGTTTTGGATGTAATCGGGGACGGTCGTATTCGGGGCGTTATGCGTGGTGATGCCGGCATGGTGGCCATACCAGATGAGGCCGCGGAGGTCGGTCTGCCCCGCGCCGGAGGAATCTTGCCCCTGGCGCACTTCGGCCAGCAGGAGGGTGCTGGAGAGGCCATCGGTGATCGAGGCGAAGTTGAAGGTGCGAATTGGAGGGTTCGTGGTGGGCGCTTCCTCGTAGCGAAACGGAGCCTCTTGAAAGGTGACGCCATTGAGGGGCGAAACGCGAAAGACCGACGTATTCCCGAGGTTGACCGCATAATTGAAGTTGGCCATCGCCTGGCCGCCGTTGTTCCAGGTCGAGCGGGTGAAGTTGTCGCTGGGGCAAATATGCACCTTCACCTTCTGGCGGCAGATATCCAGGTTGGGCTGAGTGGAATAGACGATCTTCTGGTCCCAATTGGCGACCAGGGCTGCTTGCTCGGTGTAGGGCATCGTGAAGCGCACCCAGCCCCCGTAGCCCCAGTGCGATGCCGCATAGGGGAGCGTGCCGACGGTGTCGTGATAGTTGTGCAGCGCGATGGCAAGCTGCCGCAGGTTGCTCGCGCAGTTCGAGCGGCGGGCCGCCTCGCGGGCCGATTGCACCGCCGGCAAGAGAAGCGCGACCAAAACGCCGATAATCGCGATGACGACCAGCAACTCGACCAAGGTAAAACCGCCGCGCGCAGCCGCCCGGCAGCCAGCCAATCGCTTGAACATAACGCCCTCGCCCGCGGGAGCCCGGTGGAACAGGTGCAGTATGCGCCGTGGCGGCGCGGGGAGCAACGCAGGCTGCGCCAGGCCGCACTTTCAGGCGGAGACCGCCAGCACGCCGACTGCGAGCAGCCCATACAGCGCGACGATCAGCCAGGCGACGAGGCGCATTCGCCAGCGCAGGCGGGCGGCGAGGCGCGGGTCGCGCGTGGCGGCACGCAGCAGACGAACCCGGTCGTTCACCGTCGGATGCAGCCAGGCGCTCCAGCGACTTTCGCCCCGGCCGGCGACTTTGCGGAGGGCCAGCTCAAAATCGTCGGTACCCGCCAGATCGACCACTCCTTCGGGGCTGATGCTCGTGGCCAGGTCGGCATCGTGCTCGAGCCAGTGCGAGTATCTGCCGACCACCAGCCAGGCATACGCCGCCAGACCGGCCGGCAGCAGAATCGACATTTGCGCGGCGGGCGAGAGGCCAAGGCTGGCGAGTGAACTGGTCAGCTGGCTAGTGGCGGCCGGAAAGGCGTGGCCCATCGCCAGCCACGCCGCG
>JANRLS010000150.1:0-3124 GCA_033762315.1 Pirellulaceae bacterium
CCGCGCGGCGGTCCCGCCTTGCCGCGTCCCCGGACCGTTGCAAGCATCGGGTATACACGTCCAGACCGTGTGCTGAGCGGGCCGTGCTGTAAACGCGGCCGCCGTAGGCTCCCCAGGTGCCGTCGGGATCCCAACTGCCGCGCAGCTTGCCCGTTGTCTGTTGCGAGCCGAGCAGCTTCGTTTGCAGCGCTTCGTTCCACTGCTTCCAGTGATTCCCCTGCAACTGGAACATCCCCAGCGTGCCGTAGTACCAGTAATAGACGTTGTCGTCTCCTTCGCCCGGCAACTCGGTAATCACAAAGTTGCCCGCTTCGTTCGCCGCCGGGTTCTCGCGCGGCATCCCCAGAAACTGCCGGCAGACCAGGGCCTCGGCCGTCATCGTGTGCGTCACGCGATGCCCGGGCCGATAACTTGCCAGCCCACCGCTCTTGCCGCTCGCCACGCTCTTCAAGAACTTCACCATCCCGGCCCGCGTCTCGGTCGGAATCTCGATCCCCGCCAGCTCCGCGCTCTTGAGCGCCATCACCTGCCAGCCCAGTTGACTGGTATCGCCCGAATCTCCCGGCCGATAACGCCAGCCGCCCCCATTGCGGTCCTGCGCCCGCAAACTGTAGTTCACCGCCTGCTTCACCGGCGCGGCCAGTCGTTCGTCGCGGCTCATCGCATACGCCTCGCTGAGCGCGCACGTCGCCATCGCGTGGCAATACATCCGCTCATACACCGTCGCATCGCCACCCAGGTTGCCGTCGGCGCCCTGAATGGCGAGCAGCCATTCCAGCCCGCGCTGCACCGTCTTGGGATGCTCTCCCTTCAAATGCGTGTTGCCATGCGCCAACATCGAAAGCAGCGCCAACCCGGTAATGCCACTGTCGGCATTCGTTCCCGCCCCGCTCCGATTGTGTCCGTTCACCATCACCTCGCGTCCCGCCTCGTGCTGGTCCGCATCCCAGCGACCATCAGCGTGCTGATTGCGCGCCAGCCATTCGAGCGCCGCGACGACCGCCGCTTCCGTCTCCTGCGAGCCACCGTTGGCAATCGCTCGTTGCAGTCGATCGGCCCCGACGCGCCCTTTCAGAATCGCCGGCACCGCCTCCGCACTGCCGGTCCCGCCAGTGCCACCGGTCGCACCTCGGGCGATCGGCACCAGCGGGCCCGAGAGTTCGTCGCTGGATGAACTCGCACCGGCACCTGCCGGGCGCGTGGAGATGCGTTCTTCGCCCGGCGTTCCCGGCGGGCTTACGTCGTTGCCCGTGTGCCGCGGCGGCAGCATGTCGGCAATCGAGTCGAACGGCGCGGTCGGCAGATCCGGCGGTCCCACCAGCGGAGCATTTGCCGTGCGGTCCGCGGCGAATCGATCGGGTGCCGCGACCTTCTCGGTGGAATTCGTCCCCGTGGTGTCCGTTTTGCTCGCCTTGGGGGCTTCGATCGCGGCCGCCTTGCTGGCGGGCGTCTCTCGGGCCACGCGCGGATACTCGGGCGATGGCGCTTCCAGCCCGCCGTCGTGTTCAATCGACCGCGAGGTAATTTTTTCCAGCAGCCGATCATCGACCTTCGGCAGCGAGGAAGGCATGTGCCGATCGAGCAGGTCTTCCCGCAATCGCGGCGACTCAATCGGTGTGTCGATCGCGGTTGGCCCATCGGCAAACCGTCCCCACGGCGTCCCCTGGATGGCGTCTTCAACTCCTTCGTGAGAGACCTCGTCGGTGCCCCCTTCGGAACTGATTTCCACCCAGGTCGGAGCAGTTCCCGGCCCTTTGCCGATCGAGGCGACGACGATATTCACCGTCGTCGTATAAATGCCAAACAGCAGATGCACCAACAGCGACAGCACAATGCACTTCCGCAGCGGCTGCGAACCACCCCACTGCGTCCGCATCAGCACCAGCAGGCCAACTGTCGCCGCCACCAGCCCGCTCCAGACAATCCAGCGCAGCACCTGCCCGCCAAAAATTCCGGCAATCAGCAGTGGCAAAGCATCGGTCATTGAGCAGCAGTCAGCAGTCAGTGGTCAGCAACCTGGAGCGGCGCGGCTGGCATTGCAAATTGCAAATTTGCAATTGAAGATTTGCAATTTGCAATTCTCAATTGCTCACCTCCGCGGCGGCCCGTCCCCCTTTGCCAAACGAACCGAAATCCCGAGATCCGAGATTCCCGCCTGCTTGCAGGCGTTCAGCACGCTGGCCACTCGTTGAAAGTTGGCGTCGGCGTCGCCGCGGACCATCACGCCGAGTCCCTTGTATTGGCTTCGGGCCCCGGCGAGCCGCTTCGTGAGTTGATCGAGGTTCACTTCTTTGCCGTCGAGGCTGACCGTGCCGTCTCGGTAAACCATAACGACCCGTTTGGAGGGGGCTTCGCTCAAAGCCTTGGCCTTATCGCTGACCTGCGGAATCTGCAGGCTCATCGCCTTCTCCGACTCAATGAACTTCGTCCCCACCATGAAAAAGATGATGAGCAACATCAGCACATCAATCATCGGCGTCAGATTGAGCGTTGGAATCTCATCGCTGAAAGGCTGTTTTATGGGCATGCTAAGTCGATGGGCTAAGGGCTAGGGGCTAGAGATCGCAAAAACTACGTTTGGCGGCGCGGCTTGCCCGCCGTGACTACGCCGCCGCCGCTCTTCTCTGCAACCGTCCCGACTTGGCATCGGCCAGCGCTTCGGCCGAAATCAACCCGACCAACTCCTGGCCGGCAATATCCAAGTCTCCGCAGAGCCGCTCGACGCGACTGCTGAAAAAGACATAAAAGCAGAGCGCCGGGATCGCCACGCACAACCCGCCGGCCGTCGTCAGCAAGGCTTCGCTGATGCCGTGCGAGAGCTTTTCGATCCGTCCCATCGCTTCGCCATCGCCGATTTCGTTGAACATCCGGATCATGCCAAACACCGTTCCCAGCAGCCCCAACAGCGGGCTGACATTGGCAATCGCATTGAACAGCCGCACGTAGCGCCGCAGCCCCGAGGCCGCCCGTTCCTCGGCGTCGAGAATCGCCTGTTCGACTTCCACCGTGGGCCGCCCCCAGCGCTTCACGCCGCCGGCAAAGACCTCGGCCACCGGCGAACCATCTTCGCGGCACAATTCCAACGCCGATTCCTTGTCGAGCTTGCCATCCTTGAGCTGATGCA
>JANRLS010000151.1:0-66460 GCA_033762315.1 Pirellulaceae bacterium
CCGCGCGCGATCGCATCGCGATCGAGTTCGACCAGCCCGTGCGGTGGAATGACGCGCTCGCCACGCAGTTTTATCTCGATGGCGCGGCGGGGCAAATCGCCGGCGGCAGCGTCGCCGGCAAGGTGCTGACGTTGCGGCTCAAGGAACCGACTTCGGCCAAGACCATCACCTATCTGCAAGAGGCGAAGTGGAGCCAAGAGACTTTGCTGATCGGCGAAAACGACCTCGCCGCTCTCACCTTCTGCGAAGTTCCTATCGCCGAATGGGAAGCCAAACCATAGCGATCACCACGCGAGTCAACCGATGAAAGTCAGGCCGATTTGCGCAGCTGCGGCACCATTGCCAAAGGGGGTGGCGGGGCGCGGCGGCCATCGCGGCGCAGGCGGGCGGCCCAGTCGTCGGCCAGGTCCGACAGCTCCAGCAGGCGATTTTGAATCAGCGCGGCGTGCGACGAAATCTCGTGCCGATCCAAGTTCGCCGGCACTTGCAGTGGTTCGCCGATGACGCCGACCAGCGTGCTGAAAGGGACCGGCAAGGCAAAGCGATCCCAACTGCCGAACCGCCACGCCCGCGTAAAGCCGACGCCGATTGGCACCACGGGCATTTCGGCGAGGGACGACACCATGACGAGGCCCGACTTCAGTTCGCGCCGCGGTCCGCGCGGGCCATCGGGGGTAATCGCGAGGTGCGACTCGCCGTCGCCGCCGCGAATCATTTCCAGTAGGGCCTGGCTGCCGTTGCGGGCGGTCGAGCCCCGAATGACCCCCAGCCCAAGCCGCTGAATCACCCGCGCGATCAATTCGCCATCGGTCGCATGGCTGATGAGGACGCGAACTTGCGTCCGCATGACGAGCGGGGCGAGCAGCGTTTCGTGCCAAAAGGCGTAAATATAGCGAGCCTGGGAAGGGTCGGCAGGATGCGACTGGCCATCGGCACTCACCATGCGGACCCGCATCGTCGCCAGCCACAGCCGAATCATCCCCGCCAGGAGGAAAGCTAGCACCCTGGCGAGGGCTATTTTCTGGCGTTTGGTCATGGGGGTGAGCGGGTTTTGGCAGCGGATCGGTTGGGGGGCGATGGTGGCAGGAATCGGACGGGTGGGCAAGTCGAGTTCGCGGGGGGATTTTGGGCAAAATTGGCGGCCGCGCGGGGGGAATCAGAAACCTTTGACGCCGCGCGGGTGTTTAGGATAATGAGAAGTCGCGGGCGGATTGCGCGCGAACTGCCGCTTTTGGGTGGGAAGATGGCGAAGCGTCGGCAACATCAACATCGGGGGCTCTCGCTGCTGGAGGTGATCCTAGCGATAGCCATTCTGGGGGGTTCGCTGGCGGTCATCGGGGAACTGATGCGAATCGGCTCGCGCAATGCGGCAGCGACGCGCGACATTCTGGCCGCTCAGCTCTATTGCCAAAGCAAGCTGAACGAAGTGGCGGCTGGCGTGGTCGATCCGCTGGCGGGAGGAAGCGAAACGCTCGATGCGGATGGGGAGTGGATTTGCACGTTCACTTCGGAGCCGCTCGATGATGGGGGGCTGATCGCGGTCAACGTCGTTGTTTCGCAAAACCCGGACATGTTCGCCCAGCCCGTCAGCTTTTCCATGACGCGGTGGATCGTCGATCCCGCCGTGGAAGCCGCCGCCGCCGCGGCCGATGTGCAAATGGCCGCCGCCCAGCAGCAAGCTGCCGATTCGATCAACCAGCCCGAAGGAGCGGTCGCGACCCAAGGGGGTGGCGGAGGTTCCGGTGGCGGCGGACGCGGCAACCAAGGCCAAGGGAATGGTGGCGGGCAGAATGGCCCGGGCGGACAAGGCCCGGGCGGGCGGGGAGGTCCGGGGCCGGGTGGTCCGGGCGGAGGCTTTCCAGGGGGGGGTGGCGTCCCTGGCGGCGGCCAAGGTTTTCCGGGGGGTGGTCCGCCGGGTGGTGGAGGCCCAGGGGGCTTTCCGGGTTCCGGTGGTTTCCCTGGTGGTGGCGGACAAGGTCCGGGGGGTGGTCGCGGTCCGGGAGGCAAACCAGGTGGCGGCGGACGTGGTCCGGGTGGGGGCGGATTCGGTGGGCAAGGGAATAATGGGCAAGGGAATTTCGGCCCAGGCAATTTCGGCCCAGGAGGGGGACGTGGCCGCTAATCGAACGATTCGCACCGGCATGACGCTGCTCGAATTGCTGCTGGCGCTCGGGCTTTCGGTCCTCGTGCTCATGGCCATCGGCATGGCGATCGACATGCACTATCGCATGTTCGATATCCGCCGGACGAACGTCGAAGAGGCCCAGCTTGCCAATGCCGCCCTCCGCCACATTGCCGACGATCTCCGCTGCTCGATTCAATATGAAGCGCCCGATCTTTCGGGCCTGACCGCCGTCGCCGGCAATGCCGCCACGGCGAACATGAATAGCCTATTCGGCAGCATGGGGGGAACACCCAGCGGCGGCTCGGCGGGAGGGGGAACCGGCGGCAGCGGCAACCAAAATCAAGGCCAGCAGTCCGGGCAGGGGCAAACGCCATCACCCCAGGGGCAGGGTGGCCAAAACTCCGCCGGCGGACAAAGCGGCAACGTCGCCGCGATGAGTGCCGCGGCCGGCGCGGCGGGCACCTTTGCCGCTAATCCCGGCAATGCGACCAATCCGCAAACCGCCGGCAGCACCACCATGCCCGACGAAGAGGCGACCACCGACAACTCGACCAGTGTCGTTGGCCTCTATGGCGATGCAACGCAGCTCCAGTTCGATGTCAGCCGCTTGCCGCGCATCGACCAGTATCAAGCGTTGATGCTCCCCGGCGGCCTGGGGGCGACCGAAATTCCCAGCGACGTGAAAACGGTCATCTACTTCCTGCAGTCCGACGATCTCTCCGCCAGTGCCGACACTACCGGCATTCTGGCGAGCGAGGCGCAGCCGACACCGACGCCGAGCACCACCGGCCGTGGCGCGGGGCTGATGCGCAGCGAGATCGACCGGGCGGTTGCCGCCTACACCGAAGCCAACGGGGCGACGCAGTCGCTCTATGTCGGGGCGAAAATGTTGGCCCCGGAGGTGACGTCGCTCGAGTTTCGCTATTTCGACGGCGTGGAGTGGCTCACCGAATGGGATTCGTCGGCGCTGGAGGGTCTGCCGGTCGCTATCGAAATTCTGATGGGCCTCGCGCCGCAATCGCCCCCCGATGCGGACGTGGCGACGCTCGACGACCGCCTGCTCACCGAGCAGTCGTACCGGATGGTCGTGCATTTGCCCGTCGCGGTTTCCGCCCTGCAAAAAGAGGCCATCGCGATGGCCGAGGAAGAAGCCGCGGCCAACGCGCCGGCGGCCACGGTCTCGGGCAATGGCAACTTTACCGATAACCAGGCGAGCGGCGGCCAAGGGCAAGGATCCAACGGAGGTCAGGGTCAAAATGGCCAAGGGCCAGGCGGGCAAGGGCCGGGTGGCCAAGGTCAGTTCCCCGGCGTGCCGGGCTTTGGTGGACCGGGCGGCGGTGGACCGGGCGGACCGGGCATTCCAGGCCAAGGGGGACCGGGCGGGTTTGGCGGGGAAGGTGGCTTTGGAGGAGGAGGTGGCTTTGGAGGAGGAGGTGGCCAAGGTCTCCCCGGACCGGGAGGCCAGGGGAATGGTCCTGGTGGGCGTGGGGGCCAAGGTGGACCACCCGGTCGCGGCAGCGGGGGCTTTGGTGGTCGCGGCGGCGGTCAACCCGGCGGCGGCGGCGGCTTTGGCGGTCGTGGTGGCGGCGGCTTTGGCGGGCAGGGTGGTGGCGGCTTTGGCGGGCAGGGTGGTGGAGGGGGCCGTGGTGGCAGATAAACTCCATCCCGCACTCAGCCGCCGGCAGCGCCAGGGCTTGGTGCTCATTCTGGTGCTGATCGTGATCGTGCTCTTGTCGCTCGGGGCTTACAGCTTCACCGACAACATGCTCGCTCACCACGAAGCGGCGCAGCTTGCCGGCCGGCAGGTGCAAGCGCGGGCCCTCGTCGATACCGGCGTGCAGGCGGTGCGCGTTTTCCTCGCCCAGCCCGCCCCAACCCGGCAAGAGGCGGGCGGCATTTTCAACAACGAAGAACGGTTCCGCGGCGTGCTGGTGATCGACGATCCCGAGCCTGAAAACCGGGGGAGTTTCACGGTCATTGCCGCCAACCTCGATAGCGACGGCAATTTGGGGGGCGTTCGCTTCGGTCTCGAAGATGAATCGTCGCGCCTCAATCTGAATACGCTACTCGCCTGCGAAGCACAAGCGGAAGGGACCGGCCGACAATTGCTGATGGCGCTTCCCGGCATGACCGAGGATGTGGCGGATGCGATTCTGGACTGGCTCGATGGAGACGACGAGCCGCGCGAATTTGGCGCCGAGATCGATTTCTACTCGGGGCTCTCTCCCGCTTATGCCCCCAAAAATGGCCCGCTGGAGACGGTCGAAGAATTGCTGCTGGTGCGCGGCGTCACCCCCGCCTTGCTCTTCGGAGCCGACGTGAATCGCAATGGTCAGCTGGATACGAACGAGACCACCGAGGAAGGAAGCGGCGGCTCGACCGATCCGGCCAGCTTTCGCGGGTGGTCCGCCTATCTGACGCTCTACAGCCTGGAATGGAACGTCAATCCCGACGGCAAGCCGCGCATTTTTCTCAACAACATGGATTTGAACAAGCTCCACACCGAGCTGTCGGCCGTCTTTCCGCCGGAATGGGTCAATTTCATCATCGCCTATCGCCAATCCGGGCCGGCCAACGTCAGCAATGCCGGCCAATCGGGAGCGACCGGCACGCTCGACCTGACGAAGCAAGCCCGCACGCCGATTGGGGCGGTGCTCGATCTGGTCGGGGCCAAAGTGAATTACACCTTTCAGGGCGCGACGCAATCGACCCTGCTGAATTCCCCCTGGGAGAACAACCTCGGCTCGATGAACGTCAGCCTGCCGCGATTGATGGACCATGTCACCGTGAATCCGGCGATGACGATTCCGGGGCGGATCAACGTCAATCAGGCCCCCGCCGCCATTCTCGCCGGCATCCCCGGCATGGACGCGGACATCGTGAGCCAGATTCTGACGCGACGGGACGTCGATATTTCGGAAAAGCCCAACCGGAGGCACGAATCCTGGCTCTTGCAGGAGGGGATCGTCACGCTGCAGGAAATGAAGATCATGCTCCCTTTCATCACCGGCGGCGGCAGCGTTTATCGGGCCCAGGTGGTGGGATATTTCCAGGGAGGACAGGCCGCTTCGCGGGCGGAAGTCGTTTTCGACGCTACCCGCACCATGCCCCGGCTACTATTCTGGAGAGATATCAGCCAGCTGGGCCGCGGCTACGCGCTGGAAACGCTCGGCGTCAATTTCACGGAGTAGTCGCTTGCTACCGAGTTTGAAGCACCAAGCTCCAAGCATCAAAACCCAAACGAATGCCAAATGCGAATGACCAAATGACCGCGCCATCCTTCTGATTTCGTACTTTCGATTTCGACTTTGTTTGGTGCTTGCGATTTGGTTGTTGGTCATTTTGATTGAGACTCACGATGCCTCGCCTGTTAGCTTTGGAGTGGGACGCCAACGAGCTGCGCGTGATCGCGGCACGCGTCCGCAACAAATCGCTCGCCATCGAGCAAGCGCTCGCGGTGCCGCTGGCGGGCAATACCGAGGCTCAAGTCGGCGCGGCGCTGGCCAAGGTGATGACCGACTTGGGAGCCGCCCGATCGGAAACGTTGGTGGCGGTCGGCCGTTCAAGCATCGAGCTCCGCTTTCTGAATACGCCCCCCGTCCCGGCGGAGGAGTTGCCCGACGTCGTTCGCTTTCAGGCGCTGCGGCAATTCACCACCTTGGGAGACGACTGGCCCCTCGACTATGTGCCGCTGGGGCAAACGGCCGATGGCGGCAGCAACGTGCTGGCGGCGGCGATTCAGCCCGAACTGGTGCGCCAGTATCGGCAAGTTTGCCAGGCTGGCGGCGTCAGCCTGTCGCGGCTCGTGCTGCGTCCCTTCGCGGCGGCATCGCTGGTGCGCGGCGAATCGACCGATGGCAAGTGCCGGATGGTCATCGACCTGCTCAAGGACGATGCCGACTTGACGGTGCTGATCGGCCCGCAGGTGATCTTTCCGCGCACGGTGCGGCTCCCGTCGGCCGCGGAAAGCGAGATTCTGGCGAAGGCGCTCCTGTCGGAAGGTCGCCGCACGATCGTCGCCGCGCAGAACCAGCTTGGCGGCCGGCGCGTCGAGGAAGTCATCATCTTCGGCGATGGGCGGCATCACGAGGCGATCAAGCAGGTTTTGGAGCGCGAGTTGTCGCTGCCGGTCAAGCTGGTCGATCCGTTTGATCGCTGCGCATGGGAGTCTGGTTCGCGGGCGGTGCGGCCGGAATTTCCCGGCACGTTCGCGCCGCTTTTGGGCATCTTGCTCGACGAGGCTTCGGCGACGCCCCACGCCATCGATTTTTTGCATCCCCGCCGCCGTCCACCCGCTCCCAATCGCAACCGCGTCTATACGATTGCCGGCGCGGCGGCGGCGGCCGTGGTGCTGCTCGCGACGCTGTTTATCTATTGGCAACTCCGCTCGCTCGACGGCCGCATCCGCGAGCTGACGGCCGCCAAGGCGACGCAGGAAAAGCTCGCCAAGGCGGGGCGCAAGCCGCGCGAGCAGCTGGCCCGGCTCGATGCGTTTGCCCAGTCCGATATTGTCTGGCTCGACGAGTTGCGGCGATTGTCCGAGAAATTCCCGCCGGCCGAGGCGGCGCGGGTGGAATCGCTCAGCTTTCTGGCCGTCCCCAAGGGAGGAGGCCGGATTTCGTTCGATGGCCTGGCCGACGACGACACGACGGTCGGTAAGCTCGAAGCGGCGGTGCGCGACGACGCGCACACGGTCCGTCCGCTGGGGGTGAAAAACGATCCGCAGCTCGACAAGCTCAAGTGGCGCTTCAAGGAGGAGATCACCATCGCGCCGGTCGATCCCGAAGCCGCGCCGCCATCCTCCGCCGCGGAAAATCCGACCGGGCCAACGTCCGCTGAAGCCAAACCTGCCGCGCCAGCCGCTCCCGCCAAAACCGGAGGCCGGCCATGAACTCGCGCGAACGGATGTTGGCCATCGCCGTCGGTGCTTGCGGCCTCTTGCTGGGGGGGTATTTCCTGCAGAGCTTCGTGGCGGGGCAGTTCACGGACCGCCGCCATCGAATCGAGTCGCTCGAAGGGGATTTGCGCAAGCTCAAGACCGAGGCTTTGCGCGGCAAGCAGGCGGTGGCGCGGCTCGGGGAATACGAAGCCCGTTCCCTGCCGCCGCAGCCCGAAGTGGCCCGCTCGCTGTTCCAAAGCTGGCTGCTCGAAGAGGTGGGACAGGTCGAGTTGATCGACCCGCAAGTACGGGCCGTTTCGACGATCAACGAGGAAGATGTTTTCATCAAGCAGTCGTTCACCATCACCGGCAAAGGGAATTTGCAACAGCTGGTGGAACTTTTGCACGCGATCTATCGCCACGATTATTTGCAGCGGATTTCGCTCGTGTCGTTCAAGCCGATCAAGGAGAGCAAGCTGATTGACGCGACGATCACGATCGAGGGGGTATCAATGCTTTCGGCCGCGCCGGCGACGCAGTTGACGCCGCGCGCGAGTCAGCGGCTTGCGCTGCCAACGCGCGACGACTATCTGAAAGTGATCCTGGGCCGCAACCTGTTTGGTCCGCCGAACAATCCCCCCAAGCTCGCCAGCATCGGCAAGCAGCGCGTCTATACGGGCCGCCCGGCTGATTTTCAGGCCAAGGGGACCGATCCCGATCCGCTCGACCGCGTGCAATATGCCTTGACCAAGTCGGCCGATCCGGCGGCCCGGTTTGATGCCTATTCCGGCCAATTCCGCTGGACCCCCAAAAGCCCCGGCGAGTATCAATTCGTCGTCCAGGCGAGCGACGATGGCTATCCGAGCAAATCGGCATCCGAAACGGTGACGATCAGCGTCACCGAGCCTCCGCCCCCCGAGCCGGTGCGTCCGACCGAACCTCCGCCGCCGCCGAAGCTCGCCTTCGACGACGCGAAATATACGGTGCTCACTGCGGTGCTCGACATCAGCGGCCAAGGGGAAGTGTGGCTGCTCATTCGGCCCAAGGGACAAACGCTCAAGCTGCACGCCGGCGACAAATTCGAGATCGGCTCGATCAAGGGAGTGGTCGCGGCGATCGGCGAGTCCGACTTCACTTTCGCCAGCGGGGGCAAGCAGCGGCGATTGGCGAAGGGAGATATTCTGGAGCAGGCCAAGGAAATTGCGCAGTCTGGCGAACTTGAGTAGTTTTCTGCGGGCCGCTTCGGCCTTCCGCGGCGGGGTCTCTTACGTCCCAAGAATACGCGCAAGTCGTTATCTAGAAACTCTTTGCGGCACGCTTGGCGATTTGGCGTTTTTGTGAATCGCCCTCATGTCGCTGGTAAACTTTGCCGATTATTCCACCTAGGCAGAATTTGCGGACGCGACTGCGCGCCGGTTGTTCTGCCGTCGCTTGGGGCTGAACACACCGCGAGTCTCCGCACGGATTGGCAATCGAGCACGCAGCCCATGAAACTCCGCATTCCTAAACCACTTGCTCGCCTGGCGCACGTCGGGACATTCCTGACGGTTGTCGCGTTACAGAGCGCGAGCCTTGCCCAAGCCCCACCGGCCGAGGCGTCGTCGGGCGCGGTGCAAGCGTACCCGATTGCCGCGGGGGACGTGGCCCAACTGGCGGCCCAGCTGGCCGAGCGCTACGCCCGGATGCCCGAAGTGCGGATCGTGGGGGACGCGCGCACCCGCCAAATCGTGGTGGTTGCCCCCGCCGAAACTCAGCGCGAAATCGCCACCTGGATTGCCGATAGCGCCCGTGCCGGCGGCCCCGCGCTGGCTCCGGCCAATGCCGCCCCCGCCACTTTGCCGGTCGCGCCTGCCGCCGCCGGTTCGCCGGCACTTTCCGCCGGACCATTGACGACGCAATCGTTCGTCCTGAAAAACATCGCTCCCCAGCAGCTGGTGGGCGAAGTGCTGCGCATTTGGGGAACGCGGATTGTCGCCACCGCGTCGGTCGATGGAGACGCCACCGATCTCGAGTTTCCGCCCGATACGCAGGCGCGCGTGCGCGTCGAGCAGCGCGGCCGCAAGGTGACGCTGCAAACACCGGAAAAGACCGCCAAGGCGTGGCTCCGCGTGCTGAGCACGCTCGATGCCCCGCCGCGCGCGGCCGAGCAATCGCAAGTGGTTGCCCTCGACCGGGCCGATCCGGCGACGATCGTCCGTGCCGTGTCGCTCATTCGGGCGGCCGCGGGAGGGGACGAGATCGACCCGCTGCTGGCTCATCGCAAGGGGCACATTGGCCAGTTCGTGAGCATGATCTTTCAGCCCGAAGGGGGCGCGCAGCCCGCGCCTCTGCCCCCCGCCGCGCCCATGCCGCCGCCAGCGGCGGAACCGATGCCGCCGGCTGCCGAGGAAGAAGACACCGGCAAGATCGGCAACGTGCGGATCGAGATTATCGAAGGTCTCGACCAGATCATCGTCATCGGCAAGAAGAAGGACGTTGATCGGGTGCTGAAGATCATCGCCGAGATCGAGCAGCAGAGCCAGGAAAACCGCCCGGCGGTCGAGATTTATGCGTTGAAGCACGTCGATGGTGAAGCCCTGGGGGCCCTGATTACCACGATCTATCCCGATGTCTTCGGCGCGCGGCAAGGGCGCGTCACGGTGACGCCGCTCCTCAAGCCGAACGCGCTGCTCCTCATCGGGCGGGCCGAGAATTTGCCCCCGGTGATCGAGCTGATTCAGAAGCTCGACCGGCCGACACCCCCCAATTCGCAAGTGCGGGTGTTCAACCTCAAGCACATGTCGTCCATCGATGCCGAGCGGACGGTGCGAAGCTTTTTCGTGGTGCGGCCGGGGGTGACGAACGATCCGCGATTGGGCCTCGGAACGCGGGTGCTGGTCATTGCCGACTTCCGCTCGAACTCGCTGATCGTGCAGGCCGCCCCGCGCGACATGCTGGAGGTGGCAAAGCTGATCGAGCAGCTCGACGTGGAAACGGCCGCCTCGACGCAGGAGGTCAAGGTTTTCAAGCTCAAAAACGCCCTTGCCGAGGAGCTCGCGCCGGTGCTGCAAGAGGCGATCACCGGTATCGGCGCGCCGGGCCAACAGCAGCAACAGCAGCAACAAGCGGCCGGCGGCGCGGGAACGCCAACACCGGCCCAGGCGACTCGCCGGGCCACGAGCCTGCAACTCTTGCGAATCGACGCGGGGGGCCAAGAGCTGTTGCAATCGGGCATTCTGGCCGACATGCGGATCACGGCCGATTCGCGGGGGAACTCGCTGATCGTCATCGGCCCCGCGAAGAGCATGGATCTGATGCGCAACCTGATCGAGCAGTTGGATGAACTTCCCGCCACCGAGGCGCAGATCAAGGTCTTCACGATCATCAATGGCGATGCCACGGCCCTGGCCGACATGCTGCAGAATTTGTTCGGCGCGTCGCAGCAAGGAGGGGGTGGGCAAGGTCCGGCCGGGCTGCAATCGGCGACCGGCGGCGGCGATAGCGCCCTGGTGCCGCTGCGGTTTTCCGTCGATCAGCGGACCAACAGCATCATCGCCAGCGGCACGGCGGGCGATCTCAACGTGATTTACAAGATTCTGGTGCGCCTGGACGAAGGGGACATCCGCCAGCGGGTGACGACGGTCTATCGGCTGCACAATGCTCCGGCGGCGGACGTGGCCCTCGCTCTGAACAACCTACTCACGCGGCAGCGCGATCTGAACCAGGCCGCGCCGGAACTGGTCAGCCCTTACGAGCAAATCGAGCGCGAGGTGATTATCGAGCCGGAGCCGGTCAGCAATAGCCTGATCGTGAGCGCGACGCCGCGCTATTTCGACGAGATTCGCCGCGTCGTTACCGAACTCGACAAGCGCCCCCCGATGGTGGTCATTCAGGTGATGATCGCCGAGGTGACGCTGCAAGACACCGATCAATTCGGGGTCGAGCTGGGCCTGCAAGATTCGCTGCTGTTTGATCGCGGCCTTGCCAGCAATCGCTATCTGTGGAATGGCCAGCCGCTGGGGAACGACAACAGCGCGGCCTCGATCGCCGCCCGCAACGCGGTAGCGACGCAGGCGATCACGAATTTCACGCTCAATCGGGCCGATCCGACGCTCGGCTTCGGCGGTATGGTGCTGCAGGCGAGCAGCGACTCGGTGAACATGCTCGTCCGGGCGCTGCAAGACAGCCAGCGGCTGCAAGTCATCAGCCGGCCGCAGGTGCAAACGCTCGACAATCAGCCGGCCTACGTGCAAGTGGGTGCTCAGGTGCCGCGCATTCAGTCATCGCAAATCACCAACTTCGGCACGCAGAACAATACAGCCGACATTCCCGTCGGCATCATCCTGCAAGTCACGCCGCGGACCAGCCCCGATGGGATGATCGTGATGGAAGTCGCGGCGGAAAAATCGGCGGTCGGCCCCGAAGCGACCGGCATTCCGATCTCGATCACCACCGATGGGCAGGTGATTCGCTCGCCGCAGATTCTCATCACACGGGCGCAAACGACGGTCAGCGCGCGGGGTGGGCAAACGGTGATCCTCGGCGGTCTCATCACCAACGATCAGCAGGAATACACGCGGCGGGTTCCCTATCTGGCGGATGTGCCGGTGCTGGGGCGGCTATTTCGGTTCGATTCGGTGCTGAAGAAGCGGACGGAGCTGCTCATCATTTTGACGCCGTTCATCATGCAGTCGGACGAAGACATTGACGCCATGAATCTCCGCGAGTCGGAGCGGATGAGCTGGTGCATTGGGGATGTGGTGAACATCCACGGCGAGGTGGGATTCGGCGGCAGCTCGGCGTATAACACGCAGTCGTCGCCGCTGATCTTTCCCGATTTGAACCCCAGCGGACCAGAACCGACCCCGGCTCCCCCGGCTGGCAGCTTGCCACCCCAGCCGCTGCCGATGGTTCCTCCGCCAGCGGCCCAGCCGCCAGCCATTACGCTGCCGCCGCCGGCCCCAATGCCACCACCAATTCCTGGTCCGTCGCGCCCCGCTCCGACGGCAAGTTCTCCGCCGGGCAATAGCGCCGGGTCACCGGTGCCGCGGCCAGTGGCGGCGCAAGCGATTTCGCTTCCGCTACCGTCGCTTTCCAACTCGCTGCCGGGTGTTCCGCCGCGGCCGCTCGCCAGTCCGCCAGCTGGCTTGCCCCCGGCCGTTCAGGCGCAGGCTTTGGAACCGCAACACCGCGGCCTCCAGCCCCCGACGATTCAACCGGCGTCTCCGCCGCCGGGAACGCAAGCCGACTATCGTTTCGCCACTCCCCCCGCCGGTGCCATTGCCCCCGCGATGTACGTCCCCACGGGCCGATGAATCACCATGATACGCTCCATCCCATCGATCATCCTCGCGATATGCCTCGCCGCGGCAGGTTGCAAAACTCCTAATCCCACCGATTGGGCGAAGAGCCTGTGGGGAGAGGAACAGCCAAAAATCCAAGCGAGCAAATATCCCACGCCGGTCCGCGTGGCCGCGCTCTGGTCGCCGGCCATTCTCAACCAGGCGGGCAAGACACCGACTCGCGGCTTCGGCGGGCGGCTGTACTTCTACGACGCCCAAAACAAAACGGTGCCGGTCGAGGGGCAGCTTGTGGTGTATGCCTACAACGACACGACAAACCCCGGCGGCAGCAAGACGCCGGAGCGCAAGTTTGCCTTCACGCCGGAGCAATTCACGACCCACTTCAGCGAAACGGAATTGGGGGCGTCGTACAGCATCTGGATTCCCTGGGACGAAGCGGGGAAACCGCAGGCCGACATCAGCCTGGTCCCCGTGTTCACGGCGACGAGCGGGCAACTGGTGGTGGGGCATCCCTCGCGAAATTTGCTGCCGGGAACGAATACGCCCGAAAACCGCCCACAAATGGAGAGCTTTCCGTTGCCTCCGCCAATGCAGCAGCGGCTGGCGGCACCATTGAATCCGCTGGCAACTCCCGTGCCGTCGGCAGGTGTGCAACAGGTGGCGTATCAGGAGCCGGTGGCCGCTCTGCCGGCTGTTACCGCCGAGCCAGCGCCCGTCGCCAGCGTGCAGACGACGTCGATCAATCTGCCAGGGACACTGGCCGACCGCTTGGCGAAAGCAGCACCGCAAGAGAGTTTGCGGCGTCCGACGAGCAGCTTCGGCCGACCGGGGGCCATGCCATCCGTCGCCCCGCAACCAATCGCTACCTCGTCGGCGACGGCGGGGGGAGCTCCTCTTGCGCCGCCGGGCCAACCAACAGCTCGTTTCGTACGGCCGCGACTTCCGGTTCCAGCAGGGCCACTTCTGCCGCCAGCTGGCGGTCCGCCTCCGTACTCACCCGCCCCTGGAGCACTGCCGTCTGCCCTTCCATCAGCACGGTGATGGGTCCGAGCGTCGAGAGGCCTGGTAGCTTCGTCAGTCGAGTGCCAAACCTAGCGGTGAACTGCCCGACCGGCGCGGGGGTCGTCTGAAAGCCCACTCGCAATTGCAGCCGCAGCGGGGATTTTTGCTTCTGGTTTCCTTGCTCGGCATTGAAGTCCTGCGAGAACAAGTTTTGGAAGGCGGCCCCGAGGTTGTTGCGGTTGGTTTGGTTGCCGACCATGCTCCGTGGATTGACCGTGTCGGCAGTATCGCCGCCGACGAAGCCCGTGCGCTGGAGTTGCTGAAATGGCTGTGCCGTTTGGCCCACCGTTCCTGCGGCGACCATGCTCGACTGTGCCCCCGCTCCTCCCTGTGATCCGATTCCATTGGAATTCGGCGTGGTCGGGCCGCCGAGCGTACGATTCCCGAACATGCCATTGACCGAAGTCGTTCCCTGCGAATAGTTCGTTGTTTGGGCATGAACTGCCGAAAAGCTCAGCCCCAACAAAACGGCGGCGACAATTGCGGAGGGGTTGAAGTTCATGGTCGGCCTGACTGAAAACGAACAAACGATCTTTGGTCCAAGTGTCCCTAAGGAAGGTATCGGCGACCAATTGCGCGACAGATTCGGGTCGAAACGGTCTTGCCGACAATGCCGAATTTTCGCATTTTGCGGGTAGTGAATCAAGCGAAAACTCGCCCCGACCAGTCATCTGCTAGCTTTATGAACCAAGTTCAACAGCGGTAGTTTAGCCGTGATTTCCCGATATTGAGCCCCATTGGCAACTCCGATGTCGCTTTCAGCTTGGTTTCGAGATGTCGCGAGCGGCCAGCGAAAGGGCATGGTGGCCCAGGTTTCGCGTCGGGTTCTCGCCACTGCCGAGCCTCTTTATCGGGCGGTTATTCATCGCAAAAACTGGCGGTTTGACGCGGGCAGCCAAACGGCCACCCGCGTCGCCGCGCCGGTCATCAGCGTTGGCAACCTGACGGTCGGCGGGACGGGCAAAACCCCCCTCGTCTGCTGGCTCGCCGAATGGTTCAGGTCGCGCGGGGCGGCGGTCACGCTCATCAGCCGAGGCTATGGCGCGAAGCACGGCCAGCCCAACGACGAAGCCTTGGAACTAGCCGCCCGGCTGCCGGAGGTGCCTCATTTACAGAATCCCAATCGCGTCGCGGCGGCCGAAGCGGCCTTGCAGGCGAATCCGCGGCAAGTGCTGATTTTGGACGACGCCTTTCAGCACCGGCGAATGGCTCGCGATCTCGATATCGTCCTGCTCGATGCGCTCGCCCCTTTTGGCTATGGCCACTTGCTACCTCGCGGGTTGCTGCGCGAACCGGTCGAAGGTTTGGCGCGTGCGCAGGTCGTCGCGCTCTCACGGGCCGATGCCATCGAGCCGGCGGCCCGCGACGCCATTCGCCGGCAAGTCGCTGGTCTTGCGTCACGTGCCATTTGGCTCGAACTCGTTCATCGACCGGTGGGACTCGTCAATTCCATCGGCACGAGGCAGCCGCTGGCCAGCCTCGCGGGAAACAGAATCGCGGCGTTTTGCGGCATCGGCAACCCGGCCGGCTTTCGGCATACGCTGAGCCAGTGCGGGCTGGAAGTGGCCGGCTTTCGGGAATTCGCCGATCATTTCGCCTATACCGAGGGGGATCTCGCGCAGCTCGCCCGCTGGAGCGCGAGCCTGGTACCGATCGCTGCCCTGATCTGCACGCGCAAGGACCTCGTCAAGATTCCGCGCGAGTCGCTGGGCGGAATTCCGCTCTGGGCCATCGATATCGACCTCGCGATCGAGTCAGGCCAGGAGCAACTGGAACCGCTGCTCGCCGCGATTCGATCCCGCGTGGCCAGCGGCAATTGACTGGCAATTCGGGCCGGCGATTGTCACAATGCTTGGCATTGATGCGTTCCTTTTCGTGGAGGTTTACGATGCGTCGCCTTTCGCTCGCTATGGCTGCCGGATTGGTTGTTGCTCTCCCTCTTTTACTGGCTGCTGATTGGCCGGCCTTTCGCGGGCCTCGAGGAAACGGCTGGTCGGACGAAAAGAATGTCCCCACCGAGTGGAGCCGCGAGAAGAACATTCAGTGGAAGGTGAAACTTCCCAGCAGCGGCAACAGCAGCCCGATCGTGGTGGGCAATAAGGTGCTGGTCGCCTGTGCCCAGGAGGAGGGGAAGAAGCGGGGGCTGTATTGCTTCGACCGAGCGAATGGCAACTTGCTCTGGGAGCAGGTTGTCGATTACGGGCAGGCCGATCCGACCCACAACACCAATCCGTATTGCTCGCCGACTCCCGCCAGCGACGGCCAGCGGGTCGTCATTTGGCACGGCTCGGCCGGGCTGTTTTGCTATGACCTCGACGGCAAACCGCTCTGGAAGCGCGACGACCTGGGAGAATTCCGGCACATTTGGGGCTATGCGGCATCGCCGGTCATCTATAAGGACCGCGTCATTCAGAACTGCGCGCCGGGGGACAAGTGCTTCCTGGCCGCCTTCGATTTGGCGACGGGGCGCGATTTGTGGCGCGTCGATGAGCCGACCGGCAGCAAGGGGGCAACCCGCGGCACCTGGACGACGCCGATTGTCGTGAATCTCGCCAGCGAAGACCAGATTGTCTGCTTCCAGCCGAGCCGCGTCGTGTCGTATCGCCCCGCCAGTGGCGAAGTGATCTGGTTCTGCAAAACCGAGAACCGCAAGGGAGACCTCGCCTACTCGTCGCCGATCATCAGTGATGGAGTCTGCGTGGCAATCGGCGGCTATAGCGGCGGCGGCAAGGCGTTCAAGCTCGGAGGCTCGGGGGACATCACCGAAGGGAGCGAGCTCTGGTACAAGCCGGTCAACCCGCAGAGCATTGGCACCGGCATCATCATCGATGGCTACGTCTATATTCCCGATGCCGGCCCCGGCACGATTCGTTGCCTGGACGTGAAAACCGGCGAGGAAAAGTGGCAAGATCGTCAAGCGGGAACCAACTGGGGCTCGATCGTCATGGCCGAAGGGAAGGCGTATGTCACCAATCAAAGCGGGGCCACGACCGTTTTCAGGCCGAATCCGGAAAAATTCGACCTGGTCGCCAAGAACAACCTGGGCGAACCGTGCAATGCGACGCCGGCCATCTCGAACGGCCAGATTTTCATCCGGACATTCGAGCACCTCTACTGCATCGCGGAGAAGTAGTTTGCATCCAAGAGGACTGGTGTCATGCCAGACCAAAGTTTTTGGGTTGGGTGCCATGTCCGACGCTTGCGTGGGAGTGGCACCCGAAGTTTTCGAGTTGACGGGAGCGCGGTGTTCGGCCGGAGTCTCGCCCTCTCGGGCGACTGTCGCCGTTACTTCTCGATCACCCAAATGTTCCGAAACGCCACGGGATTCCCGTGGTTTTGCAGAAAGAGGCCGAGCTTTTCGGGCCCTTCCGGCTTGTTGCCGGGAGTGCCATGCTTGAGCTCCAGGTTGTCGTGAATCACGACGCCATTGTGCTTGATCGTCGCTCGGGCGTTTTCGATCTTCTTGCCTGATTGATCGAATTTGGCGGCGGTGAAATCGATGTCGTAGGTTTGCCAGGCAAGCGGCGGCAGGCACATGTTCACGGCCGGTTCGCTGATCGAATAGATGCCGCCACATTCGTTGTTCTTGCCATCGAGACCGAACGAATCGAGTACCTGCAACTCGTAGCGGCCCTGCATATAGACGCCGCTGTTGCCGCGTCCCTGGCCGCTCGACTTGGGCATGAAGGGGGTCCGAAATTCGATGTGCAGGGTGTGATCGCCTAGCTTGAGCTTGCTCGTGCAATTGGTCGCGCCAAGCAGATTATCCTCGATGAGCTGGCCCCCCTCGAAGTTGTCAGCAGTCGTGCCGTCGAACAGCACCTTCGCGCCGCTGGGGGCCTTTGCGCCCAGCGTGGGGCTTGAGCGCTCGGTCTTCTTCAGTTCAGCGACCTTCTGCCCCTCTTGAAAGACAGTTAACACCCCATCCTTGATCGTGGCCGTCCAGGTGTCCCCCTTCACTTCGACGCTACCGTCCTTGGTTTCGCCAGAGCCCCGCTTGACTTCCCCGCCGCGGCTCCAGCCGGCACCGGGCAGGCCCCCCTTATAGCCAACCACGTCGAACTTGCCGTCCCCCTTAGCGATGACCTGCGCGCCCCATTTTTCCTCGCCGGCACTGCCGACGTATTCCCCTTGCACGTCGAAATCGGAGCCCGCTTCGGCGGCGCTCGTAAAGGCCGCTTTGCCATCGGCGGCGATAGCGGAGGATGCGAAACAGCACACAAGTGAAAGAGCGAAGAGCAAGCGCTGCATGGCGATATTCCCGGAGAGTGGAGTGGTTCTACGATGCCCAAAGATCGCCCGCATTTTGGACGTCGCCCGTGTCCCTGGCAAGCCGGCGAAACACACCGCACTGGGTTTTGCTCACGCGAAACGCCAGCCACCCAGGAGTGGAGTCCGCCGCGTGGCTAAGTCGCGGCACGCTCGTCGAGTGTCGGCACGGCGATTTCAGCCACGATCTCATCGACGAGCGCCGCGGCGGTGATCTTGCGCAGCCGGCTTTCGGGCTTCAGCAGCAGGCGGTGCGTCAGCACCGGCGCGGCGACCCGCTTCACATCGTCGGGCAATACATAGTTGCGTCCACGAACGGCGGCCATGGCCTGCGATGCTCGGAACAGGGCGAGCGAGGCCCGCGGGCTGCCGCCGAGGCTGATGTCGTCGTGCTGCCGCGTATCGTGGACGATCTGCAGCAAGTAGCGGCGCACTTTGTCATCGACATACACCTCGCGAACCGCCCGCTGGCAGGCGAGTAGTTCCTCGACCGAAACCACTGCCGCGAGCGTGTCGATCGGATGCCCGCGATGCAGAAGATCGAGCATTTTCAGCTCGTCGTCGAATGTCGGATAGCCGAGGCTGAACCGCATCAAGAAGCGGTCGAGCTGAGCCTCCGGCAAGGGGAAGGTTCCCTCGTGATCGACCGGGTTTTGCGTGGCCACCACCAAAAACGGTGGGCCAAGCCGATGCGTCTCTCCATCCACGGTGACGCGGCTTTCGGCCATTGCCTCGAGTAGGGCGGCTTGCGTGCGGGGAGTGGTGCGGTTGATTTCGTCCGCCAACAGCACCTGGGCGAAGATGGGGCCAGCGCGAAACTCAAACTCAGCCGTCTTTTGATTAAAGATCGACGCCCCAGTGACATCGCTCGGCAAGAGGTCGGGCGTGCATTGAATCCGCTTGAACGAACAGCCCAAACTGAGGGCCAGCGCGCGGGCCAGCATCGTTTTCGCGACCCCCGGCACATCCTCTAGCAGGATGTGCCCCTCGCAGAGCCAGGCGACCAGCGACAGGATAAGCTGTGGCCGCTTGCCAACAATCGCCCGCTCGACATTGGCGATCACGCGCTTGGCCAGGCCGGCGACATCTGCCACAAGGTTGCTCCGCGATCGTCGTTCGGGCTGCTATTCTGAAATCGTGTGTGCCAGCTTCACCGGCCCCGCAGCGCCGTCGGCGGCGACCTTAAGCGGCACGGTGAAGACCACGGAGCCCACCTTGCACGTGCCGTCTTCCCTCTTGTCTTCGCAATAGTAATAGGTCAGCGAGATGGTCACTTCTTCCTCCCCCTCGCTGGTCACCGGCACGGCCACGTCGAATTCGGCCACTGGCTTCGGGAGCTTGACGCGGCCCAGGGCAGCCCGATCGATTGGTCCGCTGGCAGCCGTGGCATCCACCCAATACGACATCGGGGCGAGGTCGTTTACCTTCCACCCCGCGGGAATCTTCAGCGACACTTTCAGGTTGACTTTGCCATCGACCGGCTTGAGGGTGGTGGCCGCGACTTTCTCTTGCACGGCCCCCTTGAAGCTGGGCTTTTTCGGCGCGGCTGCCGGAGCATTCGGCGAGGCCCCCGGCGCAGCCAGGCCGGTGATCGCCAGGGTCGTCACTTTGTTTGTCGCCAGGTCGAGGACGCGGATCAGGTGGTTGTTGGTATCGGCGACATAGAGCTTCCCTTTCGCGTGCGCGAGTCCCGCCGGCTCGTGAAACGCGGGGGGATCGTCGGTACTTCCCGCCGCGCCGATGCCGTTTTTGTTGATGCCCGCCAAGGTGCGACATTCGCCCGTTTTGGCATCGACGACTTTGATCTTGTGGTTGTAGGTGTCGGCGACATAGAGCTTTCCGGCCACATGCACCACCTCCAGGCAGTGCTGTAGCTTGGCGACCGAGCGAGGGCCATCGCGGTCGCCAAAGGCAAACAACCGGCCGCCGGGGAGATTGTCGGAACCCAAAACGGTGGTCACTTGTTTCTTAGGGTCGAACGGCACCTTGCGGATGGAGCTCCCCTCGCTGTCGGCAACGTAAAGCCCCGTCGCATCGGCGGATAGGCCACTCGGCTGAGCAAACGACGAGAAACCCTGCATGTAGGGAGTTCGCGGCAGCAGCGGGCCATCGACGATGTCCTCGCGCCCGTTGCCGGCGTAGGGGCCGATTTCCAGCTCGTCGAGCGGCATCTTCCAAATCTGGTGCGGGCCGGCCATCGCGATGTAGAGGTCTTTGTCGTGAACCCACAGCGCCCACGGGCTATTGAGCGCCGTCGTGGATGGCGGACCAACCCAGCGTTCCGGCAAGCGGCCGGCGGCTTGCGCTTGCTCGAGGCCGGGCCAGGCGTGGGCCGCTTGTTCACCGGTGCCGGCGATGGTGGCGACGGTTTTGGTCTTCAGATCGACCTTTCGCAGCAGGTGATTCTCGGTATCGGCCACATAGAGCGTGTCGCCATGCAAAAAACACCCCTGCGGATGGTTAAACGACGCGGACTTGAAATCGCCGTCGGCCCGGCCAATCGCGCCGCTGCCGATGATGTCGAGCAGGCTGCCATCGAGCGATGCGATCACGATCCGATTGTGGTTGCTGTCGCTGATAAAGAGGCGATTGCCCCGCTCGTCGGCCAAAATTTTGCCGGGAAAGCGGAGCGGCGTGTCGCGCTCGCCGAAGGCTTCCAGTTCCAGATGAAACGGCTTTTCGTCGAGCAGCTTTTGCTCGCGATACCAGGGGATGGCGTTGTTCAGCACCTCGCGGATCGCCTCGGCCTTGAACTCGCCACTATTGCCCCACACTCCGTTCCCTTCGGGATCGATCATCACGATCGTCGGCCAACTACTAACGCCATAGGTATCCCATATCGCGTGCTCGTTGTCGTTGACCACGGCGTGCTCGATTTCGTAGCGCAGGACGGCGGCGCGGATGTTCTCGGCGTCTTTTTCGGTCTCGAATTTGGCCGAATGGACGCCGATCACCACCAGCTCGTTCGGAAATTCCTGCTCCAGCTTTTTCAGCTCCGGCAAGATATGCATGCAGTTGATGCAGCAGTAGGTCCAAAAGTCGAGCAGAACGAACTTTCCCTTCAGGTCGGCCTTCGTCAGCGGCCGGCTGTTGATCCATTCCAATCCCTTGGGGAATTCCGGTGCGCTCACCCGGCGGCGGAAGGGATTGGCGGCCTTCGGCGCGGCATCATTTCGAGCGGGAGCCTGGGCAAGAAGCACTTCCTCCTTCGCCGCCGGATCGGGCGGGGGAATTTCCGACGGTTCGAGCACCTTCTCGCTTTCATCCACCTTGTCGTTCTCCACTGGTTTGTCGCTTTCGCCTTTTTTCTCTCCGGAGTCAGAGGTCGATGGTGCGGGTTCCGTTGGAGCGGGGGGCGTGGCCGTCTCAACAGCGGGATTGCCAGTTGGCTCCGCGGGTTGACTCGCCGGCTTAGTCGATGGCGTGGCAGGAGGAGCCAGTTCGGGACCGGCAGCCTGAGGAATGGCCGGCTCACCCGATACAGCCACTGGCGGCGGAGGGGTGGACGGCCCGGAGACTTGAGCCTGGCAGGCCAAACCGGCCGACAACCCGATTGCCACCAGCCCCAGCGAAATGCGCAAGCTGCCAATCATTGCGTTCTCCCAGAACGGACAGTAAGCCCCAAGATTGCGTTCCATCGTACCGGACCGGCGGGCCTCGGAAAACTACTTTTGCTCTCTGGCGGCGATAATGCCATGCCGCGGGTTGCTATTCGGCAACCCGCACCCTGTAGTGGCTTCCGACGGGCGGATCGTTTCATCCCCCATCGGCCCACATTTCATTACGCAACGTCGCGATGCGAAGATCGTGGGGATAATGTCACCCACTCTTTTCAACAGCCGCCGGGGCCGTCGATTCACCGGCTTCGGCAGCCGCCAGACGCAGCGCGGCATCGGTGCCGGGAACTACCAGCGGTCCGGGGCTCGTTTCCTCGACAATCCGCTTCAATTCCTTGGCATCGATCGATTCGACTTCGATCAGCTCCTTGGTCAGCGCCTCCAAAGCGCCGCGCCGCACATCCAGAATGTGCCGCACTTTCTCGATGGACTCATCCAGGATGCGGCGCACCTCCTGATCAATCTCGCGGAGCGTCTGCTCGCTGCAGTGACGCACCGATTCCTCGCCGCTGGCGATCGCCAAAAATGGCGAGCGATTCGATTCGCGATAGTTCACCCGCCCCAGCCGGCTCATACCGTATTCCATCACCATGCTGCGGGCGATGGCGGTGGCCCGCTCCAAGTCGTTTTGGGCCCCAGTCGAAATGTCGTGAAAAATGATCTCCTCAGCTATGGTTCCCGCCAGCAGCACCTGAATGCGGCTTTCGAGCTCCGATTGGGTCATCAAAAAGCGGTCCCCTTCGGGGCGCTGCATCGTGTAGCCCAGAGCGGCGATGCCGCGGGGAATGATCGACACCTTGTGCACCGGATCGGTGTTCGGCAGGCTATAGGCCACAAGGGCATGGCCGCTTTCGTGATACGCGACGCGATGCTTCTCGTCGTCGTTCATGATTCGCTGTTTCTTTTCGAGGCCGGCGGTCACGCGCTCGACCCCCTCATTAAATTCCTTCATGCCTACCGCTTGCTTTTCGCCGCGGGCGGCGAGCAAGGCGGCTTCGTTCACGAGGTTCGCGAGGTCGGCCCCGACAAAGCCGGGGGTGATCGCGGCGACTTCCTTCAGCTCCACCGTGGGGTCGAGCTTCACGTTTTTCACATGGACCTTGAGGATGTCCTCTCGCCCCTTGATATCGGGTCGATCGACCAGCACTTGCCGGTCGAACCGTCCGGCACGCAGCAGGGCCGGATCGAGCGTTTCGGGCCGATTGGTGGCGGCCATCACGATCACGCCGCTGTTGCTGCCAAAGCCATCCATCTCGACGAGCAGGGCGTTGAGCGTCTGCTCGCGCTCGTCGTGCCCCCCCATGATGCTGGTGCCGCGGCTTTTGCCGAGCGCGTCGAGTTCGTCGATAAAGATGATGCAGGGGGCCTTGGCCTCGGCCTGCTGGAACATGTCGCGGACGCGGGCGGCCCCGACGCCGACGAACATTTCGACGAAATCGCTGCCGGACAGGCTGAAAAACGGCACCCCCGCCTCGCCAGCAATCGCCTTGGCGAGCAAGGTTTTGCCCGTGCCCGGCGGGCCGACGAGCAGCACCCCCTTGGGAATGCGGCCCCCGAGGCGCTGATACTTTTCGGGCGAGCGGAGGAAATCGACCACTTCGCGCACTTCTTCAACCGCCTCGTCGATGCCGGCCACGTCGTTGAACGTGACCCCCAAATCCTCCTGGGCATACAGCTTTCCCCGGCTGCGGCCAAACGACATCGGCGAGCCCGCTCCGATCAGGCGGCGGAGCATGAAATAGATCATTACGACCGTGATGACGGTCAGCAAAATCCACGGGCTGAGCGCTTCCCACTGATTCGGCCCGCCGTCGAAGCGATATTCGATGCCCGCCTTATCAAGCTCGTCGGTCATCGCTTTACGATACGAATCCTCACTCGGCAAGTTGGTTTTGAACGGAACCTTTTCGCGAAAGACATCGACCACCGGCACTTTGGCTTGGGGGTCTTCCTTGAGCGTGCCAATGTCGATGGTGCCAGTGATCGAACGATCTTTGACGACAACCGACCGCAGGCTCGAAATGCGCTCCGGTGGATTGGTTTTCGACCCCGTTTCGCCGACATCGACCGAACCCTTGGCTCCGCCGGCACTCGCTTGAATCAGGCGGCGGAGGTCTTGCGGGCGGATATCGCGCTGAAAGAGGGACGAAACCCAAAACGCCACGAGCAGCCCCGTGGCGACGATCAACCCCGCCCAGAGCAGCAGATTCGAGCCGCTCGTGCCGTTGCCATCTCCCTTTTGACGGTTATCTTGCCCCATGCGATCCAGTCCTTTTGTTGCCTGTTTGGGCGGCGTGACGCGAAAATTGCCCGCCCTACGCGGGCCGGTCCAGATTGCCCCACCAGGGGCGAATCCAGTAGAACGGCATTATCGCGGGCCGCCAGTTTTTTCGTGGCTGCGTTCGCAAGCGGCCGCGGACCACCAATCCGAACACTTCTGCATTCTTGTCGCCAGCCGCCGGGCTGGCAAGCATCGGGCCAGTCGCGGCCGACCGATTGTGGCGAGACACATCCTTCATGAGCCAAATTCCCCGCAGAATCGCCCTGCTTGGCTCGACCGGCAGCATCGGACGCAGCACGCTGGAGGTGGTTCGTCATTCGTGCGGCTCGATGCAAGTCGTAGCCCTATCAGCACATCGCTCGCTAGCGGAGCTTTGCCAGCAGGCGGTCGAGTTTCGTCCAATGTTCGTCGTTGCCGCCAGCGAACAAGAGGCCCGCCGGCATGATTGGTCGAGCTTGCCTGCCGAAACGGAATTGCTCATTGGCGATGCAGGCAACGAGCGAATCGCCCAGTTGTCCGAGGTCGATGTCGTTGTGGCGGCAATCGTCGGAAGTGCTGGCCTGACAGGGACTTGGGCCGCGCTCGATGCAGGCAAGACTGTCGCCCTGGCGAACAAAGAGACCCTGGTGATGGCCGGTCCGCAAGTGATGCGTCTGGCCCGCGAACGACGGGCCACGATCCTTCCCGTCGATAGCGAGCATTCGGCCGTTTTCCAGCTACTGGATGGCCGCCCAGCGAGCAGCGTCACCCGGATTATCCTGACCGCCAGCGGCGGGCCGTTTCGCACTTGGACGGCCGCCCGCATGGAGCAAGCGACCGTGGCCGACGCCCTAGCTCACCCCACCTGGAAGATGGGTCCGAAGATCACGGTCGATTCGGCTACGATGATGAACAAGGCGCTGGAAATCATAGAGGCCCGCTGGCTTTTTGATTTGCTGCCAGAACGGATTGGAGTGGTGGTGCATCCGCAGTCGGTGGTGCACTCGCTGGTCGAATTTATCGATGGTTCGGTCGTCGCCCAGCTAAGCCCCCCCGATATGCGGTTGCCGATACAATATGCCCTGACTTGGCCGGTGCGGCTCGATTCGCCAGCGCGTAAGCTGAATCTGGATAAGGCTTTACAGCTCGATTTTGAGCCGCCAGACGAGAGCCGATTTCCGGCCCTGGCGCTCGGCGGAGAGGTTGCAGCGGCGGGGGGGACGGCCGGCGCGGTGCTAAATGCGGCCAACGAAGCGGCAGTGGCCCGGTTTTTGGCGGGAGAGCTTCGTTTTCCGCAAATTGTGGCCGCCTGCCGGTCCGTTTTGGCTGGGCACTCGTATAATTCTGATCCGAACTTGGCAGAACTCTTAAGGCTCGATGTCTGGGCCCGGCAGGAGGTTGCGCGGTGGAAATGACTTTGCTACTGGCCGCTACGGCGGGAAACGAAGCTTCGCTCGTCGCTGAGGCGCTGGGCTGGGGTTGGTCGATTCTGTGTGTCGGCTTGGGGCTGGGGTTTGTGATCTTCGTCCACGAACTGGGGCACTTCCTGGTCGCCAAGGCGTGCGGCGTGAAGTGCGAGAAGTTCTATGTCGGCTTCGATGTGCCGATGCCCAAGGTTTTTGGCCTGCAGATTCCCAGCAAGCTGTGCCACTTCCAGTGGGGCGAAACCGAATATGGCGTCGGCATTTTGCCGCTGGGGGGCTATGTGAAGATGCTCGGCCAGGACGACGACCCGCGCAACGCCGAAAAGGAAGCCGCCCGTACACGCCTGAGCGACGACTCCACCAATCCCGACGCGAAACCGGTGCTCGACCCGCGCAGTTTGACGGCCAAATCGGTTCCCGCCCGCGCGGCAATTTTCGCCGCCGGGGTGACGATGAACCTGATCTTCGGCGTCCTCATGGCGGCGGTTGCCTATGGATTCGGCGTCCCCGAAGTTCCGGCGGTCATTGGGGGCACGGTTCCCGGCGGCGCGGCCTGGAAAGAGGATCTGCCGATTGGCGGACAGGTGCTGCAATTTGGCCGCGATGGCAAGCCGTACGACTACCTCCGTTTTGAAGACCTGATGCACGAGGTCATCTTCAATGGGGTCGATAAGCCCCTGCCGATGCTCGTCCGCGCTCCGAATGGCCGCGAATCCTGGTTCGAGCCGCAGCCGAAGGTCAAGGCGGACGGAATGACCGGCAGTCTGGGGATTGCCATTCCGCGGGGTCGCGAGATTGGCCTGCGCGACGCGAGTTGGCCACATCTCGGACCGAAAACCGATGTCCCCTTCGAGAAGGGAGATGTGGTGATCGCGGTCGATGGGCAAAAGATCGCGGCAGGACACGAATTGAACGAGGTTCTCGCCCGCCGGCCTACTGGCCCGCTCACCTTCACCGTCGAGCGCAAGATCGAAACGACCGATTCCACGGGGAAGAAAGTCGAATCGACAAAGGAAGTTCCCGTCGTCGTGCAGCCCAAGCCGCTACGCGAGCTTGGGCTTGTCATGAAGATCGGCCCCATCGTAGCCATTCGCAAAAATTCCCCCGCCGCGGACGCTGGTTTTCAGGTCGGCGATGTCCTCGACAGCGTCAGCGGCCAACCGGTCGGAGATCCCCTCTCGCTCGGCCAGCGTCTGACTCCCGTCAGTGAGCCCGCTCCCCCCATCGAATTCACCGTCACGCGAACCGATAGCGCTGGCAAGAAAACGACCAAAACGCTGTCCGCCACTCCGGTATTGCCTCGGCAGTATGTCGGCGGCTGGGCGGCGGTCGGGCCGGCGGCCATCGAGTCGCTCGGTATCGCCTACGAGGTGACGCCCGTGGTTGCCGAAGTCATTCCAGGCAGCCCGGCGGCCAAGGCGGGCCTCGCCGCCGGAGATGCCATTACTGCCGCTCAATTTATTGCCGCGAGCGACCAGGCCCGCGCGGAGGCAGAGAAATTTTTCGAGGACAAAGAGCTGTTCGAGCCGATTGTTCTCGACCCCGCCGCGAACGGCTGGAATTCGGCCCGCAACTGGAATTCGGTCTTTTTCCACCTGCAAGATGCTCGGCCCGACACCCGGCTGAAACTGACTTGGCTGCGTGGGGGCAAGTCGCAGTCGGCCGAGATCGCTCCGGTCGTGTCGGATTCGTTCTACGCCGAGGATCGCGGCGTGGCCCTGCTGGCCCTCCAATCTCCCCATCAAGCCCGCAGCATCTCGGAAGCCCTCTACCTCGGCTATCGCGAAATGGTCGAGCGGCTAAAGCAGGTGCTTCGCGTCCTGAGTGGCCTGCTGACTCGCAAAATCTCGCCAACGAATCTGCAAGGACCGCTCGGTATCATCGGCACCGCCGGAGCCGTGGCCAGCCAGGGAGTGCCCATCCTGCTTATCTTCCTGGCGATGCTCAGCGCGAATCTGGTGGTGCTGAATTTGCTGCCGATTCCGGCCCTCGACGGCGGGCACCTGCTGTTTCTCGCCGCCGAGGCAATTCGCGGCAAGCCAGTCGATGAACGGCTGCAAATGAAGCTGACGATTGCCGGCGTGCTGTGCCTGTTGTCACTGATGATCTTCGCGACCGCGATGGACCTGAACCGGTGGCTTCTCTAGCCGCGCCCGCGAACTTCCTCGCCGTTGTCTTCGATGCCGTCGGCACGCTACTGTTTGCCGATCCGCCGGTGACCGATGTCTATCACCTGGCGGGGTGGCAATTTGGCTCGCGGCTCGAACGCGACGAAATCGGCCGCCGCCTGCGGGCCGCTTTCGCCGCCTGCGAAGCGGGGGAAGGGCTGAATCGCCCCGCCACCAGCGAACCCGCCGAGCGCGAGCGCTGGCAAAGAATTGTCGCCACCGTGTTCGACGATGTCGCCGCCCCGGCCCAATCACGGCTTTTTCGCGAACTGTGGAACCACTTTGCCCAGCCCGAAAACTGGCGGCTGTTTGATGATGTGCCGCTGACCCTCGCCGAACTAGCCCGCCGCGGCTATCGGCTCGCCATCGCCTCGAACTTCGACCGCCGCCTGCACGCCATTCGCGCCGCCCACGCGCCGCTGGCCCCGTGCGAGCGGTGCTTTGTCTCGTCCGAACTCGGCTTTTCCAAGCCCGATAGTCGCTTCTTTTCCGCCATCGAGCAGCAACTCGGCCTTGCTTCCAACGAGCTGCTCCTGGTTGGCGACGACGAAACGAACGACGTTCGTGGGGCCCGCGCCGCCGGTTGGCGAATGCTCCATCTGCGCCGCAAGGGAGAGCTTTCCTCGAAGCGTGAAATCGCCTCGCTCGCCGAACTCCTGCGTTTGCTTTAAGTCACTACCTCAACCGCATTCGTCGCCGGGACCAAGTTTTCTGGTGGCACGTGCTTGGCCATGCGAGCACGGCATCAGGTGCTTGAAAATGACGCTTCATGCCGAAACCCGCTCCGGCTGCGGCTTGGCCTTTTGCTCCCCAATTACGCGCCCCATTTGTCGCAGGGCTTGCCGCAGGCGGTTCTCGTTTTCGACGAGGGCCATGCGGACGTAGCCCTCACCGGCGGCACCGAAGCCGCTGCCGGGGCTCATGGCGACGTTCCCTTCTTCCAGCATTTTCATCGAAAAATCGAGGCTGCTCATGGTGCTGGCGAACGGCTCGGGATATTTCGCCCAACAGAACATTCCGGCGCGCGGTGTCTCGACCTGCCAGCCCTGCTTGCGGAGGCCGTCGAGGAGCAGGTCGCGACGCGATTGATAGAGTTGCGACTGCGCCTCAACCGCGGCGTCGGTGTGCCGCAGGGCGACGATCGCGGCAATCTGAATCGCCTGGAACAGGCCGTAATCGTAATAGCCCTTGATAATGCCCAGGGCCCGCACCATCTCGGCATTGCCGCAGCAGTAGCCGACCCGCCAGCCGGCCATGTTGTAGCCCTTGCTCATCGTGGTGAATTCGACGCCGACTTCCTTGGCTCCCGGCGCGGCGAGAAAGCTGGGCGGCTGATAACCATCGAATGCCACGTCGGCATAGGCGAAGTCGCTAATCACCATGAAGCCGTAGCGGCGGGCCAGCTTCACCACCTCGACGAAAAACTCCGGCTCGACCGTTTTGCTGCTCGGATTGTGCGGATAGTTAATCACCAGCAGCTTGGGCCGCGGCGTCATGTTTTCGCAGGTGAAGGCGACGTTCGAGAGGAACTTTTCGCTATCGGAGACATCGAGCGTGATGACATTGCCCGAGGCCATGACAATGGCATACATGTGGGCGGGGAAATATGGAGCCGGGATGATCGCCGTCTCGCCGGCCCCCATCGCCGCCAGGCACATGTGGCTGAAGCCTTCCTTCGAGCCGATGGTGACGATTACCTCGCTCTCCGGATCGAGCCGCACGCCGAACTTCTTGAAATACTTGGCCGCCACCTCGCGGCGCAAATTGAGGATGCCGTTGGCTTTGCTGTAGCCGTGGTTGTTCGGGTCGCGGGCTGCTTCCATCAGCTTCTCGATGACGACATCTTGCGGCGGCTCGCTGGGGTTCCCCATTCCCAGGTCGATCACATCTTGCCCCGCCTTCCGCTTTTGGTGCAGCAGGGCGTTGACCCGCGCCAGCACGTATTGCGGCAAGCGGTTGATCCGCTCGGCGAGCTGAATGCGAAAGGGCTTCAGCGGCTCAGGGGCGATCGGGGGCTGCGGATTAACGACCGGGGTGTTCGGCTCGGACATGGCAAACTTAGCGAGGGAAGGCGAAGGGAAAGGACCGCGACCGTCCAACATACCTAGCGAGCGAAATTCGGGATACGGGCAAATCAGCGACTGGCAGGACCACTTTTCGGACCAGTTGGTTCGCCCCACAGGCAAAACTCCATTCACCAGCTAGAATTTCGCTGTCCCGGCCGCGGACCTCCAAACTGTTTGCCCTGCTACACGAATGAGTTCTCCAAACGGGGCTGAAAAATCGTTACAAAACCAGTCTGTGAATGATCTTGCGTCGAGTTTCGGGAGGTTATCGCCGCGGCCCCACTTAATCATTCCAATAAGTCGGCCGGGCTGCGCCGGTGCTCTCTGCCGGGGGGCACGGCGCGCGATCGTGCTCCCGGTCGGCCGAAGGAGCGACCTTCACTTCCGTGATTGCAAGATATGATGAATTGTACACAATCCGCGCAGGCTTGTCAAGACATTGTCTGTAATTTTTCTGGCTCCAAGCTCATCGCGCGCCCGCCACGCGCATCGGCCAGCGCGCGGGATACGCCTACTTTCCCCATTCCGGCCCGGCATCGGGGTCTTCGGGGTCGGCCTCGTGGTCGCCGTTGTACCAGTCTTCCAGGGCTTTCAGCACGTTGTCGCGCTCTTGCCGCGAGGCCCACACGGACTCGTCCTGTTCCAGCCGCACTTCGTAGTCTCCTTCGCAGGTGCAATCGTCGTTGCCGCAAAAATGCGGGACATCGGCGATCCACAAAATGCGAAACAGCGGCACATGCTTGTCGTCAACAAGAACGAAAATCGACGCGGACACGGCGGGCTCCTGGCATCACGGCCGAGGGACGAAAGGTTCATTCGCGGCACCTGGGCCGCTGCTGTATTCTACAACCCTCGCCGCCGCTGGGAATTGGCGTTCACGGAGCACGATTCCGCCGGCACAATCGCCGTAACTGCTTATTTGCCTAGCTCTTGCGACCTGCGAGCGGCGGCTTCGACGGCGGCGATCAGGGCTCCGCGCAAGCCCCGATCCTCCAAAGCGGCGAGTCCCGCGATGGTCGTGCCGCCGGGACTGGCGACTTTGTCCTTCAGCGCGGCCGGGTGTTCGCCGGTCGTCAGCACCATTTGCGCGGCCCCAAGCACCGTTTGCGCCGCCAATTGGGCCGCGATGTCGCGCGGCAAACCGACGCGGACGCCCCCATCGGCCAGGGCCTCGATCATCACATAGACAAACGCCGGCCCGCTTCCCGATAGGCCCGTTACCGCGTCGAGCAGCCGCTCCTCCACCGCCAGCGCCGTCCCCACCGCCCCCAGCAATTGGCCGACGAGCTTGCCGTCGGCATCGGTCGCGCCCGGTCCCAAGGCATATGCCGAAGCTCCCTGGCCGACAAGCGCGGGAGTATTGGGCATCACCCGCACGATTCGCTCGGTCTTGAGCCCCTCGCCCAGCTTGGCCAGCGTGATCCCAGCGGCAATCGAAACCATCAGCTTGCCAGGCCCGAGCTTGCCGGCCAATTCGCCATAGACGCCTCCCATGCTTTGCGGCTTGACCGCCAGAAAAATGACATCGGCCCGCTCAGCGATCTCCAGGTTGTTCCTGAGCCCCTTCGCACTGGGAATTTCGGCGGCAAACTGCTCAATCGCCGCTGGCACCGGATCGGCGGCGAGAATTTTCTCGCCCCGCGTTAGCCCCGCACTGACGAATCCCTTCGCCAAAGCGCGCGCCATTTGCCCAGCGCCGATGAAGCCGATGGTTTCGGAATGCATGAAGAATTGGTCCCGGAATCAGGTGAGTCGTCTCTTGAATCGGCCGCGGCTTATTCGCGTACTTCCAAATCGAATGTCGGCTGCCCGAGGCGGTCGAGCCGTTGCACCAGGCGGAACGACCGCCCGAAGACCGCCGACTTGAGCCACCCCTCGGGCTGTTTACGAGCTTCGACATAACCTTTGGCTTGGTGCCTCAGCAACGAAAACTTGAGCGGCGTCGCGCGGGCATCGACGAGCCAGTATTCGCGAATTCCGGCCCGCCAATACAGATCGCGAAGCGTGACGTTGTCTTTGCGAACCGACGACGTGCTCACCACCTCCAGCACCAGGTCGGGGGTTCCCTCGACTTCGACATAACCCTCGCTCGCGCCGCGAATCCAGCGGGCCAACTTGCTGGCGACGGTTTCGTAGGTCAGAAAGCAAGCATCCGGCTCGCAGGATAGACCCGCTCCGTCGTGCGAGAGCAGCGTGCCGTCCGAGAAGACGTACCCCAAATCCAGGGCTTTGACGTGCTGATAGAGGACGGCAGCAATTGCAGTCTTGACCTGATTGTGCGTAAAAACCTGTTCCATCGTGAAATCCGCCCAGATGGTTCCGTTCAGGTAGGCGAACCGACCACCCTCCGGAAAATCGTCCGAGCGGGCCCATTTCCTGTAGCTGGCATGATCGCGCACCCAAGCCGGAATCTCGGCCTCGCCATTCACGACAATCGGCAGTCGGCCGTTGAGCTTCGATTTGGCCGTAGCGCGGCTGGCGGTGGCATTGGTCATGACAAGTTCGCTGATGAGCGACATCCAGATTCGTCGTCCTCAATTATAGGTCCGGCCGACTGGCCGTCCAAATTGGCCGTTTAGGCCCCTATCCGCTCTTTCCCCAGCCACTTGCGCAGCGGTTCGGGCACGCTGATCGTGCCATCGGCCTGTTGGTGGTTTTCGATCAGGGCGATGATGGCGCGGGTGTTGGCGACGGCGGTGCCGTTGAGGGTGTGGACGAAGTGGGTTCCCTTTTCCCCCTTCTTCTTATAGCGCGTGCCGAGGCGGCGCGATTGGTAGTCGGTGCAGTTGCTGGTGCTGGTGATTTCGCCCCATTCGCCCGGGGTTGTTGCCGTTGCGGAGCCGCGACCGGGCATCCAGGCTTCGAGGTCGAACTTGCGATAAGCGGGGCCCCCCAGGTCTCCGCTGGCGGTGTCGATCACGCGATAGGGAATTTCGAGCCCGTCGAAGATTTTGCATTCGATGGCGAGCAGTTGCTCGTGCATCGCGTCGCTCGCATCCGGGGTGGTAAAGGCGAACATCTCGACCTTCGTGAACTGATGCACGCGGTAGATGCCGCGCGTCGCCTGGCCGTGGGCCCCCGCCTCCGTCCGAAAGCAATGGCTGAGGCCGCAAATCTTGATCGGCAGCTGTTCGTCCTCGATCGTGAGGCCGCTATACATACCCCCGAGCGTGATCTCGGCCGTGCCGACGAGGCTCAGATCGGTATTTTCGATCGAATAGACCTGTGTTTCATTGCCGCGCGGATTGAAGCCGATCCCTTCCAGGATCTTGTTTTGTGCCAGGTCAGGCGTGGTCGTCAGCGTAAACCCTTCCTCGATCAGCACTTCGATCGCATAGCGTTGCAGCGCCAGATCGAGCAGCACGCCGTCGTTCTTGAGGAAATAAAAGCCATGCCCCGTCGTTCGCGCGCCGGCTTCCAGGTCGAAAAGGCCCAGCTTTTCCCCCAAGGCGACATGGTCGAGCGGCCGAAAATCGAACTGGCGAATCGCGTTGCTGCCCCGTTTGATGTCTTTGCTATTGGCCTCGCCCCCAATCGGGGCGGCGGCGTGTGTCATGTTCGGAATCGTCAGCTGCAGGGCGTGGGCTTGAATCTCCAGTCGGTCGTGCTCGGCCTGGGCGGCGTCCTTCAGTTCGCGGAGCTTGCGGCCGGCATCCTTGATCGCCTCGCGCTCGTCGGGATCCTTGGCCGCGCCGATTTTCTTCTGCGTTTCGTTGGCCTGCCGGTTCAGTTCTTCCACCTCTTGCAGCTTCTGCCGGCGCGCCGTTTCGAGCTGCACGAGGCGATCGACCTCGCAATGGACTCCGCGATTCGCGCAGTTTTGCTTGACGGCCGGGGCGTTATCAACGATGAATTTGCGGTCGAGCATGCTTGTTTTACTTGGCAGGCGAGACGCCTGCTCCATGGAGTTCCTGCCACAAGTGGGCGCTGGCCCGAATTCCGCGGTGGAAATCGGCCAGGCAGAATTTTTCGTTGGGGCTGTGGGTGTTGTCGTCGTCCAGGCCCCAACCCAAGAGCAGCGTATCGACGCCGAGCGATTCGCGGAAGTTCGTAACGATCGGGATCGAGCCCCCCTCGCGAATGAACGCCGGCTCCCTGCCGAAGCCCTGCGTGATTGCTCGCGAGGCGGCAGCGACATACGGGCTGTCGAGCGGAACCACCACCCCCGGCGAGCCGTGGCCGATGTTGACTTCAAGCTCGATCCCCGCCGGGCAGCGGCTTTGCAGGAATAGCCGCAGCGCCGCCCCGATTTTGCCGGGATCTTGCCGGGGAACGAGGCGAAAGCTCGCCTTGGCGGTGGCTCGCGCCTGAATGGCCGACTTGGCGACCTTTTCCCCCGCGTGGAAGGCGAGCACGTCATAAGTCGGCCGGGCCCAGCGCCGTTCGAGCGTCGAAAAGCCCTCTTCTCCCGCCAGCGCGATCACACCAATTTGCTGCTTGAACTTGTCGTCCGAAAAGGGGAGCGCGGCGAGCTGCTGGCGTTCCAGCTCGCTGAGCGGCGTCACATCGTCGTAAAAACCGGGCACCTGAATGTGCCCTTGCTCGTCAATCAGGCTCGCCAGCAGTTTGCAGAGGGCATTGACCGGATTCGCCACCGCTCCGCCGAAGGTGCCGCTGTGCAGGTCTTGCCGCGGACCCTTAGCCACCACCTCGAACCACAGTCCGCCCCGCAGTCCATAGGTAATCGCCGGCTGGCCGGGGCCGAACTGCGAAGTGTCGCTGATCACGGCGATGTCGCTGGCCAGCTTCGCTTTCGCCTCCGGCTTCTTAAGATAGTCGTATAAACCCTGGCTGCCGACTTCTTCCTCTCCCTCGATAGCGAATTTCAGTTGTACAGGCAGCTCGCCGCGAGTGGCCAGCCAAGCCCGCGTGCTGAAGAGGTGCGTCAGCATCTGTCCTTTGTCGTCGGTTGCGCCGCGGGCGTAGATGTTGCCGTTGCGTTTCGTCGGCTCGAAGGGCGGGCTGATCCACTGGTCCAGCGGCTCGACCGGCTGCACGTCGTAATGGCCATAGACCAGCACCGTCGGCTGGCCGGGGATTTTCGGCGTCTCGGCATAAACGAGTGGCTGGCCAATCGTTTCGATCAACTCGGCCGCCAGCCCCATGCCGCGAAACTGGGCGGCGACCCAGTCGGCCGCGCGGCGCACGTCGACGTGGCGGGCCGTGTCGGCACTAATGCTGGGAATTCGCAGCAGCCCCGCCAGCTCGTCCTCGAACTGGCCAGCGTGGGCGGCAAGATAGGCGTCGATATCGTCCATAGTGCTTGGATTCGGCAATTCGTTTAACGGCAAGCCGGAGGCGACTGCGTCCGTCGGACGCGAAACACGGTCGCCATCGACTTGCCGTTCAAGGAGGCAGGTTTCGGCGTTTCGCGCCCCGCAATATAATGTGGTGCTGCGAAGTCGCCTATCGTGGATTGTTGGAGTCGCCGCCAGGAGCACCGTCCGTGAGCCAAAAATCCGCCGTCGCCGAGCCGGAAGTCGAGGAAGAACCCCAAGAGAAGCGCAAGCCGACCTCCAAAAAGAAGCCCCCCAAGCGGCAGCCGCGGTACCATGTCATCCTCTGGAACGACGACGATCATTCGTACGACTACGTCATCGCGATGATGCAGAAGCTGTTCGGCCACGAGAAGGAAAAGGGGTTCAAGATCGCCAAAGAGGTCGATTCGCAAGGGCGGGCCGTCTGCCTCACCACCACGCTCGAGCACGCCGAACTGAAGCGCGACCAGATCCACGCCTTCGGCCCCGACAAGCTGATTAGCCGCTGCAAAGGCTCGATGAGCGCGACGATTGAAGCGGAAACGGGGGGGTGAATGTTGCTCCAAATCAGAATAGCCATCATGGATCAGAACCCATACCAGCCATCAATCGTCGCAAGCAATCCCGTTCGTCGTCGGAGAAAGGTCAATTGGCTACTCGTCGTCATCGTTACTTGGTTCGGGATGGGTCTATTGGCGATTGGATGGCGTTGGCTGTGCATGGCTTTCGACATGCCCATCGGCGACTAGCTGCAAAGTAAAATTTTCACACGCCCACTCCATGCCCGCCACCCTCAAAACCCTGACCCTTGGCTGCAAGGTCAACCAGTACGAAACCGAACTGGTTCGCGAGGGGCTGGCGCGTATCGGGTATGCGGATGCAACCGAGGGGGAAGCGGCCGATCTGTGCGTGGTGAATACCTGCACGGTCACGGCCGAAGGGGACAGCAAAAGCCGCCATGCGATTCGCAAACTGGCGCGCGAGAACCCGGCGGCGCGGATCGTGGTGATGGGTTGCTATGCGACCCGCGCGCCGGAAGAAGTGGCCCGGCTGCCGAACGTCGTCGAGGTGCTGACCGACAAGCGGGAAATTCCCGATCTTCTGGGCCGCTTCGGCGTGCTCGACGTGCCGACGGGCATTTCGCGGTTCGCGGGCCACCACCGGGCGTATGTGAAGGTGCAGGACGGCTGCCTGCTGCGGTGCAGCTACTGCATCATTCCGCATGTCCGCCCCAACGTCAGCAGTCGCCCGCCGGAGCACATCCTGGACGAAGTGCGGCGGCTGGTCGATAACGGCTTTCGCGAGATCGTGCTGACCGGCGTCCACCTGGGGCATTACGGCGTCGAAGGGAACTGGAACAAACCCAAGGACGACTGGCTGCGGCTTTCGACCCTCGTGCGGCAGATCGCCACGCTGCCGGGCGAGTTCCGTGTCCGCCTTTCCAGCATTGAGGCGACGGAAGTCACCCGCGAGCTACTCGCCGTGATGGCCGAGTTTCCCAGCCGCATCGCCCCGCACCTGCACATTTGCCTGCAAAGCGGCAGCGACGCGGTGCTGCGCCGCATGCGCCGCCGCTGGGGGAGCCGGCTGTTCATCGACCGCTGCCGCCTGGTCCGCGAGACGCTCGATAACCCGGCGATCACCACCGACATCATCGTCGGCTTTCCCGGCGAAACCGAGGCCGATTTCGCCGCCACCTGCCGCGTGGCCCGCGAGTGCGGCTTCTCGAAAATCCACAGTTTCTCGTTCAGCCCCCGCCGCGGCACCCCCGCCGCCGAGATGCCCGCGCAAGTCCCCCCTCAAACCAAAGCCGAGCGCAGTGCCCGCCTGGCCGAAGTCGAAGCCGATCTCCGCGCCGCCTATTTCCGCAGCCTCCTGGGCCGCCCCCTGACCGTGCTGATCGAAGGCCAAACCCTCGCCGGTCACTGGGCCGGAACCAGTTGCCGGTATGCCCAAGTCGAGCTACCGGGTGCGAACGTGGCGGAATGGACGCTGGTTCCCGCGACGATCACCCGCATTTCCGCGGATGCCACGCGGCTCGAAGGGAAACTCTCAACTGCCCCGATCCCGCCTCGTAGCTAGCGCTGAGGAGTTGCCCTCAAGAGCCGGTCCTGTCGGCCTGCTTCAGAAGCCTCGCCGTCCGACCCCAGCTTGAACTGGGGCAAATGCTACGCCCCCAGCATCCCCTTCGCCACCTCGCGGGCTTTCAAGAGCGCCTCGGGCAGCTTTTCGGGCTGCTTGCCGCCGGCTTGGGCGAGGTCGGGCTTGCCGCCGCCGCCGCCGCCAACGATGGGGGCCACGTCGCGGACCCAGTTGCCGGCACTGACCCCCTTCTCGACAAGCTCGCGCGAGACGCCGGCGACGAGGACAACTTTGCCCTCCCCTTCGGTCGTGGCGAGGAAGATGGCGGAGGGGGCGATCTTCTTGCGAATCTGGTCGATCAGTTGCCGCATCAGATTGGCGTTGGCACTTGGCGCTTCGGCGACGATCACCGTCGCCCCGGCGATGGTCTCGGCCTTGGCGAGCAGGCTCTCGGCCGAGAGTTCGCCCGAAGCGGCCCGGTTCAGGAGCTGCCGTTTGAGCTCGGTGACTTCGGCCAGCATGGTTTGCACACGGGCCGGGGCATCGAACGGGGCGACGTTCAGCGCGCGGGCGGCGTCGCGCAGGGCCGTTTTGATGGCGGAGGCGTCGGGACGGTGGTCGGTGGCCAGTTTGGGAACCGCCGGCGGATCGTCGGGCGTTTTGCCGCCGCCGGCCAGGGCCTTTTTCAGGTCGCGGACGTGCGTCGCCAGGCGCTTGACGGCCGCGGCCACCTCGGCCAGCCCCACGTTCAGGGCCAGGGCGATGTCGGTCAGGGCCTGCTGCGTTTGCGAAATGTGCTCCTGGGCCTTGGCCCCGGTCAGGGCCGTGATCCGCCGCGTGCCGGCCGCGACCCCTTCCTCGGAAATGATCTCGAGCGCGCTGACTTCACCGGTATTATCCAGGTGCGTGCCGCCGCACAGTTCGCGGCTGAAGGTTCCCATGCTGACCATGCGGGCCGGGTCGGGATACTTTTCGCCGAATAGCATCATCGCGCCCGCCGCACGGGCCTCGCTCAGCGGGACGAACTTCCAGTTGATCGGCTCGCCGGCGGCGACGCGCTCGGCCACGTCGCGCTCGATCGCGGCCAGTTTGTCGGCCTCGACCGGCGCGGGGTTGCCGAAGTCGAACCGGAGCCAATCCTCCTCGACCTTCGAGCCCATCTGGTGGGTCTCTTTGCCCAGATTCTTTTGCAGGGCGTATTGCAGGATGTGCGTCGCCGAGTGGGCTCGGCGAATCCCTTGCCGGCGGTCCTTATCGACGCGGGCCATCACTTTCGCCCCGGCCTTCATCGTCCCTTTCACGAGGTGGCCGGAATGGACGATCAAATCGCCGTCCTTTTGGGTATCGGTCACGCAGAACTCGAAGTTGTCGCCGACAATTACACCGGTATCGCCCACCTGGCCGCCGGATTCGGCATAGAAGGGGGAGCGGTCGAGCACAACCTGCACAGGATTTTCGTGGCCGATTTCGGTGAGCGTATCGAGCAGATGGTCTTGCGCCACGATGCCGCGGATTTCGGCGGCGGCTTCGGTTCCTTCGTAGGCGAGGAACTCGGTGGTTTTGAGGGCCTTTTTCAAGGCTTCGAGCGGACCGGTTTTGAAGACGACATCCGCGATCTTGCCCGACTTTTCACCATGCTCTTCCATCGCCTTCCGATAGCCGTCCCAGTCGAACGCGAGGTTGAGTTCGGCCGCCATTGTCTCGACCATTTCGGGGGGCACGCCGTAGGTCGTATAGAGATCGGCCGCGTCGCCGCCGGCGACAATGACCCGATTGGCCGACTGCATCTCCTTGAACATCTTGTTGATCCGGTCAAGCCCCGCGCCGACCGTGCCGAAGAAGGTGGTCTCTTCAGCGGTGATCCCCTTCTGCACGCGCTCGATGGTGTCGCCCAATTCCGGATAGGGAACCTGCATCATCTCGGCAACTTTGGGGACAAGCTGAAACAGGAACGGGTCGCGGAGGCCCATTTGATAGCCGTCGAGGACCGCGCGGCGCAAGAGGCGGCGAATGACATACCTTTCCCGGTTAGGTCCCGGCAGCACATTTTCATGCACCGCAAATGTGCAGGCCCGGACGTGGTCGGCGATGCGGCGGAGGCGGCGGCCGTTGTCGCTGGCCGGGTCGTATTTAACGCCGACCACTTCGCCGGCCGCTTCGACGAGGGGGCGGAGGATGTCGATGTGGTAGTTGGTTTCGACCCCCTGCATGACAGCGGCCATCCGCTCGAGGCCCATGCCGGTGTCGATGTTCTTGCTGGGCAAGGGCCGCAGGTTGTTCGGCGGGTCGCCGACGCGGTTGAACTGCGTGAAAACGAGGTTCCAAATTTCGACTGACTTGCCGCCGCCGGGGGGGTGGTAGTAGATCTCGCTGCACGGACCGCAGACGCCGTCGGGCCCCTGGCTGGGGGCGCTCGCCGGCCAGAAGTTGTCGGCTTCGTCCATCCGCTCGATGCGGTTCACCGCCAGGCCTATGTCTTTATTCCAAATGCCGGCGGCTTCGTCATCGTCGAGATAGACGGTGACCGTCAGGCGGCTGGGGTCGAGGGCGAACCACCTCTTATCGGTGAGCAGTTCCCAGGCCCAGTGGATGGCGTCGCGCTTGAAATAGTCGCCGAAGCTGAAATTGCCCAGCATCTCGAAGAAGGTATGGTGATAGGCGGTGCGACCGACGTTGTCGATGTCGCCGGTGCGGAGGCACTTCTGGCAGGTGGTGGCCCGCGTGAATTCGAGCTTCACCTTACCGAGAAAGTGGTCCTTGAACTGGTTCATGCCGGCGGGCGTGAACAGGACCGAGGGATCCCACCGCGGTACGAGCACGTCGCTCGGTTTCTTCGTGTGCCCTTTCGATTGAAAGAAGGCGAGATACTTTTCGCGGATTTCGTCGGTCTTCATGGCGATCCAGGGGTGCTAAATTCGGGTCCATCCACATGCCGGTAATCATACCGGCATGAGCAAAAACCGGATAGACGAGCGGGGGGGAGCCGCTGACACCTGCAGGGCGGAATCGTTCACCCGGTCCCCAGACCGGCCCGGCCAGATGTTTGCTCGCGAGCGTGCGAATCGACTAAGATAAGGGAGTCGATTCCTACCCGCCTGCCACGCACCCCGCCGACCGCATGGATTCGCTTCCCCGCCCGACCAGCGCTCTCGACAGCGCGGCGTTTGCCGCCAGCGATGCGCCATTCGTCGCGGCGCGCGATGCCGATGCCGAGGCGCATCGCAACCTGGTGGCGGCTGCTCAGCGGGGAGACAACCAGGCTTTCGGCGCGCTCATCGGCGTCTATCAGAACACGGTGTACGCCTTTTTGCGGGCTCGGCTGCTGGAGCCGGCCGATGCCGAGGATTTGTGCCAAGAGGTTTTTTTGCGGTGCTATTTGGGGCGGGAAAAGCTGAGCCGAGCGACGACGGTCGGCTCGTGGCTGATTGGCATCGCTCGGAACTTATTGCGCGAGCACGTGCGGCGAATTAACCGTCGGCGCGAAGTGGCCTGGACCGAACTCTGCCTGGAACTCGACGCCCTCGCCAGCGAGCATGAAGCGGCCTACGACGAGGCGCTCGTGCATTTGCCTCACTGCCTCGATTCGCTGGGGGAAAGCGCTCGCGAGGCGATCGAAATGCGCTATCGCAATCAGCTGCGGATGGCGGCGATTGCCGAGCGACTGAAGCGGAGCGAGGGGGCGGTCAAGCTGCTGGTGCATCGAGCACGCGCCGCATTGCGTCATTGCCTGGATCGCAAACTGAAGAAGCCGACATGACCGATCAGGAGCTTATCGCGCTGCTGGAGCAGAAGACGCCCGACGAGCTTTCGGCGGACGAGATCGACTTGCTGCGCGCTCGCTTCGCTGAATCGCCCGAGCTGCGCGAAGTGCTGATCGGGCAACTGCGGATGGAGACCTATCTGACGGCCGCTTTGGGCAAGATCGAGATCACACCGCAGCAAATTGTCGCCCGGGCGCAAAAGCAGGTGCAAAAAAGCTCGGGCACGATCATTGTTCTTGCCCTGCTCGTGTGCTTGCCTCTCGTGGCGCTCGCGGGTTTCGTGCTCTGGACCGCCGCCCGCCGTCCCGATCAGCCGGGACAGGTTGCTCAAACCGATCCCGCTCGGCCGATAAGCCCCGATCAGGGTGGTGGCGCTGATCCCGCCGTGCCATCGCAGCCCCATGGGCCAATCGGAACCGATCCCGCGACCACGCCAGTCGAGCCCGGCTCCGCTGTGCCTTCGCAGCCGACGGGCCCGCTTCCGCCGCCGTGGCAGGCGGTACTCGACGACCAAACCGAACCACCCCCCTTCGCCCAAGTGGCGTTCCAGCCGTTCGATACCGCCAAGTCGATGCCGCAAGAGGACGACCTGCGGCGGTGGTTTGGTCCCGCGCCAGGGAGCAAGCTGGTGGTTCGCAAGCAAGTGACGCGGCAAGGGCCGTGTGGAGCGCTGGATGGCCTCGCACAGCTACTTTGCCCGTGGCTCGCGGATTCGGTCCTGCGACTGGAGTTGGAAAACTACAACCGGCTACGGATGCACTTTTTCGCGGGCGAAACGGGGGTGACGCTCGTTTATTACGAAGACCAAAGTTATCGCTGGGGAGCTTATGCCACCACTCGCGACCCCGGCAAGGCTCAGCCAAAAACCTGGGCCCTCGCCAGCACCGACGATGGCCGCGGTCTGCGTAGCGAATTGCGGCACGGCGGGCCCATCGAGCTGCGCCATCGCGGCGGCGAGCTGATTCTTAGCCGGGGAGACATCGTGCTCCTCGCCGCGCCGCTCGCCGCGCCCCCAACCGAGGTTTTCTTCGAAGGGAAAGCCGCTTTCGAGGGGATTTCGCTCATCCGGGCCCAAGGCGACCCCCAGCCGCTCCCCGAATTGCCCGTGGTGCTCGACGTACCGCGTCCTGCCGAGTTGCCCTGGACTTCGAGCAAACCGAAGGTTGCCGAGCCGCAGCTCCTTGACGACGGCGCGGTGCGCCTCGCGGCAAGTAACGCGGCCGAGCGCGTTCACGCCTGGACGCCGCTCCCCCGGCGGGGCTTGCAAGAGGTGCGGCTGCAGCTGGACGAAGTCACTCCCGGAACCAGCGTCCTGCTGACGTATGAAAAGGGGGAAGCCAAACAACTTGTGCGGTTCCTGCGCGATCATCGCAGCGGACGCACCTGCGCGCGAATCACCGGCTGGAACGACGAAGCGGCGGGAGAATTCGAGCAGCCCGCTGATAAGCCCATCGGCACGATCGGCAGTTCGTGCTGGGTCAAGTTCCAGGTGGGCTGCGGACAACTGCGGTGGAGTCTGTCGGTTGATGGAGTGCATTGGGCCGAGCCCGATTATCCCATCACCAACGCCCCGCCGAATCCGACGGGCCTCGGCATCGAAGTGGTGGCAAAGCGGCCCGACACGAGTCTCGTTTTGCGGCGGATCGTGATTCGCGAATTGGCGGGCCTGGCGAGTTTGGCCACGGCCGAATTGCGCGAAAAGGCCCCCGCAATGCCACTGGCCACCTCAGCCGGTGCCTGGCTCGCGGAGGTTCTAGCCGCCCAGCCGGCGGGAGTGCCCACCGCCGAGTGGCTCCGCGCGGCGACGATCCAAACCCTCGGCGCGGGTCCGCCGCCGGAACTAGCCCACGCCCTGCTTGAAGGTTTGCTCGACGACATGGCGACCCGTCAGCTTCCCATCGAGGAGCAATCGGCTGCTTTGACCGATGCCATGCGGCTGGTGTGGGATTTGCGCGATGGGCAGGCAATGCGGGTGTCGTTGCCCCGGCGGTTTGCGCTGGCGGGCTTGCAAGCGGCACGAACCGAGCAGGCATTGGCGTGGAGTTCGGTCCGGCGAGCCGCGATGTCGGCCCCGCAGCACACCTATTTGCTGACGCCCCCCGACCTAGAGCGGAGCATCCGGCACGAAGTCGTGCAGCGAGCCAACACCCGCCAGCCCGCCGAAACGCTCGCCTTCACGCGGCAAATCCGGCTTTTCGATCAGCAGCGTTTCTCGCCCCTGGTGGATTGGGCCGAGGCGCTGGCCTTGCGCGATTTGCCAAGCAAGGGGGCGGGGGAAAGCGTTGCCAAGCTCAAGGATGCCTGGCGCGACGCGCTCGTCGAGGAGTTAAGCAAGGAAACCTACAACGCGACCACCGAATTGCAAGCGGTCCTCGAAAGCGAAGCCTGGGACGATGCCGCCCGGCTGATAACGTCGATCGATGCGGAGAGCGCGCCGGGAATTGCTCCGTATCTACGCGACCGGGGGCTCTTGGCGTCGCTTCCCGTGGCGGTGCGGCTGACACTTGAGGATTACCCGCCATTGCGGCAGGCGATGGCAGAGCGGTTTGGCCCGCTGGCCGGGCTGCGCATCGGTCAGGCGATTGCCGCCGGCGATGCGGCCACGGTCGAAATGGCGGCGATTCAGTTCGCGGGAACCGACGCGGCTGCCGAGGCCCATCGCTGGCTCGGAGACCGGGCGCTCGCCAGCGGCTGGTTTGACCGGGCGATCGTCGAGTATCGCCGGGCACTGCGGATCGCCCCCGGGCTCGCGGTCGAAATTGGCCCGCGCATCCGCCTCGCCGCGGCGATGCAGGGACGCGACGAAGGCACTCCTGTTACCAATGAGGTGCGATTCAACGATCTGGCGCTTAGCGCGACCGAGTTCGAAAAGCTCGTGGGGGAAATGAAAGCCCGTGGCGACCAGGGCCCGCTGGCCGCGGGCCAAAGCAGTTCCGCGCCGGCGGTTCCCGCCGTGAAAAGGTACGACGCGCACGCGCGAGCTCGACTCGATGGTCCGATTGGCGACCGGCCGCAAGACGAAGTGGGGCGACGCACCAATCAGTTCCGCGTGCCATGGCCCGACCGGCAAATCGCCACGGTCATCGAGGGAGATACCCTCTATGTCTCGAATCGCTTTCAGGTCGCGGCGTATAACCTGTCGGCCGGTCAGCGAATGTGGCAAAGCCAAACCCCGACCGGATCGCCGCAAAAATCGCAAGATTGGGCCCTAATCGCCATGCGGCCGCTCCTCACCGGTCGGCATATTTTTGCCCGACTGCTGTATTCGTCCAATCCGCTACTGGTTTGTTTGGAGAAGGCCTCGGGCAAGATCGTCTGGACGGCCGAGGGGAGGTCGCGCGAATATCTCGTTTCCGATCCGGTCATCGTGCAGGGGCAACTCGGGGCCATCAGCGTCAGCATTCAAGAGGACCAGCAAGGAGTGCTGCGGTGGAACACCTATGACCCCGAAACGGGCGAGCTGCAATCGCAGCGCGACCTGATTCGCCTCCGCGGCAGTTGGGGAGGTCGCGGCTGCTGCGAGCTGCTTCCGCTGGACGATTCGCTGGTGGTATTGCTAGGGGGGCTGACGATGTCGCTCGATGCGACGGGCCAGGTTCGCTGGGTTCGCAAGCACGTCACGCTGCCGGCCGATGACGATCCGCGGTGGGTCTTGCAATGGTATCAGCGGCCGGTGGTCGCGGCCGACCGAATGTATGTCGCCCAGCCGGGCGTGCGGACCATCGATTGCCTCGATGTTGCCACCGGCCGCCTCCACTGGAGTGCGGTCTTGCCGGAGGTGATCGGCATTGTCGGCTTGGCGGGGGGCAAACTGATCGCCCGCACCGAGCAAGAGGTTCTCGCGCACGATGCGGCGACGGGAGTTATCGCATGGCGGTCGGCGATCAGCGATCTTTCGCCCTTCGCCTTGGCCGACGATCAGGGGGTGCTTATCGCGCAGCGCGAGCGCCTGCCCGATCCAAAAAAGGAAGTTTGGCAATGGCGGCTGACGTGGCTCGATGCCGGCACGGGGGAGCCCGTGGCTACCACGCCGCTGCCCAACCTGACCGATGCCGATCCGCGCCTCGGGCCGCTGATTCCCCACAAGGACCGGGTGTTCACGTTTTTCGGCAAGGGGCAGCACGATCCTACCCGCGATTTTGTCGAACTCGTTCCGGCTGGCCCGGCCGATTCGCCGCCGGCCGCGAATCTGCCCCTCGACCCCTGGCGGCCCAGGGTGCCGCCTCGGCTGCGAGAGCAAGCAGCGCGGGCGCTTCCCGATTGGCAACTGGTGAGTGGCCAAGATGGCGAGAAGACAGGGCTGCTCGCCGAAATGCATGGCGAACGAGACGTGCTGGGAATTCGCTCATCCGCGACTTCCCCCATCGTAATCGGGCGCGAAGTCGCGTTTCCGCCCACTGGCGAGCCCAGGTTAAATCTGCGATTAGGAAACGACGCCGGACAAACCTGGAACGTGCAAGTGCGCCTGGCCGGGCAATTGCTGAAGACGGAAACCATCACCGACGGCACCCACAAGGACCGCTGGAAAACGCTCGTCATCGATCTTTTCCCAGCGCTCGGCAAGGAGGGCTGGCTTACGATCCAGGCCCAAAGCCCCAGCGGGGATGTTCCATTGTGGATTCGCAGCGTGGAGTTGGCGACGAACCGATGAATGGCTGCCCAACGGGCCGACAAAGTTACCCGTATTTTCCGTAACGAAGTCGCGTTTTCCGCCATAGTTGCAGTAGGATGAAACTTGTCTTTCGGCCGCGCATGGATGCCCAGCCGCCGGTTCACGCATCGATTCCTAAGTTCAAGCAGCGCAGCATGTTACGTTCCTGGGTGGCTCTTCTACTGGCGGTCGCGGTGTCGCTGGCCAGCACCGCGCCGGTGTGGGGTCAGCTAGAGGATGAGATCACGCGCCAAAGCGAAGTGGCCCTCGAACGGGGGCTCGAATGGCTCGCCCGCAACCAGGGGCCGGAGGGGAACTGGGGTTCCAACGACCTGGGGCTCGTCAGCATGGGGGCCTTGGCGTTCATGGCAGCGGGGCACGCGCCGGGCCGCGGTCGCTTCGGCCGCGAGCTCGATAAGGCCCTGGAGTTCGTTATCAGCCGCAGCAAGCCTTCGGGCCTGCTAAATATTTCCGATGCCCAGCGCGACATGTACAACCACGGGCTGGCGACGTTCGTTCTTGGCCAAGCGCATGGGATGACGACGTCTAAAGACCGAAAGATGAACCGGGTGCTGGATGGCGCGCTCAAGCTGATCGCCAACACCCAGTGCGAAGACGGCGGCTGGGATTATCGCGCCAAGCGGCAGGCGAACGGACACGACCTCAGCTTGGCAGTGATGCAAGCCAAAGCCCTGCGCAGTGCAGTCGATAGCGGCCTGGAAGTTCCCCCCGAGGTGATCGATCTGGCGATTCGGAGCGTACGGGAGCACTATGCCTCGCAAGGGGGGCGCAACCTGCCGGAATCCGAGCAGCAAAAGCTCCCCGGCCAGTTCACCTATAGCAAGGGGGGCGGAGGGGGCACGATTGCGATGTCCGCGGCGGGGGTAGTTTGCCTGCAAGAGTTTGGCCAGTACGACGATTGGCGGATTCCCAAAAACATGGAGATCATCACCGCCGCGATTCGCGAGGTGCCCCGCCCCCGCAATCGAGACGGCAGCATGCCGTTCGATGCCTACACGCTCTACTACGTCGGGCAAGCGCTCTATCAGGTTGGGGGCGAGTATTGGCAAGACCATTACCCTCGGATGCGAGATTATCTCGTCGATTCGCAGGTGGTCGATGCGAAAAATTCGGCCAACACGGGAGCGTGGCGCGACCACGGCGCGCGCGGCGGCGGCCGGGTCGGCGGCAAGGAAGGGGAACTTTACGGCACCAGCGTCGCTTGCTTTATTTTGGCGATTCCGAACCGCTATTTGCCCATCTTACAAGAGGGAAAGATCGAGAGTTTTCGTGGCCAGCCGGCCCCGAAATGACGTGCTTCCATGCTCACCGCGAACTGGTTTTTCGTGCTGGCAGGGGTGGTTTGTGCCGCCGGGCCGATCATCATTCACCTGCTCAATCGGCGGCGCTATCGCGTCGTGCAGTGGGCCGCCATGGACTTCCTGCGCGAAGCGATGCAGCGTAATCGCCGCATTTTGCAACTGCGCGACATTCTGCTCCTCTGCTTGCGGACACTCGCGGTGTTGCTGTTTGGATTGGCCCTCGCCCGCCCCGGCTGCACGTTGCGGCAAGAAACGTTCGACGACCAACAGCCCCTGCACGCGATTATCCTGATCGATAACAGCCTGAGCATGGGGTACGAATCGCTTGAAGGATCGCTGTTGGCCAAGGCCAAGGATCGCGCCCGCCAACTAATCGATAAAATTCCCGCCGGCAGCAAGTTTTCGATCATCCCCACCTGCGGCTCGGGGGCGGCCATCAGCCGCGATCCGTATGCCGCTCCGGACGACGCACTCGAAGCGCTCGATAAGGTCGAAATCGTGGACCGCTCGACCAGCCTGCAGCAAGCGGCGACCGAGGCCCGCCGCGCCGGTGAATCGTTTCCCGAGCTTTCCCAGCGAATCGTGCTCATCAGCGATCAGCAGCGGCTCAATTGGCCCAAGAGTGCCGATGCACTCCGCGAGTTTCCCCCGATGCAGGTGGTCGATGTTGGCCCGGCCGATTGGGAAAACACCTGGATTTCCGATCTACGCATCCAAGACGGCCTGGCCGACACCGAAACGCCGACGACCATTGTCGCCACCGTGCAGCATCGGGGTGCGGCCCCGCGCCGCGATTTGCAGGTCACCCTGACGATGGGCGACACCGTCCTCGGCGAGCGGACGATCACCGTCGAGCCGGCTCCCGGCGGCAAAGAGGTGCAATTCGAGGTGGTCTTTAATTCGCTCAGCGAAATTCCGCGGCCCGATAAGCCCCTCTTCGTGCCGCTGAAGGCCGCGCTCGCGCCCGATCGCCTGGCGGCAGACGACGAGCGGTTTCTCGCCGCGCCGATCGTCGCCGCGCTGCCAGTGGTCTTTGTCGATCAATATGGCGAGGCGAACGAAGACCCCATTCAGGGCCTCGTGGGGGAAACTCGCCCCTTGCGCAAGTTGCTCGCCCCCAAAACGGCTCGCGTCAATGCTCCGCGGCAACTCGTCAAGGTGCGGCACATCACGCTCGACGTCCTGACGACCGACATCCTGGCGGATGCGCGGCTTGTCGTCGTCGCCGGCATTGCCGACCCCGGAAGCACCGTCTCGCTGCTGCGCGAGTACGTGGGGCAAGGGGGGCAATTGGTCATCGCCGCCGGGGGCAATTTTGATCCTGCCGCGTGGAACACGGCCGCCTGGCTCGACGGGGCCGGCATCTTGCCGCTCCCCCTCGCGGCCGAGCCGATTGGTGAAGTCCCCGAAGTAGCCGGCGCGAATTTGCAGGTGTTTCACCTCGCTTTCGACAGCCTGCAGGGGGAAGACTATTTCGAGCTCGCCAGCACTTCCGAAGCGGAATTGCGCGACCTTTACGGTGCCCCGTTTTTCTTCAAATCGGTCCAGATCGATGCCTCGCCTGAAACACGGGCCGCCACGTTGGAGGCCGAAATCAAACGGCTCGACGAAGAGCTGACCTGGCTCGCCGCCGCTCGCGAGCGCCGCGAGGAATTGGCCGTCAAGGAAGGGCAAGGTACCCTGACGGAGACCGAGCGGCAAGCGCTGATCGATGACGCGGCCAAATTGCGCGAGCTGCGGCCACAGTGGCTCACCTGGGCCGCCGCCGCCGATTTCGGCACCGCCGCCGACGAACCCTTGCCCACCGATTCCGCCAGCCGCGCCCGCGCGCTCGATCTTCTCGCCCGCAAAAACGATCCACGAATCCTGGCGTCATTCGAGCTCGCCGGGCGACCGCCGTATCTCGTTTCGCGCCGCATCGGCTTGGGGGAAGTCATTTTCTCGGCGAGCGGGCTGGCCTCGTCGTGGAATACGCTCGCCACCACCCCCGCCGTGGTTATGTACGACCGCATCTTGCGAAGCATGACGCAGGCGACGCTTCCCCGGCGCAACTTTCCCGCTCTCGAAAAATTCACCCTTCCGTTGCCGACCGAAGACCCGAACCAAACCGTGCTGCTGGCCCGGCCGGGGCAAAAAGAGGCGACCGAGCCGCTCGACATCGGTGCGATCAGCACCGATCAGCGCGGTGTCCCGATTGTTGGTCTTTATCAGCGGGGAGTTTATCGCGTGGTCGGTTTGCGGGTCGCTCCCATGTCGGCTGCGGGAGACATGCCCGAAAAGCCCCTTTGGGAAGTTCCCCTCGTCGTCGGCGGCGATGCCGAGGAATCGGACCTCGCCCCGCTATCGCGCGAGCGGTTCGACGAATGGGCGGCGGGGGGAGCTAACTTACTGTGGATTGGCCCGACCGACGACATCAGTCTCGCGGGCGTGGCGATTCTGGGGCAGAATTCGTGGTGGTGGCTGGCGCTCGTTGTGCTGGCTCTGCTGCTCTTGGAAATGACGACCTTGGCCTGGCCCGCTTTCCGGCCGGAGCCCCCCGTTGGTTCCGCGATCAGTCCCGCAATCAGTCCCGTCTCCGGAAGCTGACTCGCTTCCGCCGGCCAGTTTTTGAGTTCCGCAATCGACACTAGGCATCCCCATTCGCAATCGAACGAGGCATGTAGGGTTCCATGACGCACTGGATCGGCTGGCTCCTGGGAATTGACAACGTCACGTCGATCGACGAGATCGGCTTGTCGCTGGCCGCTCCCTGGGCGGAGAGCCCGTTCTGGGTGTTTCTCGGCGCGGTCGCCTTGGTCGCGCTCGCGCTCGTTTTCTATCTGCGGTATCAGGCCAAGGGGCCGGTCGGGCCGCGCGTGTCGCTGGGCATTTGCCGGGGACTTTTGCTGGCTCTGCTCCTTTTCACGCTCGCCGATCCGGTGCTGCAGCTCACCGTGACGAACAAGCAACTGCCGTTTCTCTATCTGGTGTTCGACGGCACTGACAGCATGGCGATCGAAGATCAACTGCCGGAGGCGCAGCGGGCGGCTATTGAATCGGCCGTCGGCTGGAAGCAGCAAATCCCCCCCGCCATGACCCCCACCTCGCTTTCGGGCGGCAAGGGTGATGGCAATGACGGCGGCGACGCGACCACCGAGCCAGCTGGCCCGCCGCGCGTTGGTCCCTCGCGAATGGACTATTTGCAAGCCCTTTTGCGCAAGCCGAACGACAATCCGCTTGTTCGACTGCTTCGCGAGCGGGACGTGCAGATCGAAGCCTTCGTGTTCGATGGCAATACGACGAGCCAGATTCGCAAGCTCGCAGGAAATCCAGCCGGGAGCGGCCCGCTCGACCCCGCGCATCTGGCCGATCAACTCAGCACCAAGGGGCAAGTCACCGCGCTGGGCTCGGTGGTGCATGAGGTGGGGCAGCAGTTCGGCCAGGGGCGGCTGGCGGGAGTCGTGATGTTCAGCGACTTTGCCCACAATTCGGGGGTGCCGCCGCTCGGCAAGGGAGAGCAATCGCCGGTCAATCAGCTCGGCGTGCCGATTTATTCGGTCGGCGTCGGAGCGACCGAGGCGGTCGATCTGGCGGTCGATCTGCAAACCGATCCCAAAATGAAAAAAGCCGAGCGCAGCAGCGTGGTTGTGAAACTGCGTCAAAGCGGCCTGGCGGGGGAGAGCGTCACGGTAAATGTCGTCGGCCGGCGCTTATCGGGCGAGTCGCCGGGGGAAGGTCCGGCGCTAATCAACATCGGGCAAAAAACGGTGACGCTCGATGGCGAAACGACCACCGTTTCGCTCCCGTTCACCCCGGAAGAATCGGGCCGGTTCGAATTCACCGCCACGACCGAGCGGCTGGATGGGGAAGTGGTCGATCAGAACAATCGCGCGGCCCGGCAGGTTAACATTATCGACGATTATCTCCGGCTGATGTACGTTGCGCACGAGCCGACTTGGGAGTGGCGGTTCATCAAGGAGGTTTTTCATCGCGATAAGCTCGTGGGAATGCAAGGCTTTCGGACCTTCCTGGCATCGTCCGATCCGCGGGTGCGCGAGTCGAACATTCTGTTCCTCCCGACGCTCACTCCCAAACGGAGCGACTTTTTCGCCAACGACGTGCTGTTTCTCGACGACATGCCCAAAGCCGGCCTGAGCGACCGCTTTTGCGAGATGGTGAAGGAATACGTCGGCTCGCTCGGCGGGGGCCTGGTGGTCATTGCCGGACCCCGGTTTGGCCCGCGCGAATTGCATCAAACGCCCTTGGCTGACATGCTCCCCGTGCTGGTTGATCCGACGGCCGATATTCGTTCCGCGCCGCAGTTTCCCGAGTTTCGCGCGAGGTTAACTCCCTACGCCGCCGGCGAGCAGTTCATGCGAATCGGAGCCAGCGAACTCGAAAACGCCAAAGCTTGGGACAACCTCGGCAAGCTCCCGTGGTATCAGCCGGTGGCCAATAAGCATCCTGACGCCCGCGTGCTCGCCGAGCACCCGACCGATAAGTGCCGCGACGGCAAGACGCCGCAACCCTTGATCGCCACTCGTCCCTATGGCAAGGGGGAAGTGGTCTATTTGGGATTCAACGAAATGTGGCGACTGCGGCGGAAATATGGCGAGAAATATTATCGCCAGTTCTGGTCGCAGCTCATCTATCGCCTCGGCATGAGCCATGCCTTGGGGGCCGATAAGCGGTTCGTCGCCCGCCTCGATCAGCAGCAATATCGCACGGAAGACAAAGTGCTGCTCACGGTCGAAGCGTATGACGAAAACTACGAGCCGCTGGCGGACGAGAACTTGCCGGAGCGTGGCCTTCTCGCCGAGCTGACGATTCCCGGCAAGAGCGGCTCGCAATCGACGACGATCAACGTGCCGATGCTCCGCAAGGGAGTGTTCGAAGCCCGGATTCCGGTGTTCGCGGTGGGAGAATACAGCCTGCGGGTGAAAGACCCCGTGACCGGCAAGTTCGATGAACAGCGGTTCGAGGTTTCCCCCCTGTCGGCCGAGCGGCGGCAAGGAGTGCGCAACGAAAAGCTGCAAAACGACCTGGCCCAAAGCACGAGTGGCCGTTCGTATGACCTGACGACCGTTTCGCGCCTGGCTGACGACCTGAAGCTCGAGCCGGTGATCGAAAAGCAAACTCGCAACCGGACCCTGTGGAACACTCCGCTCTGGTTCGCGGCCATCGTGGCCTTAATGCTCGGTGAATGGCTCGCCCGCAAAATGATCCGCCTCTCATGACGAAGCTCGCCACATTACGCTCGCAACTAGCCGGCCTGCGGCGGGCCCGTTCTGCCGTGCGCTCGGCGACCGCCTGGTCGTCACTCGCCACCGCCCTGTTGTGGGCTTTGGTCGGCATTTTCGTGCTCGATCTGCTGTTCGAGCTGGCGGTGCCGCAGCGCGTGATCGTGATTTTGCTCGCACTCGCCGCGGTGGTCTGGGCTGGCTGGCGGTTCACGCGGCCGCTGCTTGGCCACCGTGAGACCGACATCGACATGGCCTTGCTCGTCGAGCGGCAGCAGAAGCTCGATAGCGACCTCGTCGCGGCATTGCAGTTTGAATCGCCCGAAGCGCCCCGGTGGGGCTCCGTTCAGCTCGAAGGGGCGGTGATCGACTATGTCTCGGCGGTTGGCCGAGGGATCAACGTCTTCGAGGGGTTCTCGCGCGTGCAAATCACCCGCCGCGCCGCGCTGTTGGGGGGCACGCTCCTAACGCTCGTGGTTCTCGCGGCGATTTTTCCCGGTCATGCGGCGGCGTTTTTCAACCGCCTGCTGCTGGGGGGAAGACACTATCCCACCGCGACGGTGATCGAGCAGATGGTCGTCAATCGCTGGCCGGTGCTGATCGCGGCCGAGCATGGCTCGCGCCCCCTGGCCGCCAAGGGAGCCCAGGGGCGGCCCGTTACGTTTTTGGTTTTCACGCGGGGTTCCTTGCCCGCCACTGGCAAGGTGAGTCTGGCGGGGATCGGCTCGCGCGCGAAAACAACGCTGGAGCTAAAGCCGCTGACGCTCGCCGACCGATTGGCTCGCCTGAAAACGGCCCACGAGCAAATCGCCGAGGCGGGCCGCAACGAGGAAGTCGATATTTCCTCCCCGTGGCGCGATGAAATGGCCACCCTCCTGCGGTTCGATGCCCCCGATGCCGCCCGGCTGATCCTGGCGGTTCGCGAGCGCGGTGGGCTCTCGCGGCCGGCCGGGTCGTTGAGCGAAACGATCGCCGCCTGGCCGGGCGATCGCGAGCAATCGGCCCTCTATTCGGCCGAACTGGGCCGCCTGATCGAGCCGGTCGATTTCAAGATCACGCTTGGCGATGCCTGGACCGATCCGGCGCGGCTTGCCATGATTCCGCTCCCCATCGTCGAGCCCCGGTTCACCCCCGTCCCCCCCAAATATGCCGTTCGCGGCACCGAGCAGTTCGATGCTTCGGGTAGGCAACTTTCGGTGCTGGAGGGGACCACGATCCGGCTCGATCTGGAGGTCATGAACGGCAAGCCGCTGCAATCGGCCTGGCTCATCGCTAAGCAAAACGAAGCGGCTCGCCGGTTCGACCTGCAATCGGCCGATCAGGGGGGGCTGGTCTGGAAGCTCCCCGACCATGACTCTCCCCTCGCCGGCATTCGCGAGGAAGTTCGCTATGAAATGCAGGTGATCGACCAGGATGGCTTGAGCCTGGAAACGCCGCTGCGGGGCACGATTCGCATCCGCCCCGACCGCCCGCCAACCGGCTCCGCCGAGGTGGTGCATAAAGTCGTCCTCCCCTCGGCCGAGCCAGTGGTCGAATATCGGGCAACCGACGACTACGGCATCGCCAAGCTGAGCTTTATCGCCGAGATCGAGCGGTACGACCCCACGCGGGGGACCGGCGAATCGGCTGATTTGGGAACGGGCATCGTCGCCGCCGCCCAAGCCGTGCCAATGGAGATTCACCGATACAACGTCCTTCCCGCCGGCCAGGTTGCCAGCGGCAGCCGACTGCCACTGGCGGGCAAATACGGGTTGGCCTTATCGCCGCTGAAGCTCAATAAGGGGGATCGCGTCAAGCTGACGCTGGAAGTGACCGACTATCGCGGCGAGAATGCGCAAGGGGAGCCGGTCGGGTCGTCGTACCAAAGCGACGGCCTGGTGCTCGAAATCTCGGACGAAAGCGGCGTGCTGGCCGCCATTTCCGAGGCCGACGAGCGCTCCGAACAGCGACTGACGGACATCATCAAGCGGCAACTGGGGATTGGGGAAGCGCCCTAGGGTCGAATTACGAAATCCGAAGCACGAAGCACGAAATAAATCTCAAGCAATCAGGAGCAAAACATGCAAACGCCCCGCCAATCGCGGAAATTCAGGATTTCCGCCTCGGGATTTGTTTCGGATTTCGGATTTCGGATTTTGAGTTTTGCCGCGGCAGTGGTCCTTGCGCTGTTCGCGACCAGCCTCGCCGCCGCGGCAGACTCCGATAACTTCCGCAAAAAGCAGCAGGCGCAAGAAAAGGCCCGCGGCCTGGCGGGTGAGCTCGTCGCCGGCGTGCTCGACATTCAACTCCGCCAACTGGAGGAGAACGGCCTCAAGGGGCGACCGATCTATAAAGACATCGCCGCCATGAAGGGGCATATCGGCGAGCTGATGAAGGACGACATGGAAGTGATCGTGCAGTTGCTCGTCAAGGCGCAAGAGGGTTCGCAAGCCGAGCGGCTCGCGAACTTCAACGAGGCCCGCGGCAAGATTCGCGAGGTCGTAGTGCAGCTCATGGCCGAGCGGCAGAAGCTCTATAAGCGGATGCAGGTGGCCAAGTTGGCCGCCTCGGTCCGCGAGCTGATTGCCCTGGAAACCAAGGTCTATAACACCACCAAGGGGCTGCCCGAACGAAAGCAGGACGACCGCGAGCGGCTCGCGCTGGCGGCCATCGAAGATCAGGCCGACGTGCAAAAGCTCTTCTATCAACTCGTCGCCGAACTCGAGGACGTGAGCACTTGGGGGGGGCAAATCGCCGCCGGGGCTTCGGACGGGCTACGCATTTTGCGGGCCGCGCAGGTCGATCCGGAGCTGAAAAACGCCAGCGTCTCGCTCGGCAAGGCTGATTTTCCCGTCGCGGCCAAAAGCCAATACGCGGTCATCAAGGGGCTCGCCGCCCTGCTCGATAAGCTCGAAGAGACGCAAGGGCTGCTCGACAGCGATCGCGAAGCGGCGATCAAGATGGTGCGCGAGATGCTGCAAAAGCAGCAAGAGCTGCGCGAAGTGACCAAGCGAACCGAGCTGAGTGAAGCAACCGCCGAGCAACTGGCCGACAAGCAATCGGAGGTGCGCAAGGAACTGGGCAAGCTGGCCGAAGCACTCGCCCGCTTTCCGACCGTGCAGCCCTTGCTGGAGCAGGCCAAGGAAGCGGCGTTCGAGGCGACGGCCAATCTGTTCGAGGAGAAAAAGCCCGCGGCGCTCGAAGAGCAGAGCAAGGTGATCGGCGATTTGGCGCAGGTCGAGAAAATGCTGGAGCAAGGGGCCGATCTCGACGAGACCGAGAAGAGCGCCGACGAGCTGGCCGCCGAAGTGAAAAAGCTGCAAGAGCTGAAAAAAGAGCTGGCCGCCGCCGAGCAAGCCCAGGCCGAAGCCGCGGCCCAGGCCGCCTCGAAGCCGCAAGAGGCGCAAGCCGCCGAGCAGCGTGCCGCCGAAAAGCTGGCGAAGACCGAGGCCCTGGGGGATTTGCCCGCCGCGGTCGATGCCAAGCTGAACGACGCCAAGGAGGCGGTCGCCAAGGCGCAGGCCGAACTAGCCGACATGGCTCCCGCGGCGGCGGAAATGCGCGCGGAAGCGGCCGCGGATGCCAAGGCCGCGATCAAGCAAGCCCAAGCCGAGGTCGAGGCGCAGTTGGCCGACGCGATGCGGAAGGAGAAAGCGGTCGAGGTGGGCGAATTGGCCCGCGCCGCTGAAGCCTTGGAGCGTGCCGCCGCCGCCGAGCGGCAAATCGCCGCAGAAGCGGCCGAAGCCGCAAAAGAGAAAGGTCTGTCCGTCGAACAGGCCGAGGCTTTGGCCGCCGAGCAGGCGGCGGTCGAAGAAGTCGCCCAGAAAATCGCCGAAGGAGTGAAAAACACCGCTCCCGAAGCGGCCGAGATGCTGAACGAGGCCAGGCCCGCCGTTGCCGAGGCCGGCAAGCAGTTGGAAGCGGCCAAACAGCAGCCGGGCGAAGCCAGTAAGCCCGCCGCCCAAAAGGCGAGCGAGGCATCGCAAAAGGGGGCCGAAAAGCTGACCGCCGCCGCCGCCGAGCTTCGTAAGCAAGCAGGCGAAGCGGCCAAGGAACTGGCGGAAATTGCCGGCGAGCAGTTGGCGAAGGCCGAAGCGGCTCGCGCGGCGGTCGAGCAGGCGGCGGAAAAAGCCGATCCGACTCCCGGCGAAGCGATCGCCAAGCTGCAAGAGGCCAAGGCCAAGGTAGGCGAGGCGATGACCGAGCAAGCCAAGGCCGAGGGGAAGGGACAAGAGGCGGCCGCCAAGGCGCTCGCCGAGAAGATCGCCGCCGCAATGGAAGCGCAGGCTCAGGCCGATCAGGCCGCGGCCGAGGTCGCCAAGGGGAAAGCCAATAGCCCGCTGAAGGCGGCGACCGATCAGCAGGAAGTGGCCGACATGGCGGGGGAACTCGCCAAGCAGGCTCCCGGCAAGGCTCAAGAGGCCCTGCAAAACGCCGCCAAGCAAGCGGCTCAAGCCGCCAAGGAAACGCTCGGCGGCAATCCCGCCAAGGCCGAGGCGGCTCGCGAGCAAACTCGCGCGGCACTGGCCGAGGCGAAGGCGGCCGCGGAAGCAATGGCCAAAGTGGCCGCCGAAACGCCCGCCGGCAAGCCCGATGCCGCCGCGCAAGCCAAGGCCGGCGAGAAAGCGGGTGAGGCCGAGGCGCTGGCCAAGGAAGCCGCGGCCGCCGCCGGCGAGCCCGCGAGTGAAGCGAGTGCGGCGCTCGGCGAAGCGAAGGCGCAGGCCACCGCCGCGAAGGCGAAGCTCGATCAGGGTCAGCCGGGCGAGGCTCAGCCGGCACAAAAGAACGTCGATCAGGCTCTGGCCAAAGCGGCCGAGAAGATCGAGCAGGCGATGAACGATCTCGCCAAGAAGCAGGCCGAAGCGCTCGCCCAACAAGCAAAGGAGGCTGGCCCGCTTGCAGAGCAGGCGGCGCAGGTAGATGCCGGGGCCGCAGCCGCGCTGCAGCAAGCGCAAGAGGCGGCCGCCGAGGGAGCGCAGGCCGCCGCGAAGCCCGCTCAAGGAGCGAAGGCTCAAGAGCAAGCCAAGCAGGCGGTCGAGCGGGCCGCCGCCAATCTGGCCGCGCGCGAGCAACAGCTGCGTCGCGACCGCGATCTGGCCGAGGCGCTGGCCGAGCTCGCCAAGGATCAGCAAGCGGCCCGCAACGACATTGCGGCCGCCGCCGAAGCGCTCCAGCAGGCGGTTGCTCAAGGTCCGTCTTCCGCCGGTGAACCGATGCCGGGTGAAGCAGGCCAGCCTATGCCCGGCGAATCCGGTAAACCCATGCCGGGAGAGGCGGCCCAGCCAATGCCTGGACAGGCGGGGAAGCCGATGTCGGCCGCGCAGCAAATGGCCGCCGCGCAAAAGCTGCAAACCGCTCAGCAGCAGTTTGCCGCCGCGCAGCAAGCGACCGGAGAAGGGGCCGCCGAAATTTCCGGTCAGCAGGAAGTCGCCAATCAGCCGATTCGCGAAGGTCTCGAAGCGGCCGACCGGCTCACTCCCCTCGGAGACGCGATGCCTCCCGCCGGCCAAGGCCAGCCGATGCCGGGTCAGGGTCAGCCGATGCCGGGGCAACCTGGTCAACCAATGCCTGGCCAAGGTCAGCCCGGTCAGCCTGGTCAGCCGGGTCAGCCCGGCTCGGGCGAGCCAATGCAGCTAGGGACCGGCTTCGTCCCCGCATCGCCGGAGGTGACAGCCCAGCAAATTGCCGGGGCCCAGGCCAATGCCGCCGCCCAGGCCGCGCTGGCTCAGGCCCAGGCGGGTGCTCAACCGGGGCAACCCGGTCAGCCAGGCCAACCCGGGCAACCGGGGCAACCCGGTCAAACCCCCGGCCAAAGTCAGCAGCCGATGCAGGGGGCGTCCAGTTCGCTGGCCACCACCGGCGGAGCGGCTCAGGGTGGCGATACCTCGAACAACCAAAAAGCCCCGCCGGGAGATTTGCAAACCGCTCCCGCCGCCCAAGGAGATAGCCGCGGAGCCGAGGTCAATCAAGACGCCGCCGCCGGAGATCTGAAGTTCGACCGCGAGCCGTGGTTCGCCAAGCTGCCGCCATCGCTGCGGACAGCGATTCAGTCGAAGGCTCGCGGCAAAGCGCCGCGCGGCTATGAGGAGCGCTTGCGGCGCTATTTCGAGAGCGTGGATTAGTTCGTAAGGCAGGCGTCTCGCCTGCCAAGGCATACTTGAATTTCACGGCAGGCGAGACGCCTGCCCCACTTGCGGAGCAGCCCATGACCGACAAGACCAATCCCGACGACGTGGCCGCCGTGCAGCGGTGCGAAAAGGCGTATAACCGCCTGCGCGACGAGCTTTCCAAAGTGATCGTCGGGCAAAGTGACGTGATCGAGCAGGTGCTCGTGGCCATGTTTGGCCGCGGCCATGCCCTGCTCGAAGGGGTGCCCGGCCTCGCCAAGACGCTGCTCATTAGCTCGCTGGCCAAGAGCCTGCACCTCACGTTCAAACGCATCCAGTTCACGCCAGACTTGATGCCTAGCGACGTCACCGGCACCGAGGTGATTCAGGAAGACCCCGAAACGCACCAGCGGGGCTATCGCTTTCTGCCGGGGCCGATTTTCGCGAACATGCTGCTGGCGGACGAAATCAACCGCACGCCCCCCAAAACGCAAGCCGCCATGCTCGAAGCGATGCAAGAACGGCAAGTCAGCGCCGGCGGCAAGATTCACGCCCTGCCAGCCCCGTTTTTCGTGCTGGCCACGCAAAACCCGCTGGAGCAAGAAGGGACCTATCCGCTGCCCGAGGCGCAGCTCGACCGGTTTCTCCTCTACGTCAAAGTCGATTACCCCAGCGGCGCGGAAGAGTGGGAGGTGGCCCGCCGCGTCACCACCGGGCAACTCGGCGACATTCAAGCCGTGCTGACCGGCGACGAAATTCTCGAATTTCAAAAACTCGTCACCCGCGTGCCCGTCAGCGACCAGGTGCTGGGCTATGCCTGGGCCCTCGTCCGAGCGACGCGGCCGGGGAGCAAGGAAGCACCCGACTTCGTCAACAAGTGGGTCAACTGGGGGGCTGGGCCGCGCGGTGTGCTGACGCTCGTCACCTGCGCCAAGGCCCGTGCCATTCTCTATGGCCGCTATCACGCCACGGTGGCCGACGTGCAGGCGGTCGCCAAGCCCGCCCTGCGGCATCGCATTGCCGGCAACTATGCCGCCCAGGCCAACGGCCTCAACAGCGAAAAACTGATCGAAATGCTCTTCGAGGCGATTCCCGCGGATCGGAAGTACGAGCGACCAGCGGCGTAATGTGGGGCAGGTTTCCATACGGCCCTGAATTCACAGCAATTACTCCAGAAAAGGCAGGTTAGAAACCTGCCCCACTGTTCAATGTCCCACGGCGTCCTCTCCCGCTACCTCGATCCCGAAGTGCTCAGCCACGTTGCGGATCGCCATTTGGCGCCCAAGGGGCTGGTCATCGGCAATCTAGCCGGCAATCACAAATCCCCCCTGTCGGGGTTTGCGGTGGAGTTCGCGGGGCATCGCGAGTACGTGCCGGGAGACGACCCGAAGCACGTCGATTGGCGAGTCTATTTCACGCGCGAGAAGTATTTCGTCAAGCAATACGAGCTGGAGACGAATTTCGTCTGCCACATGCTGCTCGATGTTAGCGCCTCGATGCGGTTTGGCGAGGCAGGCCAGCAAAAGCTGCACTATGCCGCCCAAATGGCGACGACGCTCGGCTATTCGGTCATTCGCCAAAGCGATAAGGTTTCGCTCGCCACGTTCGACGACCACGTGCGGGGGTTCGTCGCCCCGAGCAACTCGATGTCGCAAATGGTTCGGATGACCGATCATCTCGACGAGCTAAAGCCCGTCGAAAAAACGGCGATGTCCGCCTGTCTGAACGATATCGCCACGCGACTGGGCCGCCGCGAAATCGTGATGGTCTATAGCGATTTCTTCACCAATCTTGACGACCTGGAGCCAGTGCTGCAGCGGCTGCGGTACAACAAGCACGAGGTGGTGCTGTTTCAAGTGATGCACCACGACGAGCTCGCCTTCGAGCTCGATGGCATGGTGAAGTTCGTCGGGTTGGAAGTGCCCGACGAACTGCTCGCGCAAACCGATGACCTCCGCCGCGGCTATCTGGCGGCGGTGAAACGCCACAACGACCATTTTCAGGAAATCGCCCAGCGCAACGGCTGCGAGCGGGTCTTGGTCGATACCAGCCGCCCACAGGCGGAGCTGTTCAGCGACTATCTCAACAAGCGGGCAATGCTCGTCCGCCGGCGCTAGTCCGTTCCGCGCTGCTTGGCCAGACACCGGCGCAAGGGTTGCCTGTTTGCCTTGGCGCTGATATAGTCTAAAGAGACTTGCAACGCCATTAATCCGCGTTTATCCCCTGTTAACGGCGTTGCGATTCGCAATAAAGCCGCTGGCCACGGATGGCGCAAGGCAAACTTTCGCACCCCTAGCCTTGCCGAGGCGTTTTCATGCGTTACTCGTTCCGACTGGCTGAAGTGGTTGGCCACATGCCCGACCCCCGCAAACGGCCGGGCACGATCAAGGCCATTTGCGAATACACTGGCCTCGACCGTCATCAGGTCGCCTCGCTCCTCAAAAACGAGGTCAAATACATCCCGCTCGACGCCATGTCGAAGCTGTGCGAGTACCTGATCGATCGCGGCTTCGCCACTGCCGAAGAGCTGCCCGGTCGGCTATTTGGGGTCGAGCCGGAGCATTTTTGGGAGATTCTGGCTCGCCGCAAGCGATTGGTGCTCTGCCTGGGGGTGCGCCGTGGCGATCCCAGCGACACGCTCGACGACGCCTGGGTCGTCGCCTCCGATTCGGTTTTGCTGGGGGAGCTGCTCAGCGGCGTCACCACCTTGGGGGGGACCGTCTTGCATCGCAAGTCGGGCAAGCCCACCAAGGGAGAAGCCGCCAGTCCCAAAGCGGCCGACTCGTCCGGCGCTTTCGATCCGCATCCGGAGCATTTGCACCAATCGCTCGTCTGGAGCCCCGGCCAGGTCGATATCGACGAATGCCGTGCGATGGCCCGTGCCGCCTACGAGGGATTCGCCGGCACCGCGGGGGATAAGGCCCTGGTTTGTCTCGGCAGCAACAAAAGCAATCCCGTCGTCGAGTTGCTGCTGGCCAATGCCTTTGGCTGCGAGCCGTTCGAGTCGCAAGACAGCGTCCCTTTGCCCGATAAGCGCAGCTGTCCGATTTTCCTGCGCTATCGGGACCGCGATCCGCAGCCCCCTTCGTGCTGCGGGGGCCTGCGCATTTCGCGCGGCCACAACACCACGCGGCCGGGCATTTACTATGCCACCGCCGGCGGCGACTGGGAAGTTTGCCCCTGCGACGAAAGACGGCACGACGCGGCCTTCGTCTTCTACATCCATCGCGAATCGCAAGGGCACATGGAAATGGCGGTCGGCGGCTTCTCGGGCCGGGCGACGCGCCTCTTGGCCCGGCTGCTGGCCCGCCGCGGCGAGGAATTCTGGCCGCCGGTTTATGAAGGGCAAGGTATTCAGATCGGGGCGTTCGTCGTGCAGTTTACCTTTCCTGGCGAGCCCGCTGCCGACCGTGACCTGCTCAACACCGATCTCGCCGCCGAAGGCAAAATCATCCGCCTCGACGCCTCGGTCATCGCCGAGCGGATGGCCCAGATGCCGGAAAGCGACTAAAATCCCGTCTTTTCGAGCGGGAGGACGCGATGGAACTGCACGGCAAAGTCGCCCTGGTCACCGGTGGCACGATGGGTTTGGGCGCGGCGATCGTTTTGGATCTCGCCCGCCGCGGCGCGAACGTGGCGTTGGTCGCCCGCAATCTGGGGACTCCGGCCGACGAACTGCGCGCCGCCGTCGAAAACCTCGGCCGGCAAATCTTGCTGTTCACGGGCGACATGGCGCGAGCCGAAGATTGCGCCGCCGCCGTCGAGAAAGCGGTGGCCCACTTCGGTCGGCTCGACGTGCTCGTCCACAATGCCGGTGGCCCCGCGCACGGCAAGATCGAGGATGTTTCGCCCGAACTGTGGCGACACACGATGGATTTGCACGTGAACGCCAATTTTTTCCTGGCTCGCGCCGCCCTACCGCATCTCAAGCAGAACAGCGAGGGGGCCTACATCACCGTATCTTCGACGGCGGGCATCCGCGGCGTTTCGGGGGCGATTGCCTATGCCACGGCCAAGGGAGCGATTCCCCAGTTCACGCGCAGCCTGGCCCGCGACTGGGCCGACTACAACATCCGGGTCAACTGCGTCGCTCCCGGCGTAATCCGCACCCGCTTTCATGCCGACATGACGCCGGAGCGTAAAGAGCTGAACCTGAAGCATCGCATTCCGCTACATCGGGAGGGAACCTCGGAGCAAGTCGCCGAAGTGGTCGCGCTGCTCGTAACCAACGACTACATCACCGGCGAGACGATCGTGATCGACGGCGGGCTGACGAGCCGGATCGCCTGATGAGCGGCGGGGCACTCGCGCTTAGCGCGCGTGCTCGACGGGGATGGCTTGACCCGTTTTAGCCGAGGCGAGTGCTGCCTCAACGGTTGCGAAGATCGCGTGGCTCGGGCGGATGTCCAAAATCGTCTCGTCGCCGGTGTCGATGGCCTGGGCGAGATTCTCGGCCTGGTAGAAGTCGTTTTGCCCGGCAATCCGCCGCTGCTTGGGCTCTTTGGGGGGCTGGCCGCGATAATAGATGCCCACTTCGGGCCGCGATTCTCCGATCACCAGCCCGCCGTCAGTGCCGAGGATGCGGAGCTTGATCTCGCCGTCGCCGGGGTGGCTCGCCGCGCCGATTCGGCCGATGGCAAGCGAGGCAATCAGGCCGTCGCTCAATTCGAGCGTGACACTGGCCAGGTCTTCCACGCCGTTATCGGCATTGAGCTGATGAAAGTGAGTGGCGGTCCGGCAGAAGACCCGCTGCACCTCGGCCCCGCTCAGCATCCGCAGATAGGCAAGCGGATAAATCCCCTCGATCGCCAATTCCCCCAGTGGCTCGGTCCCCAGGCCCCCATCGGAGCCATCCGCGTGGGCGGCGATCAGATGGGCTTGCCAATCGAGCGGCGGATACCCCGTCTGACGGGTCCCTTTCGGCGGGCCGGCATCCTTGGCGAAATAGAAATCGATATGCAGGGCGTAGGGCTGGCCGACCTCTCCCGCCGCCAGCTGCTCGCGGGCTTGCAGCACGGCCGGCAGGAAGTTGCGGTTCCACATTAGGAAGCGTACACCAGCCTTTTCAACCGCCTCCAGCAACCGATCAGCATCGGCCCGGGAAGTCGCCAGCGGCTTATCTTGCACGATATGCTTCCCCGCCCACGCCGCGCGAATTGATAAGTCCGTGTGCCGCTGCGCTTCGGGGCTGACAATGGCGACTTGCACACCAAACTCGGCTAAGGCCCGCTCGACATCGCGAACATACGGCACGTCAAACGCATCGGCCAGTTGCTGATTCCGCTCGTGAGCCCAGTCCGGCACGCCCGGATCGTCGGCGACGACGACCAGCTCAAATCGCGGATGACCGGCGACGCCCCGCGCGACATAGTCGTGTTTCACGGCGCTCAACGCCGCACAGCGAAACTTCGGTCCGGTCGGCATCAGGCGTCCTCCAGTCGCACCGCCTCGCGCGTGGCGAGCGACGCTTGCGCGGCACCGGCCACGCGCAGGACGGTTCGCCAATCAGCGACGCTCGCGCGAAGATCGTGCCCCGCCGCCAAATCGGCGGCGAATTCGCGGATCATAAGCGACGAGGCCGCCGCGCGCTCGTCGGTCCGCAACCCCTGCGGCCGTCCTCCGCGAAACAACAGCTGCATATTCTGATGGTCATCGGCATATGCCGCTCCCGCCGACCCGATGACCGAGAGGGCGGCGTACCCCTCGCCGGCGGGTAAGCGGTCGGTGTAGTCGATCAACGCCATCCCCGCGCCGGCAAAGCCCAACTGCACCTGGGTAAACCGGCCGTGCGCCGCGCGCTCGACCGCGAACACCAATTCCACCGGCCGCCCCACGAGCCACAGCGCGACATCCAAATCTTGCAGCAGCCCAGTCGGCAGCAGCGGCGAAGACTTATCGGGCTTAGCGGCGGCTCCGAGCCAGCGATGCATTCGCACCAGCCCCGGTTCCCCCAGCTTGCCTGCCGACAGTTCGCGGTGAATCAGCTGCCGCGAGGGAAGATAGCGATCGGGATTGAGCACCGCATCGCATTCCTCGGTCGTTGCCACGAGCAGCACGCCCGGAAAGCTTCCCAGCGCCGCTCGTATCTGCTCGTCCGCTCCCACCACTGCCACGCGCAGCATGTTCTCCTCCGCCAGCAGCATATCGGCTTTGGCGGGTGGTACAATCGGCGGATTGCCGAACCCCCGATTGCTTTGCGTTCCTCCGCCCCACGCTCCCGCCATGCGATTTCACTTCTGCGTTGCCCTGATCACGCTGCTTGCCTCCGCCGTCCTCGCCGAGCCGCCGCGGGCGCAAGTCGGCATCGACAAGCGGATTCCGTGGACCACTTCGCGCCTAATCGGTTCCCCCGATCCGCCACCAAAATACAGGGTCGAGCGTGTTTTCCCCGCGCTTACCTTCAACGAGCCGGTTGAGTTGGTTCCCATTCCGGGCACGAATCGCCTCGTAATGGTCGAAGTGAAAGGGACGATCTACTCGTTCGAGAACAAGCCCGCCGCGAGCGATCTGAGCCGCGATGTCTTCGCTGAGATTGCCGGGGTCGATCCCGCTTTCTTCCGCGTCTATGGGCTGACCTTCCACCCCAAGTTCGCCGAAAACCGCTATTGCTATGTCTCGTATGTCCTTCGCGACGGCACGCCGGACGGAACTCGCGTTTCGCGCTTCAAAGTGACGGATGCCGACCCCCCGAAGCTCGATCTGGCGAGCGAGCAGATCATCATCACCTGGATGGCCGGCGGGCATAACGGGGCCCACATGCAGTTTGGCCCCGACGGCTGCCTGTATGTCTCGACCGGCGACGGGGGGCAGAGCTTTCCCCCCGATGGCCGCAACACCGGGCAGGACATCAGCGATTTGCTTGCCTCCATGCTGCGGATCGATGTCGATCATCCCCCCCCCGGCAAGCAATACTCCGTTCCGGCGGATAATCCGTTCGTAGGCACTCCCGGCGCTCGGGGCGAAATCTGGGCCTATGGCCTCCGCAATCCGTGGAAAATCTGCTTCGATCCGGCCGACGGCTCGCTCTGGGTGGGAGATGTCGGCTGGGAAATGTGGGAAATGATCTATCGCATCGAGCGCGGCGGCAACTATGGCTGGAGCATCACCGAAGGGAGTCAGCCGGTGCATACCGAGCGGCAAACCGGCCCCACGCCGATTTTGCCGCCGACCGTCGAACACGATCACACCGAAGCCCGCTCGATCACCGGCGGCTATTTCAGCCAATCGCCGCGGCTCCCCGAGCTGAAGGGGGCCTATGTCTATGGCGACTACGTCACCGGCAAGGTCTGGGGTCTCAAGCACGATCACGGCAAAATCACCTGGCGCGAAGAGCTGGTCGATACTCCGCTGCAGATCGTCACCTTCGGACTCGACCAGACCGGCGAGGTTTTGCTCGTCGATTTCGCCGGCGCGATTCACCGCCTCATTTCCAATCCGCGCTCGGGGGTGAACGAGCAATTCCCCCAGAAACTGAGCGAAACGGGGCTGTTTGCTTCAACCGCCAAACACTTGCCGGCACCAGGGGTCATTCCCTATAGCATCAATGCCGAGCCGTGGGCCGATGGGACCCTCGCCGAGCGCTTCGTCGCGCTGCCGGGGGAGACGAAGCTCGGCACGTTCAAGAAGACGGACGTGCAAATCGGCTACATCGCCGGAGACTGGGAATTTCCGGCGGATGGGGTGCTTGCCAAGACCGTGTCGCTGGAGCTTGAGCCCGGCAACCCCGCTTCGCGCCGCCGGCTCGAAACGCAAGTGCTGCACTACAATGTCGATACCTGGAAGGCGTACAACTACCTCTGGAACGATGAGCAGACCGACGCCCTGCTCGCCACCGAGGGGAGCAATCGACAGCTCGTTATTCGTGATAAGTCCGCTCCCGGCGGCCAGCGAAAGCAAACCTGGCGGCACGCCACCCGGACCGAGTGCATCCTGTGCCACACCACGCGAGCCGGCTCGATTCATGGCTTTCGGCCCGAACAACTCGACCGCGACCATGACTACGGCGGCACGCTCGCTTCGCAACTGGGAACGCTCGCCCATTTGCAGTTATTCGCCGAGCCGATCCCCGCCGACAAAAAACCGTGGGCCAGCCCGCTCGACCCCAGTGCTCCGCTCGACAGCCGGGCGCGGTCCTATTTGCACGTGAATTGCGGCCATTGCCACCGTCGCGGCGGCGGCGGCTCGGCGGCGTTCGACGTCTCGATGGGCATCCCGCTCGACAAGGCCCGCCTTATCGGGGGACGGCCGACTCAGGGAACTTTTGGCATTCATGACGCCCAACTCGTCGCGCCGGGCGATCCGTTCCGTTCGGTCCTGCTCTATCGCATGCTCAAGCTCGGTCACGGTCGGATGCCGCAATTTGGCTCGCAAGTAGTCGATAGGGCGGGCACCCAGCTGATTCAAGACTGGATCGCCGCGCTCCCCGCTGGCGATTCGGCGGAGCCCGCATCCGTGGGCAAACTGCGCGGCCAAGATCAAGCAGCCCTCGCGTCGCTGCGCTCGCAGGACGAAAAGGCCGCCAACCTGGCCCTCGCCCGGTTGCTCGGCTCGCCGAGCGGAGCGCTTCGCCTGGTGACGGCTTTGGAAGCGGACCAATTCTCGGCCCCAGTGACCAAACTGGCCATCGAGCAAGGCATTGCCACCGCCGACCCGCTCGTCCGCGATCTGTTCGAGCGTTACCTCCCCGAAGAGCGCCGCGCCAAGCGGCTCGGCTCGTCGGTTAAACCGGGCGAGATTCTCGCTTTGACCGGAGATGCCGCCCGCGGCAAGCAGCTGTTTTTCCAGTCGGCGGGCCTCGCCTGTCTCAATTGCCACCAGGTCGGTAGCCAAGGAAAAGCGGTCGGCCCCGATCTGACTCAGGTCGGCAAGAAGCACGACCGGGCGAAGCTGCTGGAGACGATTCTCGAACCGTCGAAAACGATCGAGCCGC
>JANRLS010000152.1:0-11478 GCA_033762315.1 Pirellulaceae bacterium
TCGGCCCCGCGCCGCTCATCGGCTACGGCAGCGACGTCTATCTGCTCGGCGCGATTTTGTATGAGATCGTCGCGGGGATTCGACCCCACACCGGAAACACCGTCACCCGCTGCCTGATGGCCGCCGCCAAGAACGAGATCGTGCCGACCGAGAAGCGGGGTGAGCTGATCGAAATCGCCCTCAAGGCGATGGCCACCAAGCCGCAAGATCGCTATGCCAGCGTCCGCGAATTCCAGAATGCGATTCGGCAGTATCAGTCGCATACCGAGAGCATCGCTCTCGGCTCGCGGGCGCAGGAAGACCTGCAAGAGGCCCGCAAGTCGGACAACTACGAAACCTATGCCCGCGCCCTGTTTGGCTTTCAAGAGGCCGCCAACCTGTGGGATGGCAACAGCCGGGCCAAGACGGGGGCGATTGAGGCGGCCCTGGCCTATGCCCAAAGCGCCCAACGCAAGGGAGACTTCGACCTCGGCTTGTCGCTGCTTTCCGCGAGCGAGCCGCAACATGCCGAGCTGATCGGCCAACTGAAAAAGTCGCAGGCCGAGCGCGAGTCGCGGCAACGGCGATTGCGAACCGCGCGGCGCGTCGGCGTGGCGCTTGTGGCCACCATTTTCATGATCATCACCGGCGCATTCTTCTGGATTCGGGCCGAAGCCGAGCGGGCCAACCGCGAGCGCGACAAGGCGGTCATCGCCCAGAAGCGGGCCGAGGACGAAGAGCGCAAGGCCGTCGCGGCCCAAAAAGAAGAGGCCCGCCAGCGGCAAATTGCCGATGAAGAGAAGGCCAAGGCCATCGCCGCGCAGCTCGAGGAAGAGAAGCAGCGCAAATTCGCCGAAGAGCAGCAGCGCAAAGCGATTGCCGCCCAGCAAGAGGAAGCCCGCCAGCGCATGCTCGCCGACGAACAGCGGATGAAGGCCGTCCTCGCCCAGCAAGAGGAAGAAAAGCAACGCAAGCTGGCCGACGAACAGCGGGCCCAAGCGGTCGCCGCCAGACTCGCCGCTGAAGAGGCCCGCAAGAAGGAGGAATACGAGGGTTACGTCGCCAAGATCGGCCTCGCCGCCGCTAAGATCGAGGAAAACGCCTTCGACCACGCCCTCGCCCTGCTCGCCGAGTGTCCCCCGCACCTGCGCAACTGGGAATGGGGCCGCCTCAACTATCTCTGCACCCGCAATGTGAAGTCGTACCATGCCGGCCTGCCGCTCGAGGCGGTCGCGGTCTCCCCCGATGGAAAAAAGCTCGCAATGGGAGGCTGGGGGAGCGAAGTGCGGATCGTGGAGGTTGATTCGGGCAAGCCGCTGGCGGTGCTGCCGACCGGGGCGAGCTATGTCTTTGCCCTCGCCTTCTCTCCCGATGGTTCGCAGCTCGCCATTGGCTCCAACAGCAAGCCCGACTATCTCGCCTTGTGGGACGTGGCTACCGGCAAGAAGACCCGCGGCCTGCCGGGGCATCGCGATGCCGTGCTCAGCGTCGCCTTTTCGCGCGACGGCCAGCAAATCGTGACCGGTTCGTACGACAATACGGCTCGGCTGTGGAACCTGGCGCGGGGCACGTCGCGCGAATTCGTGGGGCACGACTGGTGGGTCTGGTCGGCGGCGTTTTCGCCCGACGAAAAGCGGATCCTCACCGCCAGCCAAGACGGCTCGGCCCTGGTGTGGAACGTCGCCACCGGCGAGCCAAGCCCCCCGTTTTTGGGTCACGAGGGACCGCTCTATTCGGCCGCCTTTTCGCCCGATGGGCAGTTCGTCGCCACCGGCAGCTACGACAAGCGCGTCTTGCTCTGGCGGCCCGACGACCTCCGCACGCAAGACATCGGCAAGGTGCTGGCCGGCGCGGCCGATGCTCCCCCGCCGACGCCGTTTGTCGCGCTCGACGAGCACACGGCCGGCGTTCGCTCGGTCCGCTTTTCGAGCGATGGCAAGCTGCTCCTTTCGGCGGGCAACGACAACGCGGTCTGCGTCTGGGATGTCGCCAGTCGCACGTTGGCGAAAAATTTGCGCGGCCACGCCAGCCGCGTGTCGGCCGCAGTGTTTGTGCCGGGGGACGACCGGGTCCTCTCGGCGGGCTACGACCAAACGGCCCGGCTTTGGAGCATCTCGAAATACGAAGAGGTTCGCGTGCTCGGCGGCCGCGTGCTCAAGGGGCATCGCGATTCGATCCTCGGGGCGGCATTCTCGCCCGATGGGCAAACGGTTGTCACCGCCAGCCGCGACCGCTCGGCCATCGCCTGGAATGTCGCCACCGGCCAGCAGCTTCGCTCGTATGACGAAGGTCATGCGTACCTCGCTTCGGCCGCGCTGTTTTTTCCCGATGGCAAGCGGGTGCTGACAAGCGCCGTCGATAACACCACTCGCATCTGGGATTTGGCCGCCGGCACCGAGCTCGCCTCGCTGGTCGGCACCGGGTCGAGCGCGGCCGTGGCGCTCGCCGGCAACGGGCAGTTCATCGCCACCGGCAGCGACGACAAGGCCATCAAAATCTGGGATGGCGCGGGGCAGCTTCTGCGCAAGTTTGAGGGGCTCAAGTCCGATGTCTCGGCCCTCGCCGTCGCGCCGGGAGACCAACAAATTCTGACGGGCGACACGATCGGCCGCGTCCGCCTCATTCGGGCCGACAGCGGCGAACCGCTGTGGGAAGCCCGCTCGCACTCGCGGGCCATCACCGCCGCCCTCTTTTTGCCCGGCGGCAAGCGCGTGCTCACCGCCAGCCTCGACAACACCGTCGCCCAGTGGGATGCCGCCACCGGCATGGAGAACCAATCGCTGCTGCTCAGGCACCCCGATGCGGTCACGGCGCTCGCCGTCAGCTTCGATGGCCGCCGCGCCCTCACCGCCTGTGCCGACAAGATCGTCCGCTTGTGGGATGTCGAGAAGGCGGCGCTGGTGCGGGCCTTTCCGTCCGGCGAAGTGGCGACAACCGACGTCGCTTTCTCGCCCGATGGCCAGCGAGCCCTGGCCACCAGCGCCGACAATCGGCTTCGCCTGTTCGACTTGAACGCGGCCACCGAAATCCTCTCGCCCGACGACAAAAAGTCGGCCTTTCTCGATCTTTCAGCGACGACGCTCCTCGTCTGGTCGGCCGCGTTCTCGGCCACGGGCGACCGCATCCTCACCGTCGGCGGGGCGGAAGCCCATCTCTGGGATTCGCACTCCGCCAAGCAGCTGATGACCTTCTCGCCGCAATCGGCCGTCTCGTCGGTGCAGTTCTCCGCGTCTGGCGACCGCCTTGTCACTGGCAGTTGGGACAATGCCGCCCGCATCTGGAACTCGGCCACCGGGGCGGGGCTCGTCAAGCTCGGCGGCGTGCATACGCGGTTCGTCAACGCCAGCGTCTTCTCCCCCGATGGCAGCCAGGTGCTGACCGCCAGCGACGACGCCACCGTCCGCCTGTGGGATGCCGCCACGGGCAAGGCGCTGGCCACCTTTGCAGGGCACTCCGGCCGCGTCACCGATGTGGCCTTCTCGTCCGACGGCAAGCGGGTGCTCACCGCGTCGGACGACAAAACGGCTCGCCTGTGGGATGCCGCCACCAGTCAGGTGCTGCACGTGCTGGCCGGGCACGATCAGGCGGTGCTCTGCGCCAAGTTCTCGGCCGACGACAGGCAGATCATCACCGGCAGCGACGACACCACCGCTCGCCTTTGGGACGCGACCACCGGCAAGCCGCTGGGCCAGGTGCTGGCGGGCCATACGGCGAGCGTCACCTCGGTCGCCTTCACTCCCGACGGCCGGCGAGCCCTGACCGGCAGCAAGGACATCACCACCAAGCTGTGGGATCCCGCCACCGGCAAGGAAATCCTCACCCTCACCGGCCACTCGCAAGAGATCACCACCGTCGCCGTCGCCAAATCGACCGGCAGCATTCTCACCGGCAGCCGCGACGGTACCGCCATCGTCTGGCTCGCCTCGCCGTGGCAAACTCCTCCCGCCGCGCCCGTCGCCCTGAATCCAGCCGACAAGCGCTGACCTCGCCCGCTCGCCGAGCTATCGCCAATCGCCACTCAGCACGAACGCTCCCCAGAAATACGGCGGCAGGCGTCCGTCGTCGATCGCCTCGGTGCCGGCCGGTGGACTGACCGCCGTCAACCCGCGGGCCGCGCGCAACTTGCCGAGCCATTCCGGTCCGCCGCGGAGCGCCGCCAGCTGCGCCGCGCGCAACGCTTGCAGCTTGGTGCGGCCAGTCCCTTGCCACAAGCCACGATAAAACTCGGCCATGATCCCTTGCGTGGCGGAGTCATCGACTTGCCACAGCGTCGCCACGGTGGCCCGCGCTCCGGCCAGTTGAAACGCCCGCTGCAGGCCCACGAGTCCTTCCCCTCCTTCGTCTTCGCCGAGTCCCGTTTCGCAGGCCGACAGCGTCACCAGTTCGGTGCCAGCGAGGTCGAGCCATTCCACCTCGGCTGCCGTCAGCACCCCGTCGTCCGCGTCGGGCGCGGGCGGGCGATTCGCGCCGGCGAGCACCAGGCCCGAGAGCAAGCTTGGCAAATAGCCGGCGACATCGGTGCTCGCAAAGAGCCCCGACTCGGACCGGGTGGCGGCAGCCAATTGCGCGCGGACCGCGGCCGGGGCGAAATAGCCGTGCGTCGCGAAGTGCAAATAGCGCCGCCCGCGCACCGCCTCGCGCACCGCTTCCTCGGTGGCCCGTTCGCCGTGCAAATCGACAATGCTGGCGGTGGGGGTCGCGGCCAGCAGCGATTTGCGAATCGCGGCCGCTTCCTCCACGGTGCCGGGCAGGCCGCCAAACCGCAGGCCATCTCCGCCGCGGACGGCCACCTGCGACTGCCGCGGGTCGCCTCCCGCGCCGGCATCGCCGTCGAAATCGACCCCGCCCACCACCAGCAGCGATTTCTCCGCCGGCGGACCGGCAGGCGTGGCCAAAAGGTCTGGCAAAAGCTGCGGGACGGGAACCACCGCGATCGCCATGTCCTCGATCAAGTAGGTTCCCTCTCGGCCGCCGGGCAGCGCGCCCCAAGGAACGCTATTAAGGCCCAAATCGGGCGAAATCAGCACCGCTTCGGCTTGCGCCAGGTGGGCTTCGAGCGGCTTCCAGAGCAAGTTCCGCACCTGGGCGGCACGCTGGGCATCGGCGGCGACGCGCGTCTGCCGCAGCAAGGCGGGCCGCCAGGCGGCGAGCGCCTGCGTGATCGGCGCGAGCGGGCCGAGCGGCACGCGAACCACCTCTGCGCGGTCAGAGCGCAGCACGAAGGCCTCGACTTGCACCGGACCAAAATCCTCCAGCTCGCCGGCGCTGCGTAGCGCGCCGTAGGCGACGAAGTCGACAAGCACCGTCCCGGCGGGAAGCGCGCCGAGCAGGCGATTGGCCGACTGTCGCTCGCGCGCGAGCGCGGCGCGATATTCGCCACTGGCGGCGGCCAATTGCCGCTGCAGGTTCTCGACGCGCTCGGTCAGGCTGGCGAGCTCCTCGGCCAGCGGAATCGGCGCGGCGGGGTCGGGAATCATCCGGCTGCGGGCAGCTAGTTGCCGGGTGAGGCGGTCGAGTTCGGCGAAGAGCCGCGCCGGTTCGCCGTCCGCCGGCGCGGAGCGCCGCAATTGGCGGGCGGCATGTTGCCCCAGCGACGCGGGGGCTTTCCAGGCGAGCGCTTCCTGATAAACCTCCGCGTCGCGCGGCGAACTTCCCGCGGTGAGCGACAGATAGAGCCGTAGCGGGTCGCGCAGCCTCGCGCGCAGGGCGAATTGCTGTCGCTGCGCCAGGGCGGCGGCAGTTCGCTCGAATTCGCCGCGCGCTGCCCGCAACGCCTCGGTCGCGAGCTCCAGGGCCTCTTTCCGGTCGCCAAATCGCGCCTCATGCCGGGCCAGGTCGTACAGGGCCGAATTCGTTTGCGGATGAGCCGGGCCCAAGTGCTTCATGTTGCTGGCGAGGGCTTCGCGAAAGAGAGGGGCGGCCTTCTTCGGTTCGCCGGCCGCCTCATGGGCATAGGCCAAATTGCGGAGGACATGCGAAGTGGAAGTGCTCCCCGCTTCTCCAGCGGCCCGCCATGCCGCGAGCGCCGCTTCATAAAGCTCGATGGCCCGCGCGGGCTCGCCGGAGCGCTTATGGAGCAGGGCCAGATTATTGAGCGTCGTCGCGGTTTCCTGGTGCGTATCGCCCAGCACGCGCCGGCGGATCGCCAGCGCTTGCTCGTAGAGGGGGCGGGCCTCGTCGTATTTGTTCGCGTCGCTGTAGCACGTCGCCAAATAATCAGCGGCTCGCGCGTAATCCGGATGGCGGTCGCCGAGGGCGTCTCGATAGATTTGAAAGCCTCGGAGCAGCATCGCCTCGGCCCGCTGCAAATCTCCGACCGACCGATAGAGGGCTCCCAGCTGCAAGAATCCGGCGGCGTATTCCGGCGAGCGCTCGCCCCGCACTTTGCCGCGAATCTCCATCGCCGCGCGATAGGCCGCTTCCGCGCCTGCGATGTCGCCAGCCCAATCGAGAGCGGGGGCCAGGCTGGCCAGCGTGTTGGCTTTGCCCAGCAAATTGGATTGGGGCGAGTTCTCATAAATCGCCAGCGCCTGTCGATACAGCGTCACCGCTTCGTTGTCGGCGTCGCCGGTGTCGCGCAGCTGAGCGGCTAGATTGTGCAAATCGCGGGCGACTGCCGGATGGTCCTCACCGCACACCTTTCGGCGGACCTGCAGAGCGCGCCGGGTCAGTTCCTCGGCCCGCACGGGATCCCCCGTCTCGCTGGCGAGAAAGCCCACGATATGCAGCGCCTCGGCCGTCCGGTGGTCGTCATCTCCCAACCAGCGGCGATAGTAGGCCAGGGCCTGCTCGGCCAGTGGCAGGGCCTCGCGATACTTGCCGCTTTTGGCCAGTTGGCGCTCGTCGGCAATCAGGCGATCAGCCGCACGCATTTGTTCGCGCTCAGCGGGCATCGCGCGCTCCAGCCGGTCGCAATAGGCCTGCTCGCGCCGCTGATCGGCCACTTGCCAATGGTCATTTCCCTGAACGCGCTCCAGCAGCCCAATCGCCTCCTGCCGTGTTTCGCGAGCGGCGGCGAATTTGCCAGCCAGGGCCTGTTGATCGGCAGAGCCAGCCAAGGCTTCGGCGAAGTTGACCAGTCGCTTGGAGAAACTGGGGTGTGCGGGATCGGTCTTCTCCACCGCCCGGCGATGAAGCGGGATCGAGAGTTCGTATTGCTCCCGCTCGTCCAGAAAGACCGCATAATTGTTGAGCGTCGTCAGCGTCAGCGAGTGTTTGGGACCCAGCGCACCTTCCAGCACGGCGAGTGCCCGCGCGAATTCACCTTGAGCTTCGTCGGTCCGTCCACTGTCGCCGTGTAGTCTGGCCAATTCGGCGAGGGCCACGCCGTAGTCGGGGTGCTTTTCGCCGACGCTTGCCGCCAGGGCCGCAACCGCCTGCTTGCCGAGCGGCTCGGCCTGGGCGAAATTCCCCTGCGCCGCCATTGCCGACATCAGCCGCTGGAGCGTATCGGCATAGCGGGGGCTTTTTTCGCCGAAGGCGGCGCGGCGAATCTCGGCGGCACGCGTGTAGTATTCGATGGCCCGCTCATGGTCCTCGACGGACATCGCCAGGCTCCCCAAATTGCTGAGCGAAATGGCGACCAGCGGATGCGACTCTCCCAGCGCTTTTTTCCGGATTTCCAGCGACTGCTGGAGCAGGGGCTCGGCCTTGCCGAAGAGCCGCTGCGCTACATACACGCCCCCCAGTTTGCCGAGGGCATCGCCGTAATAGGCATGTTGCTCGCCGAGCGTGGCCTTATAAATCTTGAGCACTTCTAAGAACACCGGCTCTGCCTCGCCATCGCGCCCCATGTAGTGATACAGAAATGCCAGATTGCTGAGCGCCGTGGCATAGTCGGTGCTTTGGTCGCCATTCAGGGCCTTCCGCAACTCGACGAGCGACCGAAAGCGCTTCTCGGCCTCGCCGTAGTTCCCCAAGTTTTGCTGTAATTCGGCCAGCGTATTGAGCGCTGCGGCACGGGACGGATGATTCTCGCCATAAGCGCCGCGATAAATCGCCTCGGCCAGCGTCATGGCTTGCAAGGCCTCGGCATAGTTGCCCAGGCTGTTGTGGCAAGCGCCGATCCAGAACTGCGAATTGCCGTTGAACCGATGCGCCGCGCCATAGACCCGCGTGCCAGTGGCGAGCGAGCGGGTTGCCGCTTCCAGTGCGTCGCGATACTTCCCCGCGCCATACAGCTGCCGGGCCTGCGACTGCAGGTGATAAGCCTCGATTGCCGCGGCCCGATCGTCGGCCGAGAGCGCCGCGCGGCGGGCCAAATCCTCCAGATCGAGCCGGCCGTTGGTCACTTGCCAGCTTTCCGCCGGATGCAGCTTTTTCCGCACCGCCAGCCGCGCTTCGGCCGCCTGTTTGGCGGACGGATAATCGCCGGAGAGTTCGTACATCTCCATCAGCCATTCGAGCGTGTCAGCCACGGCAGGAGATTCCGCGCCGAACACTTCGCGCTCGATCGCCAGCATTTTGCTCGCGGTGACGATCGCCTCCGGATACTTGCGGGCGTTATAGAGCTTGTCTGTCTCGGCCTGCAGCTCGTCGCGCTCCTTCAGGCGGGCCGCTTTGGCAGCGTCGTCCATCCCCAACACGGCGGCGGAACCACTCGCCAGCAGCAAGACCACCCACAGCCAATGGAGATGCGAGCGGAGCATGGGAGCTTTCTCCGACAGTCAGATTGGGAACGCGGACGAGCGGACGAGCGACACTCGATTGTGTAGTTTTTCGATCAAGAATGGAATCATTAGGCTTGGGCACCACGCCCTTCCTGGCCGACCGGCGCGTCCCCTGGAACACGGACGATGGGAATCCGTCTAGGGCGGGTCCGGCCCCCTTGGTTTCTCGGGCGATTGGCGGACGCCTGTAATCGAGGAAACGCATTGCTTGCCGGGGGTGCGAGCCGCAAGTCATGTCGCTGGCGGAGTTTAGGGTGGGTTCGGCCAATAAGTTCCCGAGCGGCTTACTATAGTTACTAGGGTTTGGGGACGAACTTCGCGAACTCCCAATAAGCGGCAGCAGTGGCGGTTGGTTTTCCTTTGGCATGAAGCACCACGGGCGGGAATTTCAGCGATTTGAACAGTCCATAGCTGCTAATGTGTCTAAACGTATAGATGCGCGAAAGGTCTCCATTATTCCCGGCGGGGGCGCAAATTTTGGAGGATTTCGGCAAGTTCTGCCCAGGGCGAATTCCAGCCACCCAGCCCTCCCCGCCTGCCGTTAGAATGGATAAATGACCGGCAAGCGGAAAATTCGGGCCGAATTTCGCAAAACCCACCAGGGGAAGGGGCGGCGGCGCGATCTGACTCGCGAAATGACTCGCGATGACGCGGCCGACGACCTCGTCAAAAGCGAACGGGTCAGCGGCAAGGGGGAACTGACCCGCAAGCGAACGGTCGTCGGCGTCGAGGCGGATGAAGGGGGCGGGCTGACGGTCGTCCGCGAGGTTGATCTGGCGGCAACGCTCGCCGGCCGCGTGCTCAGCGTGCATGGGCTGGAGAGCGTCGTGCGAACCGACGATGGCCGCCAATTCAAATGTGCCACGCGCCGCTTGCTCAAAAACCTGAGCACCGACCAGCGGCATATCGTCGCGGCGGGGGATGTCGTCCGGTTTCGCCCCGAAAGCGACGGCACAGGCCTGATCGAGCGGATCGAGCCGCGGCGAACCGTGCTCTGCCGGACGAGCAAAGGGCGGCAGCACGTGCTGGTGACGAACGTCGATCAACTACTGATCGTCGCCAGCGTCGCCGAGCCGCACCTCAAGCCGAACCTGATCGACCGATTTCTCGTCGAGGCCGAGCGGGTGCGGATCGCGCCGCTGATTTGCCTCAACAAAATCGATCTGATCGACCCGGCCGACCTGCTGCCGCTGGCGGGGGTCTATGGACAAATGGGTTACGAAGTGCTGCTTGTTTCGGCGACGACGGGCCAAGGAGTGGCGCGGCTCCGCGAGCTGGTGCAAGGGAAGGAAACGGTCGTTGCCGGCCAAAGCGGCGTCGGCAAGTCGTCGCTGCTCAACGCCATCGAGCCGCAGCTGGCCCTCCGTGTTGGCGAGGTGAGCCGCGAAAATCAGAAGGGGAAGCACACCACCACCGTCGCCCGCCTGATTCCGCTGGGGATGGGAGGCTACGTGGTCGATACGCCCGGCATTCGCCAGTTCCAGCTGTGGGACGTGATTCCCGAGGAAGTCGCCGGATATTATCGCGATCTGCGGCCGTATGTCAGTCTCTGCCGCTTTCCCAATTGCACGCACACGCACGAAGCGAGCTGCGCCGTCAAAGACGCCGTGGCCGACGGGCGGCTCGATGCGCGGCGGTACGAAAGCTATTGCCATTTGCGAGCGGGGGAGGAGGAGTGAGTTCAAGGTTTAAGGTTCAACGTTCAAGGTTTAAGGTTCAAAGTTCAAGGTTCAACGTTGTCGAGAGGAGCAGGGCATGGCGAAGATCGAACGATTTGAAGACATCGAGGCATGGAAACGGGCGCGCGAGTTGACTCGCAAGATTTATGCCTGCACCAAACTTCGCGAGTTTTCGCGCGACTTTGGTCTGAAGGATCAGATTCGTCGCGCGTCGGTATCCACGATGAGCAATGTCGGCGAGGGCTTTGAACGCGGCGGCAATCAGGAATTTCAGCAGTTTCTGGCAATCGCCAAAGGTTCCAATGGCGAGGTGCGATCGCAGCTTTACGTGGCCTTGGACCAAGGCTACATCTCGCAAGAGCGATTCAATGAGTTGTATGCCGATGCCATGTCCATCAGTCGCCTGATCGCCGGATTCATCAGGTATCTGCAACAATCAGAGTTGAGGGGTAGCAAGTTCAAGAGGCGGTCACCCACTTCTGACCTTGAACCTTGAACTTTGAACCTTGAACTTTTGGCTGTCCGCTATGCCGGTAACGACGCCCATTTATCTCGATAACCACGCCACGACTCGCGTTGATCCGCGCGTCTTGTCGGCGATGCTGCCGTTTTTCACGGAGGATTACGGCAACGCGGGGAGCATTAGCCATAGCTTTGGCACCGAGGCGAAGGACGCGGTCGATGCGGCGCGAAGTTCCATCGCGGCGGCGATTGGTGCCGAGGCACGGGAGATCGTGTTCACCAGCGGCGCGACGGAGAGCAACAACCTGGCGATTCGGGGACTGGCCGAGCGTCCGCGGCGGAAGGGAAATCACCTCGTCAGCGTCGTCACCGAGCACAAAGCGGTGCTCGATCCGCTCCGGCGGTTGGCGCGGCGGGGTTTCGAGGTGACGCTGCTGCCAGTCGAGCAACATGGCAGCCCGCGAGCCGGTTGGCTCGATCCGCAACAGGTAGCCGACGCGCTGCGAGCTGACACGCTGCTCGTTTCGGTAATGCTGGCGAATAATGAGATCGGCGTGATTCAGCCGATTGCCGACATCGGCGCGATTTGCCGAGAGCGCGGCGTGCTGCTGCACTGCGACGCCACGCAGGCCGTCGGCAAAATCGCCGTCAACGCGGCGAAGCTAAATGTTGATCTGCTTAGCTTCTCC
>JANRLS010000153.1:0-20197 GCA_033762315.1 Pirellulaceae bacterium
AAACCGAGAGCAAGGAGACGCTCGACAGCTTCGCCGAGGTGTTGTTCCGAATCACTGAAGAAACGCCCGAACTACTGCACGAAGCGCCCCACAGCACCATTATCAGCCGGCCCGACGAAGTCCGCGCCGCCCGTCAGCCGGTGATGAAGTGGAGCGGGGATTCCGTGAACGCCCGCTAAAATGGGCAATACCGCGGAGCAAACCTGCTCCCGGTGAGGCGGCTTTAACGTCGCATCGCATTTCTCCGGGACCAGTTTGGTCCCGGCTACTTTGATGGACAGCGTCCGCCTTCTTCACGATCCCCCCGCGGCCGGCGCTTGGAATATGGCGGTGGATGAGGCGCTGCTCGCCTCGGCGGCGGGGGGTATCGCAACTCTCCGGTTCTACCAGTGGGCTGAGCCGACGTTGTCGCTCGGCTATTTTCAAGCAGCGGCGGATCGAGCGCTGCATTCCGCCAGCGAGGCTTGCCCGCTGGTGCGGCGGGCCAGCGGAGGCGGCGCGATTTTGCACGACCAGGAACTGACCTACAGCCTGGCAATTCCCGCGCGGGGGCGGTTTGGGGCGGCCGAGCTTTATGACCGGATGCACGGGACGCTGATCGAAGTTTTGGCGGGCTTGGGCGTGCGTGCCGAGCTCTGCGGCGGAAAGTCCACCTGCGATTCTCTCCCCCCAGCCACGGTCGCCATTCCCCCCGAGGAGCGGGCTCCGAAAGGCCGCCCACCCTGTGCCTTTCTCTGCTTTCAGCGGCTCACGCGGGGGGATGTGCTGTGCAGCGGCGCGAAGATTGCCGGCAGCGCCCAGCGAAGGCACCGGGGGGGACTGCTTCAACATGGGAGCGTCTTGCTGCGGAAATCGACCCGCGCTCCGGAGCTGCCCGGAATCGCCGAACTTACCTCCGTGGAAATTTCCGCCGCCGAACTTGCCGCAAGATGGGTGCAGCGGTTGAGCGGGCGTGACATTTGGCGGATCGCGGCTTCCCAGTTAACTAGCGAGGAACGTTGGTTGGCTGAGCGAGAGCAAGCGAACCGCTTCGCCAACGAGGATTGGAATTACCGCAAATAGCCGAATCCCCCCCGATTAAACATTGTCTTTCGTAATGGTTCACCGGAAATTTATGGATAGACTGGTTGCAATTTGTCCCGTTTTTACACGATAATGACAAGGTAGTTGGGAACGGCGGTCGATTAGTGGCCGATGCACGCCATCTAGGGCAGATCATCCTCCATTATTTTTCTTACTTCGCTAGCCAGCCGATTCCGGACGAGCCAAGCGAGAGGATGAGCAAGCCACGACAGCCATGCCAACGCACCCAGGTTTCGATTCCTTGACGGGCAGGAGCTCGTCAGCGTCGTTCTTGTTTCAGGGCTTCGACCGGCTGATTCAACCTGGAAAGGTTGCACGATGCATGTTCGCCTGAAAATCCTGCAGGGTTCCAACGCGGGCAAGGAAATTAAATTGCCCATGCCCAAGTGTCTCATTGGTCGAGACGATGGGTGCCATCTGCGCCCGCAGGCCGAAGCGGTTAGCCGCAAGCATTGTGTGATTATCACCACCGACACGGAAGTTGCCGTTCGGGATCTGAATAGTCGCAATGGAACCTATGTGAACGGCGAGCGAATCGCCGAGGACACGGTGCTGCTCAGCGGCGATGTGCTCCGCGTCGGGCCGCTTGAGTTTGAAATGCAGATCGAAAATACCGCGGCCAAGATCAAACGCCCCAAGGTGGAGGGGATCAAAGAGGTTGTGGGGCGAACCGCCGAGTCGAGCAGTCATTCGACCGGCGATTTGAGCGACGTGACCAGTTGGCTCGAAGAGGGGGATCAGGCGGATCGGCAGCGCAAGCATGGCGATCCCGACACCCGGCAGTTTCGGGTCGAAGATACCTCGGCCCCGCCTGACACGATTTCGGCCAAGAAAGAAGCGGTGGTTGGCGATACCACCGCCCTTCCTCCCGACGCCAAGCGGCCCGAAAAGAAGCCTCCGGGAAAGCTCCCCCCCCGCCAAACCATTCAATCTAAGGATTCGCGCGAGGCGGCGGCCGACATGCTCAAGAAGTTCTTCAATCGGCGGTAAGCGCAGGCGGCATGCAGAAGTAGGCGGAGCAAGGTCCATTTCCTTCGCGGGATGGCAAGTTCCCACGGATTTGCCGGAATTTCGCCAAGATCGGGCCTTTCCCATAGAATACTGGGCTGACCCGCTGAATCGGCGAGGATTTGCTGAAACCGCCGCTCCGGCTCCCCGGTATTGCCTCGTACCAGCACCAGAAGCTGCCTCATGAGCGGACCAGGCCACGCCGACCTACAAACACTTGTGCGGCGCTGCCTGGCGGGCGAACAGCCCGCGATGCTGGCCCTGGTCGAGCGTTTTCAGGGGCAGGTCTATGGCCTGTGCTATCGAATGCTCGGCCAGCGGCAAGATGCCGAAGATGCGGCCCAGGAGACGTTCATTCGCGTGCTGAAGAACCTGCATCGGTGGGATCCGGCCCGCGATTTCGAGCCTTGGCTCTTGGCCATCGCCGGCAATCGGTGTCGCACGGCGCTTTCGACGCGGAAGCGGCGTCCGGTGGGTGAGGTAGTGGTGGAGCTTGTCGCCGACGACGCGCCCGATCACCATGCGGCCGAGAATTTGGCGGAAGAGGTGCAACTGGCGCTCGGCGGCGTTCGCGAGGAATACCGTCAAGCGTTTGTCCTGTTTCACGAACACGAACTGAGCTATGCCGAAATCGCGGAGGCGATGGCCGTTCCGCTGGGAACGATCAAAACCTGGGTCCATCGGGCTCGCCGCGAGCTAGTCGATTGCCTGCGCCGCCGCGGCGTAGTGCCGGAGTCGCGCCATGAAGTGCCACGAGTTTGAAAACCGATTGAACGATTTGCTCGACGAGCGGCTCGCACCCGAAAGCGATGCCCGCCTGGTCGCGCACGCCCAAGGCTGCGAGGTTTGCGGGCAATTGTTGCAGGGGCAACGAGCACTGCTCGCCGGTCTGCGGCCGTTTCCTGGCCCCGCTTTGCGGGCCGAGTTTGCCGACGAGGTGGTTGTTGCTTCGCTGGCTCCGGGGGCAGACGTCGAATTCGCGCCGCGCGAGCCTGCAACCAGGTGGTGGGTCTTCGCGCTGGTGGCAACCGCCGCCACTTTGCTGCTGACGTTCGGCATCGGGCGGGCCATTTCGCGCAATCGGGCGCAGCGCGACCAGATCGTCAAGCAAAACGAAGGTTCGCCGCCGAGCCAGTCGCCGCGTGGGATGGCCATCGTCACTCCGCGCCGTGGTGGTTCCGCGGCCCCCTCCCCTCCCCTTTCCGGGCGGCGCTATGCCGCCTTTGGACCGCAAATCGGCAGCTTTGCCGCGACTCTGCCGGCCGCGGTCGAGCATTTTGACGAGGTCGAGCGGTATGCTCCTGGCCTGCGCCCGTTGCGAATCAGTTTCGTGATGCTCTTCGATACCCTGCGGCGGGCGATTCCGGGCTGGCAAGACCATTCGAGCGAAACCGGCCCCGCACTCAAGGAAGAGCCGACATCGCATCCCGATTTGGCTCTCTGGGCCTGAGATTCGCCCGGCCGATCCGCTGACCGGCCCGACGAATGCCAATCTTGGCACCTTGCGGTCGTTACGACCGCTACATGCGGCACAGAGTCCCTGGCTTGGCCGTTATCTTTGCCCAAACGCGACAAACCGCGTCGGCCGCAATCTTTCTTACGATTGTATATTTTTCCCAGTCGGTCTAAATCCGCGCCGGGATTGGCCGATGTCACTCTCGCACGGACGCTACAGCTTTCGCAAAATCCCCATTTACGCAATCGTGGAGCCAGCCGTGGCGAAGAACAATCAGGCCGAAGTCGAGATCAATCGTCGCGAGAAGTCGGAGCGTCGGGGCAACGATCGCCGCAAGAGCAGCGAACCGGTGGTCGTGGAACGCCGGCAGACGACGGAACGGCGGGCCAAAGTGCAACGCCGCCGGCAAATCGATCCGACCACCTGCGAACGCGAATATTCGGCCGAGGAAATCGAGTTCATGGCCGCGATGGATGCCTACAAGCGGAGCAGCGGGCGGATGTTCCCCACCTGCAGCGAAATCCTCGAAGTCATCCGGGGAATGGGCTACGTTCGCCTTGCCCAGCAGACCGATCCGACTCTGGCCGGTGGGGTCGGTTCCCAGGTCGCCCTGCTCGAAACCCCCTCGCAGGCGTAAATCGCTCGCCATCGTGCCGACAAAACGAAACAACGCAACCGCGGAGATTACGGCCCAGGGCTGGCGATCTTCGCGGTTTCGCGTTGGGTCGAGAACTGCGCCGCCGCTCTGGTAGAGCAGTGGATAGTGATAGATCGGCCCGCAATTCCCCTCGTCACGCCCGGCTTGGGGGGGTAAGATGGGGAGGTTGTCGATTTGTCGCGGCGTAAACTCTTTCGTGGTCGTAACGCACAGAACTTTGGCAGGGATTGTAATAGCTGCCGCAATGACAGGGCGATACAAGGCTGGAAGGCCGCGTGCCGGCAGGAGGCTGGCCGCGACAGTTTGGTTCTAAGTACAATCAGGATAACCGTTTCGGTCAAAATTCGAGCCGCTGGAGCGTTTGCCCAAGCAGCGCGGCCCGCTGTTTGCACCAATTCGCGACCTGACCGTCCCCCATCACCGCCGACAGGAATGTCCGCTTCGTAAGGAGAATGCTGAAATGAGTTTTGCCTCGCTTGCGCGTCGGGAATTCCTGCGGTTTGTGGCGATGTCGGGAGGGGCCATCGCTGCCGCTCCGCTCTTTGGCGACGAGCCGGCCGCCTTCAAGGAACCCGTCTTCCGGGTTGCCAAGGGGGAGCAAAACACCGCCGCCCCCGCCGATTCGCATCCGCTCGATCCGGCGCTGGTCGTCGCTCGCGAGGCGCTGGTGAATAGCCAACGCAACGTGGCCGACTACACCGCCACGATCATCAAGCGCGAACGGATCAAGGGAGTGCTCGGCGATTACGAGTACATGTTCGCCAAGATTCGCAATCGCAAGATGGATGGGGACAAAATCGTCATCCCGCTCAGCGTGTATCTCAAGTTCCTCAAGCCCAAGAGCATCGAAGGGCGCGAGGTCGTGTGGGTGGAGGGGCAAAACAACGGCAAGCTGCGGGCGCACGAAGGGGGGCTATCGGGCCGCTTTTTGCCCTCGGTGTGGCTCGAACCGACCAGCACGCTGGCGATGCGCGGCCAGTTGCACCCGATTACCGACATCGGCATCGAGAACCTGATCGTCAAGCTCATCGACCGCGGCGAGAGCGAGCGGAAGCACGGCGAATGCACGGTCGAATTCATCAAGGGGGCGAAGCTGCAAGGGCGCCTCTGCACGGTGCTGACCGTGTGCCACCCGGTGCAGCGCCCGCACTTTGAATTCTATAAAGCGCAAATTTTCATTGACGACGAGATGCAACTGCCGGTCCGCTATTCGGCCCACCACTGGCCGACCGATCCTAAGGACACGACCGGCCCGGTGCTCGAAGAGTACACCTACATCGACGTGAAGCTCAATCAAGGGCTGAAGGACGCCGACTTCGACTCGGAAAACCCGAACTACGGGTTTTAGTTGGTGGCGGTTGCGCGGATGAGGGCGTAAAACCAAGCCGTGCTTCGTCCCTGGCGAACATTCGGGCAAAGCGTGGCTTCGCCCTCCATGTTCGTGCCCCCTTTCGATAAGCGGGCGGAACAGGCAAAAGTGACTTGCTGGCGGCGGGCCGTTGATTTCTACTGGGAGGTAGCGCTTTCCCACCCCCGCCCGCATCCCACCTGTTCGCCATGTCGCGGAAACTTTGCCTGTTCGTTGTCGCCGGCCTACTGGCTAGTCCGCTCGCCGCTTTTGGTCTGGGCGCGGAAGTTTCGGCGGAAGCCCTTTCGCCCGAGCAGGAGCAGTTTTTCGAGCAGAAGGTGCGGCCGGTGCTGGTGGCCAAGTGCGTCGAATGCCACGGCCCGAAAAAGCAAGAGTCCGGGCTGCGGGTTGATTCGCGTCAGGGCCTGATCGACGGCGGCGACAGTGGCGAGCGGGCCGTCGTGCCCGGCGAGCCCGACCGCAGTCTGCTGGTGAAGGCGATCAACCACCTGGGGGACATCCACATGCCCCCCGACAGCAAGCTCAGCGCCGACCAAATCGCCGACCTGACCGATTGGGTCCGACAAGGTCTGCCGTGGGCCAAGTCGAGCGAAGCCGTCGCGCCGCAACTAGCCGCCGCCGACCGAGCGGAGCTTGACCGGGCCAATCACTGGGCTTATCAGCTCGTTGCGCGGCGGATCATTCCCGCCGTGAGAAACTCCACCTGGCAGCGGACCGCCGTCGATGGCTGGGTGCTTGCGAGGTTGGAGGCCACGGGTATTACTCCCTCGCCCGAAGCCGACCGCCGGACCCTGGTTCGCCGTTTGGCGTACGATCTCGTCGGTCTGCCGCCGACGCCGGAAGAGGTTGCGGCCTTTGCCGACGATCAATCGCCGGATGCCTACGAGCGCCTGGTGGATCGATTGTTGGCGTCGCCCCACTATGGTGAGCGCTGGGGGCGGCATTGGCTCGACGTGGCCCGCTATGCCGATACGAAAGGGTATGCGTTCGCCCAAGAGCGGCGGTTTCCTTATGCCTACACTTATCGCGATTATGTGATTCGCGCGCTGAATCGCGATTTGCCCTACGACCAATTCATCACCGAGCAACTGGCCGCCGACCGCCTGCCACCAGCGGAAGGGGACGATAAGCACGCGCTCGCCGCGCTGGGCTTTTTGACGACGGGCCGCAAGTTTAACAACAACCACGACGACATCGACGACCAGATCGACGCGACCACGCGCGGCCTGTTGGGGCTGACCGTTTCCTGTGCCCGCTGCCACGATCATAAGTACGACGCGATTCCGACCGACGACTATTACTCGCTCTACGGAGTCTTCGCGAGCTGCACCGCGCCGGCCGAGCTGCCGTTGATTGCCCCGCCGGGCGAAACGGCCGAGTATCAGGCGTTTGAGAAGGAACTCGCCAAGCGGCAGGGGGAATTCGATAAGTTCCTGGCCGACCGGCACGCGGAGTTTCTCGACCAAACCCGCCAGCAATCGGCCGACTACCTGGCCCGCGTCGCGGCTGGTGACCAGACGACGCTGCTGGCCAAGCTGCCGTTTTTGTCGCTCGATCCCAAGGATTTGCGGCCCAAGATGATCGACCGCTGGCGGCGACATCTCGATCAACATGCGAAGGCCGACCACGCGGCCCTCGGCCCGTGGCACGATCTGCTCAAGGTTCCCGCTGATAAGTTTGGCGAGAAGGCCGCGCCTGTTTTGAAGCGCTGGCAAACGCTGGCCGAAGGAACGCAGCCCGGCCAGGTCAATCCGCGGGTGAAGGCCGCTTTTGCCGCCGATGTGCCCGCCACGCGGATGGATGTTCCGCGGATTTACGGCAAGCTGCTAAGCGAGGCTTACATAGCCTGGAAAGATACCGGAGCCAATGACGAGGCCCTTGCCAAGCTGCCGGAAGATCAGCGGCAACTGGCCGAGTTGCTCTTGGGCAAAAATGCTCCGACCGACGTGCCTCGGGACGACATCAAGAGCTACTTGAACCGCGCCGACAACAACAAATACGGCGAGCTGAAAAAGGCCATCGATTCGCATCAGGCCCTCTCGCCCAATGCCCCGCCGCGGGCGATGGTCATCGTCGATAAGCCCCAGCCTCACAATCCTCAGGTGCTGATTCGGGGAAATCCGGCCCGCCCCGGCAAGCCGGTTCCGCGGCAGTTTTTGCTGGTTCTCGCCGGCAGCCAGCGCGAGCCCTTTCTCGACGGCAGCGGCCGGCTGGAACTGGCCCGCGCGATTACCGCCCCCGACAATCCGCTCACCCGCCGCGTCATCGCCAATCGCCTCTGGATGCATCACTTCGGCGAGCCGCTAGTGCTCTCGCCCAGCGACTTCGGCATTCGGAGCGACCGTCCGCTGCATCCCGAACTGGTCGATCATCTGGCGACCTGCTTGCTCGATAGCGACTGGTCGCTCAAAGCCCTGCATCGCGAGATGGTCGAGTCGGCGACTTATCGACAGTCGAGCACCGACCGGCCCGACTGTCGGGCCGTCGATTCCGAGAATCGCCTCTGGTGGCGGATGCATCGCCGCCGGCTGGAACTGGAGGCGATGCGCGACACGCTACTCGCGCTCGGCAGCGGCCTCGACTCGCGGATGGGAGGCCGGCCCGTCGAGCTCACGACAGTCCCATTCACCCCACGCAGGGCCGTTTATGGCTATATCGACCGGCAGGATTTGCCGAACCTGTTCCGCGTGTTCGACATTGCCAGCCCCGACCAAAGCAGTCCTCGCCGGCCACGCACGACCGTCCCGCAACAGGCTCTGTTCTTGATGAACTCACCGCTCGTCGTCGAGCAGGCCAAAGCCCTCGCAGCCCGCCTGCCGCAAGATGAAACCATCGACGACAGCCGGCGGATTGCCGCGCTCTATGAGTTTGTGCTGCAACGCTTGCCCACCGCGCCGGAAGAAGTCATCGGCCGGCAATTTATTGCCGCCTCGCAGGGCGAGAGCGGCGCGAAGCTGAGCCCCTGGGAACAGTACGCTCAATTGCTGCTACTGACGAGCGAGGTGATGTATATTGATTGATGAGGAAATAGGAAGTCTCATGGCCACTGACACGACAACGATTCCGCGGGTTTCGGTCGAGCACCTCGCGATAAGCGAGCAGGGCGTGGCCCATTTGGCTGGACATAGGATCAAGGTTCAGCACCTCGTCGAAACGATGCGTTCGCAAGGGTACACGCCGGAACATATTGAAATCAGAGGCCTATCCCCACCTCAGCCTGGCACAGATTCATGCCGCCTTGGCATACTACTATGACCATCAGCAGGAAATCGACCAGCAAATCGCGGCGGGATGTCGTCTGGAGGAGGAACTGCGACCGAGACTCGAAACCGCGATTTAGGCGAGAAGATTCGTGAGCGGGCCCGGCAATCATGAGCCTGCGCCTGTTCATGGACGGACAAGCACATCCATTCCGCGATTACGACAGGGTTACGCCGCGATGGCTACGACGTATTGACCGCCGTCGAAGATAGCAGCGATGGCCTTTCGGATCAGGAACTGCTCGACCGCGCTTCGGCCCTGGGCCGAGTGCTCGTGACTCAGGATCAGGATTTTTTTGGTGGAGGCGGCCAAGCGACAAGGTGCTGGCGTGCCCTTCGCCGAAATTATTTATGGCCGTCAGTATCCCCTTGCAATTGGCGAGTGGATCGACCGACTCAGGTTGGCCGCCCATTGTTTGCATCCGAACGAGATCGAAAATCAGGTACATTTCATTACGTAGTTTTCTGGATTGGCCGATGATTTCCAACTCGATCACCATGAGTCCCCCTTTCTCCCGCCGAGAACTCCTCAGCCGCGCGGGTCTGGGCTTCGGCCTGCTGGGCATGGCCGGGGTCATGGCCGATGGGGGCATTCTCTCGGCGGCGACCGACAATGCCGAGGGGAGTTATCAGAATCCTTTGGCCGAGCGCGCGCCGCATTTTCCGGCCAAGGCCAAGCGGGTCATTCACCTGTTCCTGAACGGCGGGCCGAGCCACGTCGATACATTCGATCCCAAGCCGGCCCTGCAAAAGTACGCGGGCCAAGCGCTGCCGATGCCCAATTTGGCGACCGAGCGGAAAACGGGGGCGGCCTTCCCTTCGCCGTTCAAGTTCCAGCAGTACGGTGAGAGCGGCATCGAGGTGAGCGAGCTATTCGCGAATACTGCGAAGCATATCGACGACATCGCCGTCATCCGCTCGATGCATGCCGACGTGCCGAACCACGAGCCGTCGCTGATGCTGATGAACTGCGGCGAATCGCGCCTCGTGCGGCCGAGCATGGGCTCGTGGCTCACCTACGGCCTGGGGACGGAGAATCTCAACCTGCCGGGCTTCATCGCGATGGTCCCCGGCGGCTATCCGATTGTGGAGACGCAGAACTGGCAGGCGGCATTTTTGCCGGGCGTCTATCAGGGGACGTACGTTAACACGCAACATGCCGAAATCGACAAACTGGTCGAAAACGTCCGCAACCAGTGGCTCCCCCCCGCCGCGCAGCGGCGACAGCTCGATGCGCTGGCGGCCCTCAACCAGCAGCATCGGGCCGAACGCGGCTTTGATCCCGCGCTCGACGCCCGCATTCACAGCTTTGAGCTGGCCTATCGCATGCAGCGCGAAGCAGCAGAAGCCTTCGACGTGAGCCGCGAGCCCAAGCACGTGCTCGACAGCTATGGCAGCGGCACGCAAGCCCGGCAGATTCTCATCGCCCGCCGCCTGATCGAGCGGGGGGTGCGGTTCGTGCAGGTTTGGCATGGCCAGGGGCAACCCTGGGACAACCACGACGACATCGAAGTGAACCATCGGAAGCTCGCTGGCCAATGCGACCAGGCGATCGGGGCCTTGATCACCGACCTGAAGCGACTGGGGCTCTTCGACGAGACGCTCATCATCTGGGGGGGCGAATTCGGCCGCACACCGACCGTCGAATTGCCCCAAGCCGGGGCCAACTCCGGCAAGATCAACGGCCGGGACCACAACCACTGGGGCTTCACCACCTGGCTGGCCGGCGGCGGCGTGAAAGGTGGCCAAACCTACGGCGCGACCGACGAGTTCGGCTTCAAGGCGGTCGAGAAGCCGGTTCACGTTCACGATCTGCACGCCACCATCCTCCGCCTGATGGGCTTCGACCACACCCGCCTCACCTATCGCTACGCCGGCCGCGATTTCCGCCTGACCGACGTGCATGGGAAGGTGATTGGCGAGTTGATTGGGTAACAGCCAAGGTACGATCTCACACTCCATTATTTGGATCGCCGGAAGCTGCGCGTACTTCCGCCTTCGGAGCCGCTGTTGCTCACCATGTCTGGAGTGACTTGATTTCTGGAAACGCAGCAGAAACTGCCCGGACGAGAGGCTCGTCGCTGGTAACGCCGCCGATCGCGAATTGCCGGGCGACGGCCACGAACATCGCGTCGTAATCCGCGACGTTGCATTGCAAGGCGATCTCAAAAGCGGCAGCCAAGAGCGGAAGCGCCGGCACCACCTGCACGGCGGCGCTTTGCAGCAACCACAATGCTTGATGCGCTTCAGCCAGCGTGAGGAGCTTTCGATGGTGACGAGTCCGAATTGCGTTGGCAACCTCGATCATTGCCAGATCGAGCACGAGTAGCTTGCCGCCGCTGGCTGTAACAGCAACGAGAACGCGCCGAGCGACGCTCGAATCGGATTCCGGCAGCACCCATTTTGCGACCACGGCGCTATCGACGCACCAATCACTCATGGCCTAGCCGATCCTTGGCGATCTCTGGCGTGCTGTCGGGCAGGATGCCGCTGCGGGCGATAATCTCCACCTGGAGCTTGTCCGCGGCCTGGAGCCACGCGGCGATTTCGCCGCTACCGGCCGGCTCAATGGTCAACCGCACCCGCTGACTCTCGGGAATCGACACGGCGGCAAGCGGCCGAAACACGCCCCCCTCGAAGATTGCTTCCACAGTGCTCATGGATGAGTGCTGCTCCGAAAAGTTGGCAGTTCATGTATCTTACCACGAAACACCCTTAACCACAGCCGTTGCATCGTCGCGCTGCTCGCACCTCGACGAGCTCGGCTTCAAAGCGGTCGAGAAACCCGTGCATGTCCACGACTTGCACGCCACGATTCTGCGCCTGATGGGCTTCGACCACACCCGCCTCACCTATCGCTACGCCGGCCGCGACTTCCGCCTGACCGACGTGCATGGGAAGGTGATTGGCGAGTTGATTGGTTAGTTTTTGGGCTGCAACAACTCGCGCATCGGCGGTGGGCAAAGCGACCAGGTTCGCATGTAGCTCTCTTCGAGCGGCGTGGGAATGTGAAGTTCCGGGCTAAGAAACAGCGGCATCGTGGGGAGGACATCGCCCACCGCCACTGGCTCAACATAGGCCCGTTTGACGAACCCCGCCGCATAGGACGCCAAAGTTAATGGCTTGTCGGCAGGCGGAAGAAACTCTTGATCCTGAATCTCCTCCCAAATAGCCGCATGAATTCCCCTGGGATCGCGCTTGGTGGGAGGCAACAAATCCACTACCAGTAGATGGACTCCGCGACTTAGCAAAGCGAGCGACTTCTCGACGAATGCTCGCAGAGCGTGCCGACTGCTTTTGTTTCCAGGTGACACGACTTCCAGAACCGCGACCACTTCGCCGAGCGGATGTCGAATCGAGATCAAATCTGCTCTCGCGGCGTAGATTTCAAGATCGGCCGACATGACGTAACGAGTCTGCGGCGGTGCCGTGGCGACAGCCAGACCAGGCCCCGAATCATCCCCAGCTTCCGGCGGCAATCGCTCCAGCGTCAAAACATCTGGAACCGCGCCCCCTGCGGATTGCTCCAAGAGAGCGAAGAAACCCTTGGGTAGGGCCCCACCGTTCAAGCGATCCGAAAGCTCGGAAATCCATCGCTGGTGAAAATGATGGAAGATCCCCGCCTCGGCGCGCGACCAATCGTGAATCGGCATGGTCAACCTCTCCGGCCGCCAACAACCAACCCAGTATAGCCGCTTCCTTGGCACCAGCAGGCATCGGCTGGGAACGGGCGACTTGCACGAAGAGAGCGGTGAGCCGGGAACACTCATGCCGCCGTCGGCAGGGCGCGGCAATCGACAACACGGGCGGGGAGGCCGGAGTGCGTCAGTTGATCGGCCAGGCGGCGGGCGTCGCTCAGCTTGCGGAAAGAACCCATCTGCCGCCAGCGGTTGGGAAGGGTCACGTCTCGAACTTGCACCCGAAATTGCCGGGCCATGCCGCCGGGACAACTCACCGACAGCACCGCGATCTCGCTAGCAGACATGACTCTCGCTCCTGAACATTTTCCGGCCACGGCGCGGCCGAACGCTAATCCCGTGGTATCGACCGCCGCGCCGCCGGCAGTTGAGCCGGATTTGGCGGCTCTGCTGGCACGCGCTGCTGGCAAGGCACCGCCGTAGCAGCTAAATTCAGACGCATTCGCCCCCGCAGGAGACGCTCCATGCCCCGCCGAGGTTCGCTCGCGCTCCCGCTTTTCGCGGTGTTTGCCATGCTCCGACCCACCAGCACCTCGTTTGGCTACGACCGCGGCGGCGATCCGCACCAAGGGCGCAGCGTCGTCATCGCCCAGCATGGCATGGTGGCGACGAGCCACCCGCTGGCGGCGCAGGCCGGCCTCGACGTGCTCAAGGCGGGGGGAAACGCGGCCGATGCGGCCATCGCGACGAGTGCCATGATGGCGGTCGTCGAGCCCATGAGCTGTGGCATCGGCGGCGATTTATTCGTGATTTATTGGGATGCCAAAACGCAGAAGCTGTATGGCCTGAACGCCAGCGGACGCAGCCCCTACAAGCTCAATCGACAGGTCTTTTCCGCGAAAGGGATGAAGGAAATTCCCGATACCGGCCCGCTCAGTTGGTCGGTGCCGGGCTGCGTCAGCGGCTGGGAAACCTTGCGGGCCCGCTTTGGCAAGAAGTCGCTCGCCAATTTGCTCGCACCGGCGATCGCCACCGCCGAAGAAGGCTGCCCGGTGCCGGAAGTGATTGCCGGTTATTGGCGGGGGGGGGAATCGTCGCTGGGCGAGTGGCCCACCTCGGCCGCCGCGCTGCTGGTCGATGGCAAACGAGCCCCACGGCTGGGCGAGGTGATGAAGCTCCCCCAATATGCCGCGTCGCTGCGATTGATCGCGAAAGAGGGGCGCGATGCTTTCTATAAGGGCCTGATCGCCCAGAAAATCGTGGCTTTCAGCGAGGCGAATGGGGGCTATTTCACGCTGGCCGACTTCGCCGACCACACCGATACCTGGATTGAGCCGGTCTCGACGAATTACCGCGGCTACGACGTGTGGGAACTGCCGCCGAATGGCCAGGGGATTGCAGCGCTCGAAATGCTCAACGTGCTGGAGCGGCACGACCTGGCGAAGCTGGGGCACAATTCGGCCGAGCATCTGCATTTGTTTGTCGAGGCCAAAAAGCTGGCCTTTGCCGATCGGGCCAAGTTCTATGCCGATCCCGATTTCGCCGCTTTGCCGGTCAAGGAGCTGATTTCCAAAAGCTATGCCGCGGCCCAGAACGCCCGCATCGACCTGACAAAGGCCGCGGCCGATGTGCCGGCCGGCGATCCGAAGCTCGGCCGGGCTGACACGATTTATCTCACCGTGGTCGATCAGGATCGCAATTGCTGCTCGCTGATTCAGAGCAATTATTACGGCTTCGGGTCGAAGGTGGTGCCGGGGGATGTCGGCTTCGTGCTGCAAAACCGGGGCTGCCTGTTTGCGCTCGACGAAACGCATCTCAATCGCTTGGAGCCGCACAAGCGGCCGTTTCACACGATCATCCCGGCGATGGTTACGAAGGCGGGCCGGCCCTGGTTCTGCTTTGGCGTGATGGGAGGCGACCAGCAAGCCCAAGGGCACGTGCAAATTCTCGTCAACATGCTCGACTTCGGCATGAACGTGCAGGCGGCCGGCGACGCGCCGCGCGTCTCGCACTCCGGCAGCGCCTCGCCTACGGGTGAGCCGAGCCAGGGAGTGGGCAGCGTCTCGGTCGAGTCGGGCGTGCCGGACGGCGTGGTGGCCAAACTTCGCGCAATGGGGCATCAGGTGTTTCGCTCGCGCGGCGGCTTTGGGGGATATCAGGGAATTTTGATCGACTGGGAAAACGGCGTGCTGCACGGAGCGACCGAATCGCGCAAGGACGGAGCAGTGGTGGGCTACTAACCTGGTGAATCGCGCCTCGCGACTTGCGACATGAAAGCCGCCGCCAATCAGCAGAGCAGCGCACGGGTTTATCACCCGCTGCTGCTGCTGTTGATTGCGGTGGCGGTGGGAATCGCGGTCGATCGCTGGTGGCCGCAACCGGCGCTGGTGTGGCTGGGGGCCGGCTTGGGGGCGCTCGCGCTGTGGCTACCGCTGTGGCTTGCGAGGTGCGAACGGCTGGCATCGGCGTGCTTGCTGGCGGCTTGGTTAATGACCGGTGCCGGTTGGGGGCACGATCAGTGGAATTTGTTTCGCGAGGATGAGATCGGGCGGATGGTGCGCGAGGAAATTCGCCCCATCGCGGTCGAGGCGCTAGCCATCACCTCGCCGCGGTGGATTCCCGCCCCTACCGCCACGGCGCTGCGGACGATTCCCAAAGGGGACGAAACCGAGGTCTATCTGTGGATCACTGCCGTTCGCGACGGGCCAACCTGGCGGCCCGCCAGCGGCTGGGCCTTGATGGATGTCGATGGGCATTTGCTGGGAGTGCGGGCCGGCGATCGCATTCGGATCATGGCCCTCGGCAGTCGCCCGCAACTACCGCTGAATCCCGGCGATTTTAACTACGCCGCCTACGAGCGAAGTCGTCGCCTGTGGTGCCGCTTGCGGGGTCTCTTTCCCGACAGCGTGACGGTCGTCGAGCGCGGCTCGCCGTGGTCGCCGCGCCTCGCGCTCAGCAAAATCCGCCAACAGGGGACCGCCCTTCTGCGGCGCACGGTGGGGCCGCGGCGCTCGACCCTCGCCGCGGCGATTCTGCTTGGCGCTCGCGAACAGCTCGACCCCGAACGTAACGAGGGCTTCCTGGTGACGGGAACCATCCATGTGTTGTCGATCTCCGGGCTGCACGTTGGCATCTTGGCGTGGGGATTTTGGGCGATCCTGCGAACGGGCCTGTTGCCGCGCCGTGGGGCTCTTGTCGGCGCGATTTTCTTGACGATTGCCTACGCCCTGCTTACTGATTTGCAAGCGCCGGTACTACGGGCGACGGTGCTCGTGGTGGCGATGTGTCTCGCGCAGTTAGCCGGCCGGATCGCACTCGGCTTTAACACGCTGGCCGCCGCGGGGCTGGTGGTGCTGGCGTATCAGCCAGCGAGCCTGTTCATGGCGGGACCACAGCTTTCCTTCCTCGCGGTGGCGGTGATGATTCTGTTTGCTCCGCTAATAAATCCCCCTCCCAGTGCCGATCCGCTGGATCGCCTCATTCGCACGACTCGCCCCTGGCCAACCCGCGCCGCGCGATTCTGCGGCGGCTATGTGTGGCGGCTCTGGCTCACCGGCGCGGTGATCTGGCTGATTTCGCTGCCGATTGTTTGGAAGCAATACAATCTCATTTCTCCCGTGGCGCTGTTCATCAACACGCTGATATGGCTGCCGATCACGCTCGCCCTCTATGGCGGTTTCGCGGTGCTGATCGTGGGCGCGCTGGTGCCGCCGCTGGGGCCCATTTGCGGCTGGGTGTGCGATGTGAACCTAGCTTTCATGGAAGGGTGCATCGAGTTTTGCCGCGGCTGGCCGGGAAGCTACTTCTGGCTGCCAGGGCCTCCGACCTGGTGGATTGCGACCTTCTACGCCGGTTTGGCCCTCGTCTGCGTGCTGCCCGCCTGGCGACCAAGGTGGTATTGGTCGGCCGGTTTGCTGGCGGCCTGGACGGGAGCTGCGTTGTGGCTCGCGGTGCCGCTCAATGCGCGCCGGCCGGACGAGCGTCCGCTTGCCTGCACGTTCGTCAGCGTCGGGCACGGGGTGTGTTGTCTCGTCGAATTGCCGACCGGAGAGACGATTCTGTACGACGCGGGAAAGCTCGGTTCGCCGCTTGGCGCGGCGCGGCCGGCGGCCAGCGTTCTCTGGTCGCGCGGCATCACGCATCTCGACGCGGTCATCGTTTCGCATGGCGATTCCGACCATTTCAACGGAGTCCCCGAGCTGCTCGATCGTTTTTCGGTCGGAGCGGTCTATGTTTCACCCGTGATGTTCGAGCGTCCGCAGCCCGCCGTCGATGAGCTGCGCCGCGCGATCGAGGCGGCTCGCGTGCCGCTGAAGGCAATCCACGCCGGCGACCGGCTGGATGTGGGGCGGACGCGGCTCGAAGTACTGCATCCGCCACGCAAAGGGGTGATCGGTAGCGACAACGCGAACAGCATCTTGCTGTTGGTCGAACATGCGGGGCGGCGCGTGTTGCTGACCGGCGATTTGGAATCGCCCGGCCTGGAGGATGTTTGCGCCGAGGATCCGCTCGATTGCGACATTGTCATGGCTCCGCATCATGGCAGCCGGCGGAGCGACCCGGCGGGTTTTGCCCTGTGGAGCACGCCGGAACTGGTCGTTATCAGCGGGGGGCGCAATGTCGAGGACATTCCCGACATCGAAGCGGTCAAGGATTCCTACCGGGCGCGAGGGGCCGAGGTTTTTCACACGGCGGAGAATGGCTGCATTCGGTTCGAGATCGATCGCGCGGGCATTCGGACGACGACGTTTCGCCGACAGGCGTCGGCTCGGGCGCGGCCTTAGCGCGGCGCGGATTCATAGACGTAGAGCGCGGTGAACGTCGTCACATAAAGCCGGTCTCGTTTTGGTCCGCCGAAGCATAGATTTGTGCCACTGCCGCGCGGGATTTTCAGCTCGCCGATTTTCTTCCCCTCGGAAGAGACGATTACCACGTTCCCACCGAGGGTGATAAACACATTGCCCGCCGGATCGACCGCGAGGCCATCCGGCCCATTGGCGGCATACCACTTGGATTGCTTGCCGGTGGGTACGTCGAGCGAGCCATCGGGCAGCACGGGAAAGCGATAAATGCCCGATAACTTGCGGTTGGCATAGCTGCTGATGCCGACATAGAGCAACTGGCCATCGGGCGAAAGGGCGACGCCGTTGGGATTGACGAGCGAGCTTTCTTGCTCGCGATCCCAGACGACGGCGGCGGCTCCGTCCTGGAGATTGACGAGGGTCAGTCGCCCCTTCTCGGGGTCTTTGAGCGTGGTGAAATAGGCCCGGCCCGCTGGGGCGTCGATGGCGATGTCGTTGAGTGACGGCGCTGCCCGCAATTGCACCGGCTTGGTCTCGCTAAAGTCCCATCGCACCAGGCTATCCCCCGCGATGCCGACCCAGGTTTTGCCGTCAGCCGCCACTTTGCCCCGACCGCCGGGGCCGATCTCGGAGACCTCCTTATCGCCGATCAGCTTGAACTGCTTTCCCTGGTCGAGATCGGTGAAGACGAGCCACTGTCGCTCGACGAGCCAGGTGGGCGTATCGAGCTTGGCGAAGCCATCTTGAATTAGCCGAGCAGGCAAAAACTTGGGAGCCGCTGGCGCAACGAGTGCGGGCTGCTTGGCGATCGGTTCCGCTGGCGGAGGAACTTTGGATTGAGCCTTATCGTCGGCATACGAGCCGGCGATGCGGACCGGGTCGAGGCTGGCGAGATAGCTGGCCTGCCCCCCTTCGCCCCGCTTCGATAATTCGCCGATAAACGGCCGGCCGGGAGTTTTTTCGGGCGGAAGTTCGGCGGTCGGGTCGAGCAACTGGCCGTCGAGCAGGTTGACTCGCACGAGGCGCGGAGCGGGGGGCGTGATTCCCTTTTCCCGGGCTTGATGCGCCGCTTCGGCAGTCGCCCCGACGAGCGTTTCGAGCACGGTGTAGTCGGGGCTGATTTGATACAGGGCATAGCCGACGCGGGGGGCATTGTCGCGCGTCAGCCCTGCGAAATTGGCCTGCCAATAGACCTGCCTGCCGTAGCAAAAGAGCCACCGCCAATCGTCCTCGGCGAGAAAATGCTTCAAATCGAGCCGCGCGATGATTTCGCCCGTTTTGCGATAGACCACCAGCCGATGGGAAAACCCGGTCCAATCGCGGGCATCGGCAGCAGCGAGGTCGGCTGGGAACTTTTGTTTCGGCGGGTCGGTTGCGGCGCAAACATGCGGATTCCAGACCGCGAACGACTCGCCATCGGGGGCAACAAACGTGTGGGCGTGTACCGGATCGAAGACCGCGTCCGTGCCGCTGGTTAGACCCACGAGCAGGCCGCTGCGCGTTTCGCCCGTCTGTTTATCGCGCCAGGTAAATCGCCATTCGTAGCCAGTCGGCTGGCGCTTGCCCGCGGAGGGAAGTTCGACCCGCTCGGCGGTGACGACGAACCGCCCATCGGCCGATTGCCCGCCGTCGAAATAAGGGAACCGAGAGTGGCCAGCCCAGACGAGGGACGGAAGGAGTAGCAAACCGAGGGTGAGGGGGAGTTTCTTCATGGAGGGTTAGTTTGTTCGCTGAGGATGCCAACTCCACACGAGACCGAGGAATGGTCCCCAGAAACCCCATCGCGGACCGGAATTTGGTAGCGGATTGGACCTGGGACCAAGAATCTCGCCGACCACCAAGGGAGCGCCGCCACCCTTCCTTCATCCGATTCTCGATGAATCTTCGCCTAATCTGAACTGACAACGGCGACCTTAGAAACTCATCCCGGTCATGCAAATACCCCCCTTCCGAGACGGTAGCAGGCTGATGGCCTGCTCTCTGGACCCATGATTGAGACCTCCGGCTCGGCGAACTGGCGCGACCGGCTGGCGGTCGCTCTCCCTTGGCTGACGCTGGCGTGGATTGGCGTGATGCTCGCCTCCCTCTATTGGGGCTTTCTCAACCGCTTCGTTATCGGCAGCTGGCACGGAGCATGGGGACTCGACTTTTTCTCGGTCCCGCGGGCGTGGGAAAATCTGCTCGCGGGCGAAAGCATTTACGACACGGCGGCCTCCCAATTTGGCCCTCGGCCCACTGCCACCTGGTATCCGTATCACCCCGTTCTAGCTGTGGTCGTGGGGAGCTGGACACGCCAGCTCCCGCCGGCGTGGTCGTACCTCACGTTCGTCGCCTTTTCGCTGGCGCTGCTCGCATTCAGCGGCTGGTTGCTGGCGAGACTGGCGAAAGACCGGCTGACCGGGCGGATCATGTTCGCCAGCCTGTTTTTCGGTCCTGCGATTTATCTCATGCTCTTCATCGGGCAAATGCACATTTTCACCGTGCTGGCGATGGCGCTCATCTTCGCGGGCATCTGGCAACTGCAGTCCGAAGATGGACCGGCTTGCCGCCGCGCCGAATGGCTGATCGCGGCGGGCCTCCTGGCCGCATTCTTCAGCAAGCCTGTGGTGGCGCTCTTTTTGCCGACGTTGCTTTTGGTTCGTGAAACGCGGCGGGCGACACTGGCGTCGCTGGGCGTTTATCTCGTTGTTTCCCTCGTCTTTCTCTATGTTCCGGCCCTCAACGCGCGGGGGCTGAATTTCATCCACTGGGCGAATATCTTGACCATCAGCCAGAGCACGAAAATGATGGCCCATCTGGGGCACATTTTCGAGCTGCCGATGAGCGAGAATCCCGAGATCTTCTCGCTTCCCACGTGGGTCGATCATCTGGTGGGGGGGCATGTCAATCCGCAAGTTTTTAGGCTGCCGGTGCTGTTCGTGGT
>JANRLS010000154.1:0-3997 GCA_033762315.1 Pirellulaceae bacterium
CGAGGGTGCCGGGATACCCTTCGTCGCCATCGGGGCTGCGGTGGCTGAACTTCACGCCGACGCTCTCCGCCGTTCTCACTTCATCGGCCCGCCACACGACCGCGTCGAATCCCTTGATGCCGCCATGCAGGTGATTCGAACCGTTGTTCGTGGCCATACTGTACTCTTGCCCATCCAGCTTGAACTTGCCGCCGGCGATGCGATTGCCATAGCGGCCGACCGTCGAGCCGAAATACGGATGCCGCTGCAGATAGCCATCGAGTGAGGGAAAGCCGAGCGTGATGTTGGCCAGCTTGCCGGTGCGGTCCGGGGTTTCGACGCGGACCACGGTCGCGCCATAGTTCGTCAGCTTGACGACCAGCCCCTTCGAGTTGGTGCAGGTATAAAGATCGACGGGCTGGCCGTCTTTGGTCTGACCGTAAGGCTGCTTGGTGATGTTCATCGTGGTTGGCGAGGGAGTGGCGGCCTGGGCGGCGAATGCCAGACCATGGCACAGGAAACCAGCGATTGTAGCCCACGCGGTGGCGGTGCAAATCCGACGCATGGTGCGTCTCCCGGTAGAGAAAGGAGTGGCCGAATTGGTGCCCGATTATGGGCCGAAGAACTCCGGGCGTCCAGCCAACCGAGCCTGTCGGCGGGCGCTTGCGATAGTCCGCAAGTGATTGCAGGCCAAGCACTTGTGGCGCGGCCGTGATTTTCCCGCAAGATTCGCGTGCCCGCGGAAACATATTCCTCTGATGGAGCGACGAAGGGGGGGCTTTGGAAGGTGCCCGCAGCATGAATCCGCCGCCGATCGACTGGCAGGCCGCCTTGGCCGAGCACGAGCGATGGCTCCGAACCATCGTGCTGGCTCGTCTGCGCGAGCCGCAAGCGGCGGACGAAGTGCTGCAAGAGGTGGCGTTGGCCGCGGTGCGGCAGGCGGCACCCTTGGCGGACGCCAGCAAAGTTGCCCCGTGGCTTTATCGTTTGGCGGTACGGCAAGCGCTCTTGTATCGCCGCAAGTGCGGCCGGCGGCGCAAGCTGCTGGGGGCCTTTGCCGAGCAAGCGCAAGCCGGTTGCGTGGGACCGGGCCGAGTGCTCGATCCGCTGGGGTGGCTGCTCGCCGAGGAACGCCGGGCGCAAGTCCGTCAGGCTCTTGGCCGCTTGCCCCCGCGCGATGCCGAAATGCTGCTGCTGAAATACACCGAAGACTGGAACTATCACCAAATCGCCGCCCACTTGGGGGTGTCGCATGCTGCGGTCGAGGCTCGGCTACATCGGGCCCGGCGGCGGTTGCGCGAAGAGCTGGCGGCATTGGAAGTTGTGGAAACTGCGTCATGAGCGGGAAATTGCGAAATACCGAGCGATTGGACGACGACTCTCGATTCGACCGGCTGGTCGATGGCGAGCTTTCGCCGTCCGAGTATCGGTCGCTTCTAGCCACACTGGACGACGAGCCGGGGGGCTGGCGGCGCTGTGCGCTGGCGTTCCTCGAAGCGCAGGCTTTGCGGCGTGAACTCGGCGCGCTGCGCGCTGGAGGTTCGCCGCTGGAGACCGCTCCTGCTGCTACCCAACAGCTGGCGACAAACGCTCGCCCCGCCACGACACGCTGGCTGCTGCCGCTGGCGATGGCGGCGTCGTTTTTGGTGGCATTCGGGCTGGGGGTCTATCTGCCAGCCTGGCTGGCGACGGATCGGCCATCGCCGGTGGCTGGTCTGGTCGCTCCCGAGCAGACTGCCGCCGATCCGCCGACGGCCCCTCGGCCGAGTCCCAAGGTTGTCGAGGCCCGGCCGGGAACTGTCGTTCCCGTCGGCAGCGTCAAGCTAGTGGTCGATCGGCCAGGCGCTCCCGCCACCGAGACGAGCGAGCTTCCCGTTTATGAAATGACCGACGATCTGGCCGCGTGGCTTTCCCAAGATCAGCCGGCGATTCCCCCTTCGGTGCTGGCCGAGATCGAACGTCGCGGCCACCGGATCGACCGTCAGCGACAGTATGTCCCGGTCACGCTCGACGACGGCCGGCAGGCGGTGATTCCCGTCGATGGCATCGAAATTACTCCCGTCAGTCGGCGGGCTTATTGAGCACGGACCGGCACGCGCGGTGTGCCATCTGATAAATCACGGCACACGGAAGTTGCCGGGAGTTCGGGGTTGTTTCTCTTCAACAAAGGGCTGAGGCGATGGTAATTCACGGTTGGCTGCGGAACATTTCGAGCGTGGCGTTGACCACAGCGGCACTCGCGGGAAGCACGGCACTCGCCGAGCAGCCGGCGCGCATCAAGGTGGTTGCCGGCGACACAGGCGATGGTCAGCCGAAGGTCTTATTCATCCGCGAAGAGACGGTGGCGGACGAAGCCGAAGCGGGGGCGGGAGAATATTGGATCGGCCTGGAGCTAGGAGAGTTGACAGAGCTCGTCAAAGAGCAACTCGGCCTGAAGCAAGGATTGGTCATTGAGAACGTGGTTCCCGACAGCCCAGCCGCCAAAGCCGGCCTCAAGCCGCACGACATTCTGACTAAAGCCGGCGACATGCCGCTGGCGGCCCATGTCGACCTGATGAAAGTGGTGAACGAATCGAAGGACCAGGAGTTGATCTTCACGGTGATTCGTGGCGGTAAAGAAATGACCTTCAAAGCGACGCCGACCAAGCGTCCCGTTGCGCCGGCGCAACGGTCAGCTCGCGAGCGGGAGCGCCTGGTCGAGCGGGCGATTCAAGCAGACGAAGGGCGGGAGCTATTCGAGCAGTTGCAGAAGACGCTCGACGAGTTCCGCTCAAAAATCGGTAATGAGCCGGTGCGCGGCTGGTTTGCTCATCCGGGCGTGGTGGTTGGCGATGTGCTGAAGAAGGTTGAATTTCCCAAGAATTTGACCGTGCGGATCACGAAGGAGGGGAACCAGCCGGCGAAGGTCTATGTCAAACGAGACGACCAAGAGTGGGAAGTCGCCGCCGACAAGCTGAGCGACCTGCCGGAGGACATTCGCGTGCATGTACAGCCAATGGTCGGCGGAGGGAACCCTTTCCGCATTACTTGGACCGCCCCGGCGATCGCCGCAGTCCCCGGCGTGCCAGCCGTTCCACCTATTCCCACGCCGCCAATGGCGCGAGTCCAGATTCAACCCTTTCGCGCGGAGCCGCAGTTCAAGCAACTCGCCGAGAAGCTCGACGAGTTGACCAGCGAGCTCAAGGAGTTGCGTAAAGAAGTGGACGAGCTGCGGAAGAAATAGTCCGTCGTATTCAGGCGTCGCGCTCGGGGAGGGCGAGGCTCTCGCGGTGGCCGCTGGGTCGGCCGGCAAGCAGCTTCGCCCTCCCTCATGCTTACCTACCGATACACGCCGCCGTAGCCGCCGAAGCGGCGGCCGACGCCGCCACTGAAGCCGTTGGTGAGAACGCCGCCGTAGTAGGAGTCTTCCGCTTCCTGGGCGGTGAGTCCTTCGGGGAAGGCCTCCGCTACGACGACCCGCTCCTCGGCATTGACCACGCCGATCCGCGCGAGTTGCTCGACGACCGTACGGCGGCGGGCCTGATCGACTTCCGGCTGTTTGTTGTGCGGCGATTGCTCGATCACGATCGGGAAGGGCACGTGCTCCAGCCGCAGCGCGACTTGCTCCAGATGCTTCTTCGCGCCAGGGGCAAGCTCCGCCGTGTTCCCGCGGAATTCGTGGTCGTAGAAGATGAAATCCGCTGCTTCCGCATTCGTCTGCTGTGTCTCCCAGAACGAATCGGTCACCTGGCCGATCGGGAACGGCCGATCGACCTGCGGCAAGTTCTGGTTCTTCTTGCCCCACCAGCCGCCGGTATCGCAGTCGTTGCCATGATGGCAGCCGGCAAGACTTAGAAGAGTCAGCAGACTTGCGGTGATGAGAGATGTCTTATGCATGGGTCGCGTCCGTGCGAATCTGAAATCCTAAGTTCTTATTGTCCGTGTCCAAACGGGCCGCTCGTCATGGCCGGGCCGCCGTAACGTTTCTTCAGCCGCGGCCAGACCGTGCTGCGGTATTCGCGGCTGGGATGCCCCTCGA
>JANRLS010000155.1:0-11172 GCA_033762315.1 Pirellulaceae bacterium
CCGACCGCGATCTCGACGATAGCCGCACCGACCGCGACGTGGTCCGCCTGCAATTTGTCGCCGAAGAGCATTTGCACCGTGGAGAGTTAGGGAAATTTTTGCGGGAACACCTCGCGACACTCAATGGGAAGTAATGACTGACCAACTATTAGCCCCCACCATGCTCTTCCGCTTCGCCGCTCCGTGCCACTACGCGGAAGGGCTGGCGGCCAGTAAATCAATCACCCTCTCGGAAAAGTACCGTTTGCCGTGCTTTGCGGAGTTGGAGGGAAAGCCGTCCTATGCCGACGTGCGCCTGGGGTGGTGCGAGACGGGGCTGGCGCTCTTGGTGCGGGTCGCGGGCAAGTCGCAGCCGCCGTGGTGTCGCGATTCCAAAATCGAGGATAGCGACGGCGTGCAGCTCTGGATCGACACCCGCAACACGCAAAACATCCACCGCGCCGGCCGGTTCTGCCACCGGTTCGTGTTTCTTCCTTGCGGATCGGGTCGCAAGCTCGACGAGCCGGTCGCCGCCCTCTTGGCCATCAATCGGGCCAAGGAAAGCCCCCGCGAGATCGAACGCGGCGCGCTCGTCGTCCAGGCCGCGATGACCAGAGACGGCTACGCCTTGACGGCATTCATTCCGGCATCGGCACTGACGGGCTATAGCCCCGCCGATCAGCCGGCAATGGGCTTCAGCTACGCGGTGAGCGACCGGGAGCGCGGCATGCAAACCTTCACTGTCGGCCCGGAACTGCCGTTCGCCGACGACCCCAGCCTGTGGGGGACGCTGGAATTTGCGAAAAAGTAGCGGGTCGGCGAATCGCTGGGTCTATCGATCGCCCGGCTTGGCTTTGGGAGCGGGAGTCGGCGGCACGCCCGGAAGCTCGATCATCGGCAGTTCCACCTTCGGCGGCTCGGCAACGGGAGGCAGAGGCGGAGGAAGCTCGGCGGCGTCCTTGGGCTTGTCTTTCGGCTTGAGGGCCTTTTGCCCGCCGCTACCGAAAAAGTCGAAGAAATTGGGAAGCTTCACCTTCGCTTCGGCCGGATGCCGCTCCAGGTCGAGCTCCAGATGGGCGACGATCCGGTCGTCGAGCTTTAGCAGGTGCGCGTCGGCACCCCGAAACCACTTAAGCAGCGGGGCCTCGAAGTCGGCCGGCGCGGGGCCGGTCAAATCGCGACCATCCCAGGCGGTTGATTGCCAGACTTGCGAGCCCCCCACTTCCTCGACGCGCTCGAACTCACCTCCCAGCGGGCAAATCAGCGTCGCGTCGAGCAGTTTTTCGGACACTTCGCGGGCGTCCGCCATCGGCACGTGCAGTTGCTGGTTGAGCTGATGCATGAGCCGCACGTTCCCCGCCGACGCGGCCACGGCCCGGCCGTAATATAAATTGTTGATCCACGGCTTCGATTGGGCCTCGGCGAAATCTCCCACATGCACGCGAATCTGCGCCTCGGTCTCGGAATCGACCACGCGCAGCTGCGGCGTCACCCGAGCGAGCAAATCCGGATCGAACGACAACACCGAAAACCCCGCCCCTTGCCGACGCCACAAACCAAACGGCAGCCGCGAGAAGCCGTTGGCGTCGGGGACGCTGCCACCGAGATTGAACGGCAGAATGTCGAGAAATCCCGGCTTCGGCCAGCCGCCGAGATAGCCCGGCGTGGACTTAATCAGTTGCAGCGTTTCCAAAAGCCCGCCCGGCCGACCGCCGGCGAGCGGCGCGACATCTTGAATCCCCAAAAACAAATAGTGCGGCGGCACCGACGGCAACAGCAAACCGCCGCGGGCCGAAATCTGGGCCGAGACAATGTCTCCGGCGGCGGGGGTCACCATTTGCTTCGTCGGCGGGCCGAGAATCGAAAGCAGCCAACCATATTTCGACTGATCGAGCGGAGCCAGCTCGCCATCGATCACGACTCGTTCGCGGTTCTTGTCATCCAAGGCATACCGCTTGATGCCGACGATCAGCGGGTCCATGCGCCGCCAGTCGCGGGCCAGCGATTCGTTCAGCGTGGCAATGCGGGCCGCCTCCTCGCGCGTGACGCCGGCCATCGGCACATCGGGGATCGGCGTGAAAAAGCCCCGCGCTCCGCGGAGCGAATCGATCAGCTCGTCGCCGGCAATCGCCGGTCCGCTGCCATCGGGTCGGCGGCCAAAGCCGCGGGGCAAAAGGCCCGCTTCGCTCAGGTCTTCAAACGTTTCCCCGCGAACCCCCTCTCCCGCCGCGGCGAGCCGAGCGAGCATGAGCAGCTCCATGTCAGTTACGGATTTCATCCGCCGTTCGAGCTCGATCTGATATTGCGGGCTCATCAGCCCCGCGAAGAACGCGGACGAAAAATAGACGAAAATCGTGTCGTCGCGCGTCACGGGCATCACCTGCCGGGCAAACCGGAACTCGGCCGATTCCCCCAGCGACCCGGCTCCCCCTTGCACCTCCAAGAATCGCTCGGCGATGGCCCGCGACGTAGTGACCAGGTGATACGGCTCGGCGAAGGCGTGAAACGACCGCAAGCGGTTATCGGGAGTGGAAATGAACGACACTTCGCGGCCGGCTAGTTGCAGCTTTTCTTCTTTCGCCCCGTTGGCCTTTTCTCGCGCGAGAGCCTTTTTGCGCTGGCCGGCGATGTCGAGGCCCAGCACCTCGTTCTTCGCCTCGAACAGAATCCCCAGCGCGGCCCCCTCTTTGCCGAACGTGTCGCGGCCGATGATCGCCACATCGGCGACGACCTGCGGCCCCAACAAATCGGCCAGCACGTTTTGCTCTAGCGCGAGCTGCTGCTGCGTGCGCTTATTCAGCGGGGCGGCATAGCTGCGCAGCGTCACCATGCTGCCGATGTCGCCGCCGTGCTCTTCCAGCAGCTTGTTCATCCACAAATAGTTGGCGAATTTGCCAAAGCGGACATAAAAGCACTCGGCCGGCACTTGGCGGGCTAGTTCCTCAATCTCGACCGCCGGCAAGTTGGCGGGGACGGCGGGGGCCGACCAGGTGATTCCCTCCGGCAACGGCTGGTCGGCGGGCTGGCCGAAATCTCCCCGCCCCAGCATCGTGCCGCGGAGCGTCTCGCTGCGGAGCCGTTCGACGCCGGTGAGCAGCTCCAGCGAACGGACCGTCTGTACCGTCGGCTGGTCGTTCTTCGTCAGCCGCTCGATCAGCGGGGCCGACAGCCCGAGCCGCTGCGAGAGCATCGATTGCAGGTAGTCATTCACCAGCGGGGGATGATCGCTCGCCTCTTGCTGCTTGCGAATCGCCGCGCTGTATTCGCGCCACCAACCCTCAAGCTGCCGGTCGAATTGCCGCTGGTTCCCCGTTTGCGGCTGCAAGGTGATCGTTTGCGCCTGCGGTGTAAACACCGTGATCTGCAGCGGCTCCGTGCCGCGAAACAGGAAATGGACCGTCGCTCCCGTCGCGGGTTGGCTGCCGGAGCCTCCCAGGAATTGCCCGATCAGCCGGCCCAGCACGCCCGAGGAAGTTACCGGATAGAAGACCCGGCCCCCTTTTTCCTGAATCAGCACCTGGCCGAGACCAGCCCCCGCATCGGCCGCGGGAATCGTCACCCGCCCGACCCCAAACGGCCGGCCCACGAGCGCCTCGCCATCGACGCGGGCCCGCGTCACGCCCGGCAAAAGCAGCAGCCCCACCACGCCCAAGATCGACCCAATCGCTAGTCCCCGGTTCATGCAAACGCTCCTTCCACGCGGACCGGCAGGCTCCCCAGCCGGCAATCGGCAACCCCCGCATTGTATGCCGCGACGGTCTTTCGGGGGGCCGCCGAGCGATAAAATGCCGACCAATTCGACTTTTCCGCCGGCTTTCGACTAAGCTAGGGCCAGTTCTGGGGTGGAATTCGCCCCCCGGCTTGTTCGGACTTGTCTTCGCCCGCCAGGCAACCGATGGGAAGCGAAATCCTGGGTCTCCTCTGCGGGTGCGGCTTTGGCCTGGTGGTGATGACCGTAGTCGGCCACGGCATCTGGGTGGCGATTGCGTCGGTCGTGAAGTCGCTCGATTCCTCCGGCGACTCTCGCAAGCCAGCCAACGTCCCCTGTCCCCAGTGCGGCTCGCGGCTGGGAATGAACGGCGGTCGCTGCACGAATTGCGGGGCGGTGCCGCATGTCGCGCCGGGCGCGACACTACGCGAGGAACTCAAAACTACCGCCCGGCAAATGCGGCGACTCGTCGATGCGAAGGCAATCACCCAGGAGCAGTACGAGGCGATCCTTGCGCCGATTCAAGTCGAATTGCAGCGGCTGGCTCCCCAGCGCTCGGACTTTGCCGCGCTCGATGCGCAGCTCAGCCCTACTCCTACCCCGAACGCGCCGCTCGCGCCGCCGCCGCTGCCAACGGCACCAGCAGTTTTCGAGCCGACAATTCGCGCGCCAGTCGCTGCCGCTTCGTCCACGGCCAACGAGCCCCTCGATGCTCTCGTGGTGGAGCCGGTCCAGCCGACAGAGACCGCGCCAGCAGCACCGCGCAAGCCCCCCGTTGTTCGGCCCCCCGCCACCCCCCCGGAAAATCCCTTCGCTCCCGCCGCCAGCAGTCCATTTGTCGCTCCGCCCACGGCCCAGCATCCGCTCGATCCCACGCCGCCACACGTCGCGGTGATCCCGCCGCCGGCCCCGCTCAAGCCGGCCCGCACGTTGGCCGACGTGCTGCAGAGCTTCATGGAAGAGAGCAACATCCGCTGGGGGGAAATCCTGGCGGCTTTGCTGATCGTCACCAGTGCGGTGGGGCTCGTCATCAGCCTGCGGGCCACGCTGCAATCGATTCCCTACTTTCCCGCGTTCCTGTTCACGCTGTTCACCGTGGCCTTTCATGGCGCGGGGATGTACACCCTTCGCCGCTGGAATCTGCAAGCCGTCAGCCGGGTGATTCTGATCATTTCGCTGCTGCTCGTGCCGCTGACCTTTAGCGCGGCGGTGGTGATGTCCGGCAGCGGCGAAAGCCAGCGGCCCTCCACCGATCCGCTCTTTTTGCTGGCGGTGGCGATGGGGGCGGGCATTTTCGGCTGGGTGTCGCATTCCGCCAGTCGCGAGCTGGTGGGAGAGGCAAAATGGCGGCTGGCGATTGGGGTGCTCGGAGCGTCGCTGTCGCAAATCGTCATTCAGCGGACCAACGTCTTCGCCCTGCAATTTTGGGGCCTGCAACTGATCGCCGGCCTGCCGCTGGCTTGCTTTTTGGTGGCGACCGGAGGGCAATTGTGGCGGGCGCGCGACTGGACAAGGCTCTCGCACGGCCGGGGGAGCCAGGTCTTCTTGGTACTCGGCATCGCAACCTTCGCCCTCCTCGCTCCGCTGGCGCTACTCTTCGTGCGGGCGCACGACCGCTGGCACGTCCTCGGTCAGCTTAGCCCCGCCCTTAGCCTGGGGGCGGCGGCGATTCTGGCGTTGGGCCTCTTGATTCATCATCGGGCGACGGGCAAACGCCTGGCGACCATGCAAACCGCCGGCACGGCGATTCTCGTCGGGGGCGGTTTGCTGCTGTTGCTCTTGGTCGTCGCGGCCTGGCCCGAGCCGGAATTGCTGCTGGCGGTGGCGCTGCTCAACGCGGCGTTGCTCGTCGGTCTGGCACTCGCCTCGCGCTTGGCGCTGCTGCACGCTCCCGCTATTGCCTGCCTGGCGATCGCCGCCCTGATTGGCCTGCATCTATTTCAAGGTCGCTTTGCCGACCGGACGCACCTTGATCACGACATTGTCCGCTCCGCGCTCATGGCCCGCAGCAGTCTGGTGCTGACGCTGATGGCGGGCCTCGCCGCCGCGGTTGGTTTGCGACTACGCCGACGCAATCTGGCGGAAGACGGCCTCGTCTATGTCGGCGGCGCGGGCGTTTTGGCGCTGGTCAGCCTCTTGATCGCCATCTTCGCGGGATTCATACCGTCGCTCGGTTTTCCGCTTGACCGCGACCTCGCCGCGCCGATTTTGCTGCTTTACGCGGTTTTGCTTCTGGTAGCCGCACCGAAAACTCCCTGGCCAGCAGTTGCCGGTGTCGGCTCGTTTTTGCTCTGGGGAGCCCTCGTTCAAGCGACCGACTTCAATGGCACGATTCAGGGCTGGCTGGCACTCGCGCACCTCTTGCCCGAGCGGGGCATTTTTACCGCCACGCTTGTCCACGGATTACTGACGGCGGCAATCGCCCTCGTCGCCACGCGCTCCGGCTGGCGTGCTTCGGCCAGCGACTTTGCCCGCGCGGCGAGTCTGCCCAACCAACGTCTCCTGGCGACTCCGCTGGCCATTGGTTCGGCGATTTCACTCTGCCTCGTGCTGCCGATGATTGTGTATGTCTGGACCGGCGAATTCCGCTGGCACGCGGGCTATGCCCTCGTGGCGGCCGTAGCGTGGGGCTTGTTGGCGGTCGCCCAGCGCTGGCCGTGGGCCGTGAATGGATTGCAAGTGATGCTGGGCTTTGCTCCGGCAATGCTCGTCGCCGGCCTGTGGTACGAAAGGCTCGGCGCGGGGTGGCTCGTTTCCGAACCGCATGTGCAGTCGCAGCTCTTGCTCATCGCGGGGTGGGGTGTGGCGTGGAGCGTCGCTCGTCGCTTCGCGGACCGAAGCGACCAGCTGCGGCCGCTGATTCATCCCCCTTGGCCAGGGATCGATCAGATGCTTCTCGCGGTGGCGGTATTGACAATTCCCGTGCTGGAATCGGCCGGCTCGGTGCGCGATATCGGCTGGGAGCTCGGTTTCGTTCTGCCCGCGGCCCCCAATCACGCCCTACCGACCGCCGATCCGTTTGGGGTGGATCGCCGCTCGCAGCTCTTGCTGGTCGCGCTGCTATGCGCGGTGCTCGTTTCGCTGTGGGAACGGGTGACGGTCGCGGGGCTTGTCGCGCCGGGTGTGATTACATTCGCCGCGATTTGGACCCTCGCCCAAATGTGGCATGGTGCCAACAGCGTCGCCTCGGCCGCCCGCTGGTGGGCCGCGATCTACGCCGTGCTGTGGGCGATGCCGTTCCTGCTGCGAAACCAGCTCTGGCGCGGGGCCAAGCGGCTTCCCTGGCTTCGCTGGAGCAAGCTCCCCCCCGATTTGGTCAACTGGATTGGCGGCCAGCCGCTGCTGCTCGGGGGCTTGCCGGTGCTGATTCTGACGATTCTCGCCGTCGAGCAAGGCGTGGCCGGGCGGGTGCCGCGTGGCCCCGCCAGCGACACGATTTTCGCCTTACTCGGCCCCACTACCTCCTATGCAGGGCCGCTCTTGGCCCTCGTCGCGATTTTTCTGGCCTACGCGATTCGCGAGCGCCGGGCCGCGTTTGCCCTGGCGGGTTCCGGCGTTTTTCAGCTAGCGATCAACCTCGCGTTTCTCCTGTATGCCAACACTCCCCCCTCGCAGCCAGCGATCGTGCGGGGCGTGGAGTGGCTGCAATGGAATTCGCTCGCGGCGGGAGCCTTCGCTTTGGTATGGCTCTCCCTCGGGCGGTGGATCACTCCCGCCGACGGGGCCGAGGCTCGCCGAGAAGACCCGACCACCACCCGGCTGCTGCTCGATATCCAGCTGACCTTGGCCGCGCTCACGGGGGGCGGCCTCGCCGTTCTCGCCGCCTGGCTGATCTTCACCGATCCGGGCGGGATCCAGGGAGTGCTACCCGTCCTGGGAAGCACGCTCAGCTACCTGGCGATCGGCCTCGCGAGCGCGGCGGCGATCTGGCACTTCCGGTCCCGGAAAATTCGAGGACTGGGAGACATCTCCCTCTGGCTCGGCATGGGCCTCGTTCCGCTCATCGCTGCGTCGGCAAACTACCTCGATCCCGGCGGCCGCTGGGTCGCCTATCACGTTGTCGAAGCGGGTTGGCTGGCGGTCGGCCTGCTGGGCGTGATGGCGGCAAGTTGTCAGGCGAACTCCCTTAGCGAACCAGCACGTCAGCGCCTAGCTCGCTGGCGGCCAAATCACTTGTCGGTCTTGGCAGTCTTGCTGCTGCTCGCCACTTTGGCCATTCGCGGCAACGGTTCCGATCCCGCCCAACCTTGGTGGTCGCTCGCCACTTCGGCCGGAGCGGCATTCCTTGCCGCCGTGCTGGGCCTTTCGCGTCGTAGTCAGCCCTATGCGTGGCTATCGGTGGCATTGGTGGGATTGGCGACCATCCTGATGCTGGCCGCTCCGGCGGTTTGGCCCTGGTGGAGTCTGTGGTTTGGGAGCGCGCCGCCGCTCGCGATGTTCGACGTGCTCGCCATCGCCAACCTGCTCGCCGCCGGCTTTTGGCTGGCGATGGAAGTTCGCTGGCAACGGAGCCGCACCGAATCGCTCGACCCGCGCTGGGCGGGGCCGCGCGTTCATGCGGCGGTGATCCTGGCCGCGATCGGGGCCAGTGGTTTCTTCCACGCGCTGCTGCTCATTCCGGTTTCGTGGTGGGAAACGCCAGGCGACAAAATCGCGGCCGTTTTGGAGGTCTTGATCCTTGGCCTGGTGCTGGCCGCCGCGGCGTGGGACCGCCGGGCGATCTGGTGGATCCCCGCCGGCTATGCGATGGGAATCGTCGCGCTCTTGCTGGCGGTCAATCTTGCTACGCCGATTCCGGTGGTCGGAGGAGAGGGCCGAATCGCGGTGCTTATTCTCGCCGCCGCGGGGCATGTCGCGCTGACGGGCCAGCTTTGGAGCTACGGGGCAAACCTTGCACTCATTGGAACGCGGCTCGGAGTTTCCGATCCCATCGGAGGCCTCGCCAGCACCGCCCGCTGGCTGCCGGCAGTCAACCTGCTTGTGGGGTTGCTCGCCTGCCTCGCCGCGCTGCCAGCCGTCTTGAACCTGCCCGAACCCCAGTGGCGTGTCGCCGCGGCGTTTACGCCAGCCCTCGTCGGCTGGGGGGCGGTCTGCCTTGCGCAGGAAGGGCGGCGCGCTCCGTTGCAGCTCACCGCCCTACTGCTGGCGGGGCTGGCGGCAGTCTATCTGGGCTGGGCCAACATCGAGCCGAGCTTCACCCGCGAAATCTGGCTCGACCGGGCGTTTCGCCTCCTGATGGTGCTCGCCGCGCTGACGTTCGTCTATGGACTCGCCCTGCCGCGGTGGCTGCTGACGAGCGGCTCGTGGAATGCCGCCACGCGGCAGGCTGGTTACGTCGCGGCCGTCGCGGCGATTGGCACGTTCCTCGCGGTGCTGGCGCTTGAAGTGTCGCTCTTCCGGCCCGGTCAAGATGCGCCGATCGATGGCGTGCAAATCGCGGCCATCGCGGTGGTGCTGGTAGGCTTGATCGCTGGCCTGCTATCGCTCGCGCTGTTGCCGGGGCGCGATCCGCTGGCCCTCTCTGAGAAGAGTCGCCAGTGGTATGTCTATGCGGCAGAGGGGGTGGCGGTGCTGCTCTTGGCGCACCTCTATATTTGCCGGCCGACCTGGTTTGACAAGGTCCTGCAACCGTATTGGCCGCTGATTGTGATGGGGATCGCGTTTCTCGGGGTCGGGGCGGGCGAGCTTTGCCAGCGCTGGAAGATTCGCGTTCTCGCCGAACCGCTGGCCCGCACCGGCGCGCTCTTGCCGCTGCTTCCCGCATTGGGGATATGGATCGTCGGCTCGCAAACCGACTATGCCCTGCTGCTGTTTGTGGTGGGGCTGCTGTATCTGGTGCTCAGCATCACGCAGAAGAGCTGGGCCAGCCTGATCGCTGCGGCGGTCGCGGGGAACGGCGCGCTGTGGGTGCTGCTCAGCCATCAAGACTTCAGTTTCACGGCCAATCCGCAGTTCTGGTTGATTCCGCCGGCCCTGTCAGTGCTGATTGCCGCCCAGGTGAATCGCCGGCGACTCGACCCGGCCGCGCTGACCGCCATCCGCTATGCCGCCACGATCGTCATCTACCTTAGCTCGACGAGCGAAATCTTCCTCCGCGGCATTGGCGATTCGCTTTGGCCTCCCATGCTGCTGGCGACGCTCGCGGTCATTGGGGCCTTCGTCGGAATCGTCCTCCGCATTCGGGCGTTTCTCTACCTCGGCTCGGCCTTCACGCTGTTGGCGATGGTCTCGATGGTGGCTCATGCGGCCCGCGCGATCGAGCATGTCTGGCCGTGGTGGGCGTTTGGCATTGGCCTGGGCATTGCCATCCTGGTGCTGTTCGGCATTTTCGAGAAGAACCGCCCGCAAATGCTGGCCCTGATTGCCCGCCTGAGGCAGTGGGAGCAATAGGTTGCCTCGCTACCGCGGCCGCGAATTCGTGGGCTGACTCGACATCCCCAGCAGAAAGAGCAACAGCCCAATCCCTAGCGTAAGCCCTGCCAGCAGAACCGCGAAAAACGCCAGCGGGGGGGGCAGCAGGCGCTCCAGCGGATGAGCCAGGCCCGAGCCGAAAACCGCCGACAGCGTCGCGATGGGAAAGAAAAATGCCGCCAGCAAATTGAGCCGATGGGCGGCCACGGCCATCTGATGGGTGTGGGCGGCTTGCTCTTCGGCCTTCTTGGCGGTGGCGAATTCGAGGGCGTTGCGCACGTCGCCGACAAGCAAGTCGGCCGTCCGCTCCAGTTCATAGGCCCGGTCACGAAAATTGATGAGGTCCCGGTCGTCCGGCACTTTCTCGCGGGCGTCTTGCAATGTGGCGTGCAGGTTGCGAATCGACCGGGACAGCGGTGAAACTCCCTCCAGAATTCCGAACAGGTCGGCCACGCTTTGAGCATTGTCTTCCTGTCGGTCGTAGCGCTCCAGCACTTCGCCGAATTCCGCCAGATGCCGGCCGAGCGCCGCCGGGCCGCTCGCGCCGTCGCTTGCTTGCCAGGTGCCATCGGGCTTGCGCCACAAAAGCCGCGCCTGCCGATGCGGCTCGTTCTTTTTCGGCGGCCTGTGCAGCACCAGCAGCAAATGCCCGTCGGCCGACATCGCCCGCTGGCGGCCCGCTTTCTCCCCCAGGCGCTGCTGAAAAACCTCCGGAACATTCTCCCAGGTCGCCGGCAAAACCGATTTGGTCGTCATACGAAGGCTCTCGCGGAAAAGGATGAGATCGAGGCCGCGGGTCTTCTATCGGGAATTCGCCCCCGGCGGCCCAATCTTGGCTCGTGGCGTTGAAACCTCGCCTGCTACAATAGGCGAAGGGGTGCCTTCTTCAAAGCCGCGGTTACAGGAGCAATTGGCTATGTCCGCGCCATCCAAAGAACTGCTAGACGAGATCTATCGGCGGAAAATCCTACACTCGCGGAGCCTCACTCCCGAGCAGCGGCTACTTGCGAGCTTGCAGCATTCCGACGAGATGGTGAAAGTGATGCGCGCGGGGGTCAGGAGTCAGTTTCCCC
>JANRLS010000156.1:0-10808 GCA_033762315.1 Pirellulaceae bacterium
GTCATCCGGGCCGACCACGATGGGGATACCAATCTCGACAGCGTCTATCTGATCAATGCTTTCTGCGAGTGGCTCGACCAAGTCGCCGGCAACCGGCCGCTGGTGGTGTCGTGCAGTTGGGGGGGTCAGCGCGGCGGCCGCGATGGTCAGACCATCGCCGAACGGCATCTCAGCTCGCTTTTTCCGCTCGACAAAGTCGGCCGGGCGATTTGCTTCGCCGCCGGCAACCAAGGGGATTTTCTGATTCACGCGCCGGTTGCCGTCGGCACGCAGGCCCGGCCGGGAGAATTCTCGTGGGTCGCCGATGGCCGGGCCCTGGTGACGATCTATGTCGAAAGCGATGACCTCGACGACCTCTTCATCGGCGGCGTGGACGACACGGTGATCGACCCGAACAACGTCCATTCCTACGTCAATCCGCTCACGAAACACGCCGTGCTGCAGGTTGGAGTCACCGGCAATGGCAAGATGTATGTCTATTCCGGCAAAGGGAGCCGGATCGGGGCCGATGCCTATATCGACGGGCGGGCGGTTGCCTTTAGCGAAGAGTCGTACGATCTTTCCAAGCAGCCCGCCTTTCCCAGCACGGCCGACAACGTCCTCAGCGTCGGCAGCTACGACTGGAACGATCAGTTCAGCTATCGCGGCTCCATTCGCCTGCTCACCGACGTGGTCCACGACCAGCCGCTGGTCATCGGCGTGTTGTCGGCCTATTCCAATCCGGGTCCGCGGCGATTTGGCGATGTCTTCAAGCCGGAACTGGTCGCGCCGGGGCAATGGTACACCGCCCCCGCGCCGCAGAATGTCAGCACGATGCGCGATTCGACCGGGCAATACCACACCTTCAACGGCACCAGCTCGGCGACTCCCTACACGGCGGGAGTGATCGCGCTGGCGCTGCAAGCCAATCCGCGGCTTACTTGGGGCCGCCTGCGCGGGCTGCTCACGGCCAACTTGACGGAGGACGCCCGAACCGGCAAAACTCCGAATGGCAAATGGGGCTACGGAAAACTCGATTTCGCGGCCGCCGAAAGGTTCGTCACCGCCGCCGGCAAGTCGAAATGACCCCCATGGTTCGAGGTATTGGCATGTCCCGTTGTTTTCAGTTGCTCGCGGTCGCGACCACGCTACTCGCCATCGCCTGCGCCCCGCAAGTTGACTCCGCCGACGCCGGTCCCGCCGCGCCGACCGCGGCCCCCCCCACGAAGCCGGCGGTCGAGCCGACCGTGGTTCGCGCCGCCGCCGGTCCGACCCGCCACGCGCTCCTCGTCGCCTGCTCGATCTATCCCGGCCTCGACGCCCGCTATCACCTGAAGGGACCGCCGCACGATGTCCCACTGCTGGCGGGCCTATTGCAGCGGAAGTTTCAGCTTGCGCCGGGCAACATCCGGCAGCTCGTCGATGGCCAAAGTTCCGACCAGCGGCCGACGCGGGCCAATATCCTCCGCGAGTTCGACCGGCTGGCGGAGGTCGCCAAAAGCGGCGATCAGGTCGTCATCATGCTCGGCGGCCACGGCAGCCAGCAGCCCAACAACAACCCCGGCAGCCCGGACGATTCCGAACCCGACGGGATGGACGAGGTGTTTTTGCCGGTCGATTTCGAGCCCCGCTTCGACGAGGCAAAAAAATCGCTCGTCAACGCCATCAGCGACGATGAAATCGGCCGCAAGCTGACGGCGATTCGCGCGACGGGGGCTTTCGTCTGGATCATCTTCGATTGTTGCCATTCGGGAACGATGACCCGCGGCACCGAAACGCAATCTCCCCGGCACATTGCGCTCGACGACCTGCAGCTCCCCGCCAGCGTTTTGGCCACGATTCGGCCGGAGGCACCACCGGCAGGCGCCCGCGGCGGTCCCGATCCGGAGGATACGCCGATTGAAACCGCGGGGACGGGCAAGCACGGCGGGCTCGCCGCCATCTATGCCGCGCTGCCGACCGAGAAGACCTATGACGACAGTTTTCCGCCCGATGCGCCCCCCAGCCAGCAGGTCCGGCATGGCATTTTGACCTATGCCATTTGTCAGATTCTGGAGCGGGCCACCGAGCCGCTGACCTATAAGGAATTGGTGCTGCGCGTCCGGCAGCAATATGCCCAGTGGCGGCGGGCGAATGGGCCGACGCCGCTGGTCGATGGTCCCGATCGCGAGGTCGAAATCTTCGGCGAAAAGGCGTGGCCCGGCCGCTCGGCGATGCAGCTGAAGGTCGATGGGGGGCGAATGACCGTCAACGCCGGCGGATTGCAAGGGCTGGCGGTCGGTGCGGTGCTGGCGGTGCTTCCCGCGGCCGGCCAAGGGACCGAACCGGTCGGCTATGTGAAAGTCGAAAGCTGCCGGGTGCTGGAATCGACGGTTTCTCCCGTCCCCTTTGCCGGCATGCCGGTGGCGACGAAGCTGGCAAGCGAGTTGCCCGTGCGGGTCGAGCGGGTCGATTTCGGCCTGCGAAAGCTGCGCGTCGCCGAAGACGCACCCGCCGGCGCGCGCGGCGCGCCGCTCGGCCTTGCCGCGCTGCTCAAGGCCGAAAGCGCGAGCCGCGAAGTGGTCGAAGTGGTGGCCGACCCGACACAGGCGGACTGGCTCGTCCGCGTGGATGGCGACAAGGGCTATCTCATTCCCGCCAGCGGCTGGACGGGGACCGCCAGCGAGCGGGGCGTGGGTGTCCCTGATAAGCAATTTGGACCCATTCCCACGGGCGAGCAACTTGGCCCGCGCCTGAGCCAGGTGTTCGCGGCGATTGCCCGCGCGCAGAACTTGCTCGCGCTTTCCGAGCCGGTCGATGGGGAGCGGCTCAGTGGGTCGCTGCGGGTCGAATTGCAACTCAGCAAGCACCGCGACGAAGACGACGAAAAGGGAGAGCGGGTGGACCTGTCTCGCGGAAAACTCGCGCTCCAGCCGGGCGAATTGCTGGGGTATCACATCATCAATCAGGGGCGCAAAGCGGTCGATGTGACGCTGCTGTTCGTCGATGGGGGCTTTGGCATCAAGGCCTGGTATCCACGCGATGGCGAGTTGAATCGTCTCGCGCCGGGCGAATCGCTCGGGCCCCCCGACATTAACTTCGCCCAGGTCAACATCAAGACAACCGGCTTGGAGCACATGGTGCTCATCGCCGCCGCCGCGTCGGACGCTCCGCTCGATTTTTCCTGGCTCGCCCAGCCCACGCTCGCCGCCGCCCGCGCGGTTCCCGGCGTCGAACGCTCGGGCACCTCCCCTCTGGGCCAACTGCTGCAAAGCGCCGCCTATGCCCCGACGACGCGCGATGTCGAGCCGGTGCAAGTGCGACAAAGTTGCATACGCACCGTGTCATGGAAGGTGGAACCCCCGCCGGCAAAGTAGAATCGAGGGTGCCGAGGAGCCTGTTCCATGCCTCCAACTCGCCTGATCGATCACACCCTCGCACTAGCGCTATTCTTCACCGCGCTAGGGTATGGTCCCGCAGTGGCCCGCGCACAGCTCCCCGCCGGCGATCGACTTGACCAGGTGCTCATCCAGCGCGATGCCGCCCTTGCTCGCTGGGAAACGGTCTATGTGGAAGGGAACTGGCGTCAGGCCCTCGCCGAGCGGCGCACGGCGATTGCACTGGAGCGGCAAGCGCTGGGGGAATTGCATGGCGATGTTTTCGACTCCCGCGAGCAAATTGCCTCGCTCGCGCTCTTCGAGGAAGGGCTTGCCGCCGCCCGCACCGAGTCGCAGGTCTGGCGGGCGGCCGCCGAGCGGCTGCCGGAGGGAGCGCGGTGGCGGCTCGTGGATGCGCGGCTCTTTCAGGAGCTGCTCGAGAAGCTGGACCGCGTGCCGGCAGCCGAGCTGACGAAGCTGCTGGCCGACGACAAGACCCTAACGCTTGATTATCTTGCCGGTCGCCACGAGGCGGTCGTTCGCGGGAGCGAGGCACTGATCGAGCGCTGGCGGCGGTGGATTGGGGCCGAAAGCGCGATGGTCGCGAATAGTCTGGAGGTTTTGGCGGCGTCGCAGCGCGAACTGGGGGCCAGCGATAAGTTGCCGCCGCTCCATGAGCAAATCCTCGCCATTCGCAAAAAGGTGCTCGGCCCGGCACACCCCATCCTGGCGGTGACACTGGCCGATCTCGCGCAGCTCCGCCAGGAATCGGGCGATTGGCCAGCCGCCGCCGACCTCTGGACGCAAGTGGTCGCCCTTCGCCGGCAAACGCTGGGGGAGGATCACCTAGCCCATGCCGAGTCGCTCAATGCCTTGGCGATTGCCCACGACGAAGCGGAGCAATTTGACCTGGCCGAGGCCACCTATGCCCAGGCGATCGCCCGCTACGCGGCCATTCAGGGAGCCGAGCACGCCGATACGGCGCAGGTCATGGCGAATCTGGCCGATTGTTTGCAAAACCAGGCGAAATTGTCCGCGGCACTCGATCTGCTGAAGAAGGTGCTGGCGATCCGCCGCAAAGCCCTGGAGAAGGACTCGCTCGACACGGCCGACACCTTGCAGCGAATCGGCCTGATCGAACTGGAGCTGAAGCACAACGCCGAGGCGGCCGCCGCCTTGGCCGAAGCGATCCCCGCCTACAACCGCGAGTTTGGAGAGAAAAGCCCCGAGGCCGCCGAGGTGGCCCACAACCTGGGGCGCGCCCTGTGGCGGGCCGGCAAGCTGAACGAGGCGATCCCCGCCTATTTGCAAGTGCTCGCCGCGCGCGAGCCGATGCCCGGCGACGAAATCGGCCCGTTCGCGTCGCTGGTGTACGACGTGGGAGTGCTCCATCAGCGGACCGAACGTCCCACCGAAGCGATTCCCTATTTGAGGCGGGCCCGCGATCTGTACCAGCAACTTGTCGGGGTAGAGCACGCCGATTATGCCCTCGTCATCACCACGCTCGCGCAGGCGTATCGCGCCCGCGGCGACTATGCTTCGGCTCAGCCTCTCGCGCGGCAGGCGCTCGCCATTCGGACCGCGCTCTGGGGAAAAGATCATCCTGAAACGGTCTCCGCCCGCCGCGAGCTGGCAATCTGCCATCACGGCCTGCACGACCATGCCGAGGCGGAGCGGCTGTTTCGGCAGGCGATTGCCGACCGCGAAAATTCCGCGCTGGCCGACGATGCGGAACTGCTAACGGACCTCAGCAACCTGGGCCTGCTTTTGGTGCAGTCCGACCGGCCCGTCGAGGGAGAGAAATATCTGCGGCGGGCCCTCGCGATTGGTGAGCGAGTGCATGGTCCCGACAGTGATCACGTGGCGGTCATTGTCGATAACCTCTCGCTGGCGTGCAGCTCCAGTCGTCCCGAGGAATCCTTGCGGCTGACGGAGCGGTCGGTCGCGCTCCGTCGCAAACGATATGGCGAGCAGCACCCGGAATATGCCCACGGCCTCAACAACTTGGCCTACAACAAGCAAACCCGCGGCGAGCTCGACGAAGCGCGGGCCCTGTTCCAGCAGGCGGGCGAGATTGTCGGCCGGACGCTGGGAACCCAGCACCCCGATCATGCCGTCATGCAGAGCAACCTGGCGGCGGTGTTAATTTTGCTCGGTCGCGAAGCCGAGGCGACGACGATATTGGCCGGCAGCGTCGCCGCCACGCGACAGACGATCGAGCGTTCGCTGCCCGTGCTTTCCGAGCGGCAGCAACTGGCGATGACGCGCAAGTTGCGCGGGCCGCTCGATGGGCTCCTTTCGGTGGCGGCCGGCGGCGAGCGCGAGGCGGCGGCCTACGAAGCGGTGCTCGCCTGGAAAGGGGCGGTCTTTTCGCGGCAGCGGTGGGCGCGGGTCGCGGCTCGCAATCCGGCCGCCGCGCCGGCTCTCAAGCAGTTGCAAGTCGCCTCCAATCGCCTCGCCACCCTTGCGCTCGAAGGGGGAGCTAACCAACCGCAATTGCAGTCGCTCACCCAGGAAAAAGAACGGCTGGAGCGGGAATTGCAATCGGCCCTCGCCCCCGCCGATCTGGCCGAACTGCAAGGCAAGCTGGTGCTGACGGTCGCGGCCTTGCAAAAGCAACTGCCGGCGGAAGGGGCGCTCGTCGATTTCTTCGAATACGAGCACTATGCCAAACCGGTTGCGGGCGATCCGCCCGGCCGGCTAAAGCAATCGCGGCGGATGCTGGCTTTTGTGGTCACTCCCAGTCGTCCGTTGGTCCGGGTCGAACTGGGGGACGTCGAGCCGATTGCCGCCGCGATTGCCGAGTGGCGCGAGCTGTTCGGATTGGCTCGCGACGCGGCCGACGGGAACTCGCCTCCCGCCCGCTTGCGAAAGCTCGTCTGGGAGCCGCTTGCCCCGTCACTCGCGGAAAGCAAGCTGGTGCTGGTCTCTCCCGATGGCCCGCTCGGCCGGCTGCCGCTCGGTGCGCTGCCAGGCAAAACGCCGGGGACTTATCTGCTCGAAGAGTTGACGATTGCCATCATTCCGGTGCCGCAGCAGTTGCCGGGGGTTTTGGGCCGGCCGAAAGTCGAGGCACGGCCAGATTCCCCCTCGCTGCTACTCATCGGCGATGTCGATTATGGCGGCCAGCCGGGGGCGGAGCAGGGGGGAACGGAGCGGGCGACGATTCCGACCGCCGGCGGACTGCGCTGGCAATTTGGCCCGCTGGCCGGGTCGTTCGCTGAGATTGCCGCCATCGAGCGCCGCTTTCGCCGCCAGTTTCGCGGTGGAGACGTACTCACGCTCGACCGCGAGCTCGCCACCGAAGCCGCCTTTCGCGACGAAGCCGGCACGCATCGCTGGCTGCACATCGCCACGCACGGTTTTTTCGCTCCGCCGCGGCTCAAGTCGGCGCTGGAGGCGGGGAGCGCGGACCCTAGCCGCGGATCGAGTGATGGCGGCCTCGCGGGGTATCATCCGGGGCTGCTGTCGGGCCTGGCGCTCGCCGGGGCGAATTCACCGGCTCGCGAAGGGCAAGACGATGGCATCCTCACGGCCCTTGAGGTCGCCGCGCTCGACCTGGCGGGAATCGACCTGGCGGTCCTGTCGGCCTGCGAAACGGGTCTCGGAGAAGTGGCCGGCGGCGAGGGAGTGCTCGGCCTGCAGCGGGCGTTTCAAGTCGCGGGAGCCAAAACCACGATCACCAGCTTGTGGAAAGTCCCCGACCTCGCCACCAGCCAGCTCATGCAGCGGTTTTACGACAACCTGTGGGAAAAGAAGCTCTCGAAGGTCGAGGCCCTGCGCGAGGCGCAGCTCTGGATGCTCCGCGAGGGGGTCACGCGCGGCTTAATCGAAGTGCCGGCGGGAGAGCAGAAAAAAACGCTCCCCCCCTTCTTTTGGGGCGCATTCGTGCTGGGAGGAGACTGGCGTTAGCTCGGTGGTTTCCTGAACCAATTGCCGGCTGGCCCCGTTGGAAGGTTAGGTTGGGGATGCTTTTGCGCGGCGAATCCCCGTACAATACCCAATCGCAGTTCGTTGGACACTTTTTCACGGGAATCGCTTTCATGTCCGTGCGCATCCTCACCCTGTCGCGGGTTTCGCTGGTCGCTTGCTCTCTGGCGGCCCTCCTCGCGGGCTGTTCAACCGATTCGACGCCGATCACCGCCCAGTCGAGCCAGTTCCGCCCGACCAGCGGCAAGACACCGGTCGCGACGGATCCGACCGAAGCCGCACCGACGGCTCCGGTCAGCGTGCCGGCGATCGATGCCCCCGCGACGCCGACGGGCGAAACACCGCAGCCTCCGACTTCCCCCCCAGCAATCGCTCCTCCCGCCACGGGCGGCGATACGGCCACCGAAATCAAGCAACTGCTCGCCTACATGGACCGCCTCGCCACCCAACAGCCGCAAGGGGCCAGCCAGCAAGAGCAGCTGACGAACTTCATCAACATCCAGCAAACGCGGCTCGCCGCGGCTAAAAAGGTGCTGGCCCTTGGTCCCGATACCCCGACCAAGCTGCAAGTGGCGGAAACGGCCGAGCAAATCCTCCTGATCATGACCCGCTTTGGCTTGCCTGGCATGCGGGCCGAGCTGACGACCTTCGCCAAGCAAATGGCCGCCGATCCCGATCCGGAGGCCGCGCGACTCGGTCGGCACATGCAGTTTCGGGCCAAAGTGGCGGAAATCGCCAGCCAGCCCTTGGACGACGGCAAGTCGTTCCTGCTGGCGGTGAAGGCATTGGTCGAGGGAGATAAGGACGTGGTTCAGGCCGACACCCTGGAGCTCGCCTCGCAATACACCGAGGCCGTGCTGCTGCAAAACGGCCTCGCCGCCGATGCCGGGGCGGTGCTCGATTTGCTGGCGGGCGCGGCCAAGCAGAGCAAGGACGAGGCGATTCTGAAAATGGGGCGGCAATTCGCCGATCAGGGAAAGCTCGTCCAATCGGACCTGAGCAAGCTGCTGACCGATGTCGTCGCCGGCAAGAAGGATGCCGACAAGGCGCTGGTGGCGAGCTTCGAGAAGCTGCTCGGCGAGATGTCGCAGTCGGAAATCGTCTATCGCAATGCCAGCCAGGTGCCACGAATCATGGAGCAGACCGGGCACACCGAAGTCGCCCTCCAGTGTGCCGATTTGCTGGCCGCCCGCTTCAAGGACGCCCCCGACGCGGAACTGGCCAAGGAGGTGACTAAGGCGGTCGAATCGGCTCGGAAGCGGCTGTCGCTCGTCGGCCAACCATTTGTCGTCGAGGGGGTGCTGCTCGATGGCCAGCCGTTCGATTGGAGCAACTACGAAGGGAAAGTAGTGCTGGTCGATTTTTGGGCCACCTGGTGCGAGCCGTGCATCGAAGAGTTGCCGAATATCCTGGCCAGCTACGAGGAATTCAAACCGCTCGGTTTTGACGTGGTGGGCATCAACATGGATGTCGATCAGGAGCGGGTGAAGGAGTTTTTCACCGTCCAGCGGCTGCCGTGGACGACCGTCACCAGCCAGGTGGCCCTCGACGGCAAGGCCGACCCGATGGACATCAGCACGCTGCCGATGGCGGCCAAGTGCGGCGTCGATTCGATTCCGTTTTTGGTGCTCGTCGGCAAGGATGGGAAGGTCGATTCGGTTCACGTCCGCGGCCCCAAACTGCGGCAAAGACTCGTCGCCCTGCTCGGCGAGCCCCCGGCTACGCCCGATGAGCCGGCTGAGAAGCCAGCGGAGAAACCGACCGAGAAGCCCGCGGAAAAACCAGCCGCCGAGGAGAAACCCGCTGATAAACCCGCTGATAAACCCGCTGATAAGCCCGCTGATAAGCCCGCAACCGCAGAGAAGCAGGCCGCCGCCTTGAATGCGGGTTCTCCGGTGGCCATCGCCCTCGCCGCGATGCTCCTCGGAGCCGATCCGGCAGCCGCTCCCGCCGCGCCGCCGCCGGCGGTCGCCGACGATCCGGCGATCAACCCCTATGCCGCCAAGCCGGGGCTGTCGTCCGGCGAGCTGGTGCAATTCGTCCTGAAGATGCTCGATAAGCCGCGGACGATCCAGTCGCGGCCCGGCTTTGCCGACGCGGTTTGCGACGCTTGCGACCGGTTGCTGGCGGCTGATCCGCCAGCCAAAGAGACCGAGTATTTGGTCGCCGCCGAGTCGAAATTCGACGTGCTCCATCAGAAGGCTTGCGCCGGCGACGACGCGGCCGATCAGGCGCTGCAGGCGTTCGTCGAGAAGATGGCCACCGACGAGCGGCCGCGCATCGCCCGTCCCGTCGCCTTCTTCCGCCAAGAGCGCAAGGTGCTGAGCGGCGTCGAGGGCCCGGTCGAGGCGATTCCCGCCTTGCTGGCCGAACTGAAGGAGTATTTCGCGAAGGAAAAGCTCACCGCCAAGCACCTCCGCATGGCCAGCAGCACCGTCGCCCTGATCAATAGGCTTGAAAACGGCGACGAGCGCGAGAAGCTCTTCGGCGAATTTGGCGGCGCGTTCGCCAAAAGCAGCGATAAGGAATTGGCCCGCTACGGTAAAAAGCTCGCCGCCAAGCCTGCCGCGGGCGAATCCGATCTCGTCGGCAAGCCGCTGGAACTAGCCGGCGAAACCGCCAAGGGAGCCGAGTTCGACTGGAAGCTATATCGCGGCAAAGTGGTGCTGGTCGATTTCTGGGCCACTTGGTGCGGCCCCTGCCGTCGAGAGATGCCCAACGTGAAGGCCCTGCACGAACGGCTCAAGGACAAGGGATTCGAGGTGGTCGGCGTCAGCCTCGATCAAGATCAAGAGGCCCTGGCGCAATATCTGGAGGAGAACGCGATTCCGTGGGAAACGCTCGCCGGCGACGGCACGCAAGAACTGGCGCAAAAATACGGCGTCCGCGGCATTCCCACGATGATGGCAATTGACCGGGCAGGGAACATTCTCGGCGTGGCCCACAATGTCGCGGCCCTCGTGCCGCTCATCGAGAAGCAGTTCGCCGGCTCGGGGGCGAAATAGTCTCATCGCGACGAGGAGCGGACAACATCACTCGCGCGGGCTGGCCTCGCGGCGATCCAACTCGCAGACCACTTCCTGCAGCTTGCCGCCAGGGGGGAGATGTAGGAAGTCGAGCAATTCCACTTCAGTGCGCACGGGGGCCTCGAAGAACTCGCGAGCAATCTCTGGAATCCGTCGTCCATGCTCGTCCGACCAGCGCGGCGCGGGAATGATCCGCACCACGACCAGGTCGATCTCTCGCTGGATGATTTGCTGCTGACGATGGGGGCCGCAAGCTCGAATCGCGTGCAGCAGCTCGACCGAGGATTTTCTCCGGCCATCGGCCAGGCGAAACAGCGGCCGCAATTTGCCTCCAATCTTGGTGAGCAGCGGCAAGCCGCGTCCGCAGGGGCAGTTCGCCGGGCCGACCGTGGCGCTGTCCATGATCTCGTAGCGGACAAACGGCGTGAGATAGTTGTGCAGCGCGGTGATGACGACCCGCCCTGTCTCCCCCGGCCGGCACGGGTTTCCGGCCTCGTCCAAAACTTCCAAGATCACG
>JANRLS010000157.1:0-33966 GCA_033762315.1 Pirellulaceae bacterium
AGCTGGTTCGGCAACTTCCGCCGCCTCAAGCTCTGCTACGAAAGGTGTGGAATCCACTTTCAAGCCTTTCACGATCTCGCGGCAGGCATCCTCTGTGCTAATCGAATTACGAAACTCAAAGGGTTGTGAAACAGCTTCTTAGATGGGCCAACTTTTGACCCAGCCCCAAAATCCGCCGCGCCGCCAATTCCGTCTAGCCAGTGGAAAGAGAGTTGTGCGAAAATAGGAGTTGCTGTCGCAATCGCCGCTTTTCGCCAATTTCGCCCCCTCATGCCGCATCCGCTCGAAACGCGCGTTGAATCGATTCGCCGTCAGGCGATTGGGCTGGTGCGCGCCCGCGGTCTCGGTTTGCTCGTCGCGGTCGTCGTGTTTTTGCTGATGATTTTTGGACTGCTTGACTTCGCGCTGCGGCTGCACGATCCGGGATCGCGATGGATTCTGTCGGGCTGCTTGCTCGCCGCGATCATTTGGACGACGCTGCGCCTCGTCGTGCCGGCATTTCGCTATCGACTTAGCCGCGTGCAAGCGGCCCAGCACATTGAACGAGTCCACCCGCAATTGGCGAGCCGGCTCTCCTCGGTCATGGACTTCTTAATCCAAGGGGAAGCCGACCCGACGGCCGGATCGGCCGATTTGCGCCGGGCCGTGGTCGCCGAGACCGACTCGCTGGCAACCGACCTCGACTTTCGGCGGGCCATCGATTCGCGCAGCTTTGTCCGCGCTATGCTAGCGGCACTGGCGGCGTTGCTGCTCGCCGGCGTTTTGGTCTTGCTCGACAGGAACGCCGCCGGCCTCGCCATCGCCCGCTTGGCCATGCCCTGGAGCGAGCTCGCCTGGCCGCGACGGAATCAACTGGAATTCGTGCGTGAACTAGACAAAATCGCCGTGGGGGACGACTTCGAGGTGGAACTGATCGACCGCCACGGCCGGCTCCCCGACCGGGTCCAAATTCAACTCCGACATCTCACCCCCACCGGAACGCGCACCGAAACCAGGCCCATGCAGCCGCTGGCGGATCGGATGGTCTTCCGGTTCGACAATGTGACGCGCCCCTTTGCTTATCGCGCTCGCGGAGGGGACGACGACACGATGCCCTGGATCGAGCTCGCTGTGGTGGAGCCGCCGCGAGTGCTGTCGCTCGACCTGACGATTCAGCCCCCGGCCTATACCGCGCTGCCGCGCGAGTCCGCGGGACGCGTCGCGCGGGCGATCGCCGGCTCCAGCCTGTCGCTCGCGGGGCGGGTCGATAAGCCGATCACCAGCGCGAAGCTCCAAAGCGAAATCGCGAACTTGGCGTTGCCGGCCGTGCAAATTACACCGGCGGGACGCGGTTTTGTTGTTCCGGCCGGCGACGAGCCGCCGTGGGTCGTCGCGAGGTCGCTAGCATTTTGGCTCGAATTGACCGATGCGAGCGGTCTGCCGACTGGCCGCGATTCGCGCGTCGAGATTCAGGTCGTCCCCGATACGCCCCCGTCCATCGCCTGGGAAGCTCCCGCCGACCACTCGTTCGTCACCACGCGGGCCCTCGTTGCCATCCGAGCGCTCGTCAAGGATGACCTTGCGATTCGCAACGTTCAGCTGCGCTATTTGCGCCCCGGCGGCAGCGATCAGGAAGTGACGGTCGAGTTGTTTGCCGGGCCACCAGTGGCGCGGCCTCCCAGCGCGATGGGAGATGGCGAATCGCGGCCAATTGAATTTACCTGGGATGTGGGAGAATTGGCCGGCCTCGCTGCCGGAGACGTGCTCGCGATTCGCCTGACTGCCGAAGATTACCAGCCGCAACTGGCGACTACCGTCGCCCGCCGGCTGACGATCATCACTCCCGAGGAATTGGAGCAGCGGCTGGGGCAACGGCAAACCTCGATTCTTGGCCAGTTGGCCGAAGCCTTGCGGATGCAGCGTGAATGTCGCCAGCAACTGGCCGAACTGCTCATTCGCCTGGAGGAAACCGGCACGCTCGACGCGAGCGATCTCAACCACTTGCAAAGTGCCCAGCTCAATCAACGGCAGATCGAGAACCTGCTCGGCGCGGGGCCCGAGGGGGTCGAGGGGCAAATCGTCGCCCTGCAGGCGGAACTGGCCGCCAATCGGATCGAGGGGGAGGCGATCTCGCAGCGGATGAGCGAGCTGCTGGGGCAGGTGCGGCGTCTCAATCGCGAGCCGGTCGTCGCCATCGGCCAGCGGCTGACCGAGGCTTTCAAGCTGATTCGCGAGCAGGCGGGATGTGGCGAGCCGGGGGTGGTTGGCGATTCGCTCCGCGCGGCGGCCGAGCGGCAAGATGAAGTCATCCAGTCGCTCGAAGGGCTTCTAGGATCGCTTACCGAGTGGGACAACTTCAGTCGTCTTGCCCGCGAGATCGGCCAGATTCGTCTGGATCAGCAAAAGTTGGCGGACGATACGGAACTCCTCCGTCTGCGGGCCGCCGTGACGACGGGAAGTTTGCCGCCAGAGGATCGGGCCGCGGCTCGCCAGCTTGCCCAGCGCGAGTTGGAACTGGCCCGCCGGCTTGACAAAATTCAAGGCCGCATGGAAGAGCTGCTGGGCCGACTGACGGCGAGCGACCCGGCGAGTGCCGCCACGTTGGCCGATGCCCTGGCTGCCGCCCGGCGACTCGCCATTGGCGGCCAAATGCGATCGGCCGCCGACTTGCTGGCCAAGCAGCAGTTCGGCTCGTCGCACCAGGCGCAAGGAAACGCGCTCGACGGCCTCAAGCAACTGCTCGATTTGCTGTCGAGCCGCCGCGAGGATGAGCTGGCCCGTACGGCTAAATCGCTGCGGGCCGCCGCCGGCGAACTCGCTGGCCTCGCCGCTCGCCATGCCGCCACGCAGGCCGAGCTCGATGCCGCCGCCGCCGCCCCGCAAACCGCTGAAAACAAGCGCCGGCTGGAGCGACTGACCAAGGAGCTCGCGCAATTGGCCGAGGAAATCGAGCAACTCGGCCGCAAATTGCAGCGGCTGACGGCCACCAAGGCCGCGGCCGCGACAACCGCCGCCGGCCAGCAGGCCGCCGCCGCGGGTCAAGCCGCTGGGGAGGGTCAAGCGGACCAGGCTCAAGCTCAGTCGCAACAGGCGGGAAGTCGCCTGGAAGAGGCTCGGCGCGAGCTGGTTCAAGCCATTGCCCAGGCCGAGCAGGAACTGGCCGAGCAACAGTTAGCCCGGCTCGAACAGTGGCTCGCCGGCCTTGTCGCGCGACAGAAAAACGTGGTGCGGGAAATCGCTCGACTGGAAACTGCCCGCCAGGCCAGCGGTGGCGACCTTGCGCCAGCCGAGCGGCTGTCGTTGCGGGGAGTCGCGTCCGAACAGCGCTTGCTGGGCGACGAAACCGAACAATTGCGGCAAAAGCTGGCCGAGATGGCCGCTTTCGCATTTGCTTTAGAAGGGGCCGGCCAGGAAATGTCGCAAGCGGCGGCAGTCCTTGCGCGCGGTGAAACCGGCGCAAGCGCACAAACCCCAGCCGCGGCGGCGCTGGCGCGAATGGAGCAAATTCTGACGGCCTTGGCGGGAGATGAGTCAGGCTCAACAGAGCCACCAGCCGACCAGAATCCACCCCAACCCGGTGGCGAGTCGCCCGGCGGCGACCAGGCGAACAGTCTCGCCGAGCTCAAGCTGCTGCAGTTGTTGCAGCAAGCGATTCAGCGCCGCACTGCCGAACTCGAAGCGACTCGCGTGAAGCAGGGCGAACTTACGGCCGAGCAAGCTCGCGAGCTCGATCAATTGGCGACGGAACAAGGTCGCCTCGCCGACATGGTACTCGAGCTGATTCGTTCTGCCGCGACTCGGCCGGAGGACGATCCCGCGTCGCTGCCCGAGCCGACCAGGCCCCCGGCTCCCTCGCCGCCGGGCAAAAAGCCCTCGCTCGACGAAGAGCTGCTAAATGGTTTGGAGAAGTGACATGCGTTTGCTGCTGATCCTCGCTATCGTCTGCACCAGCACCCTCGCCAGCGCGGCCGATCCTCCGGCCAAGCCGAAATCGCTCGACGACCAGTTGCTCGACGGTTTGAAAGACGACCTGGTCGATAAGCTCCCCGCGCCCCAGAAGCCAGCAACCCCCGGCGATAAACCCTCCCCGGAGGCCGGAGGGGAGGATTTGGGCTCCGTCGGCGAGTCGAATCCGCTGGCGCTGATTGGTGAGCGGATGCGCACCGCCCAGCAGAGAATCGCCGGGCACGATACGTCGAAAAACACCCAGGATTTGCAGCGGAGAATTTTGGACGACATCGCCGCCCTGATCGAGCAGGCCAAGAAACAGGGAGCGGCCCAAAAACAAGGCTCGGGCCCAGGGTCGGCTTCGACTCAGCCCGGCAGCGGCGGGGGAAACCCGACCGCCGGCCCGGCTCGCGACAGCACCAACCGAATCGAGCAGGGGACCAAGGAGACAACCGAAACGGCCGACGTGCAGGAGGTGTTGCGGCGATTTTGGGGGCATTTGCCCCAAAAGTTGCGCGACCAGATGAACGCCGCCGGCAGCGAGCGGTTTTTGCCCAAATACGAGCGACTGATCGAGGAATACTATAAACGACTGGCGGAAGACCGGCCGGTTGGTCCATAATGGCGGGGTTCGATTTGGCCCGTGCGACAGGATGCCTCCATGATGCCAATGCTCCGGCGGTCCTTTTTGCGGCAAGCGGCGATGATGTTGGCGGCCGGCGGGGCGAGTTCCGCCTTGGCCCAGCAGGCTCCGCTCGATCCGGAGCGGGCCGCGGCGACGCTCGTCAAACCGCAAACCCAAGCCGCCATCGACAAGGCCCTGGCCTGGCTCGCCGGGCGGCAAAACGAAGATGGCTCGCTCGGCGGCACCGGCTATAGCCGCAATGTGGCGGTCGTCAGCCTCGCGGGAATGGCCTTTTTGTCGGCCGGCAGCACCCCCGGCCGCGGCGATTTTGGCCTCGAAATCAATCGCTGCCTCGACTATGTGCTGCACGCCTCGGATGACAGCGGCTTCATTTGTGAACCGGCCTACACCAGCCACGGGCCGATGTATGACCACGGCTTCGCGACGCTCTTTCTCGCCGAAGTCTATGGCATGTCGGCCGATACGCTCGTCCGCGAGAAGCTGGCTCGCGCGGTGCGGTTGATTGTCACCACGCAAAATCACGATGGCGGTTGGCGCTATCAACCCAAGGTGTCGGAAGCCGACATTTCGGTCACGATTTGCCAGGTCATGGCCTTGCGAGCGGCTCGCAATGCCGGACTTTATGTGCCCAACGAAACCATCGACCGCTGCGTCGATTACGTAAAGCGCAGCCAAAACGCCGATGGCGGATTCATGTACATGCTGACCGGCGGGCCCAGCCGTTTTCCGCGGTCAGCGGCAGGGGTCGTCGCGCTCTACAGCGCGGGGATCTATGAGGGGGACGAGATCAAGAAGGGGCTCGACTATCTCATGCAGCACCTGCCGGCGGCCGAGGACTTCAGCCGCGACACGCACGCGATGTACGGCCACTACTACGGCGTGCAGGCGATGTGGCAGGCCGGCGGCGACTACTGGCAGAAGTGGTACCCGGCGGTTCACGACGTGCTCCTCCGCCAGCAGCAGGACGACGGCTCGTGGATGGATCTCATCTGCCCCGAATACGGCACCGCCATGGCCTGCATCATTTTGCAAATGCCGAACAACTATCTACCGATCTTCCAGCGGTAATCTCGTTTTGGAGCAGGCGTCTCGCCTGCCGGGTCCGTGCCTGCTCGCATCCCCTGGATCCCTGGCCTGTTTTTTTTACTGCTAGCGGTCCCTCTAGTTTCCGCTGAACCAGCCGAGCGACTGCTTAAGGTCGATCCCGATTGGACCTTGCACCTGCAATCCGGCGGCGAAACCCGCGCCGTTGCAGCCGCCGACCTGGGTACTTGGGGCGAGTGGCGCGAGGTCGAATCCGGCCCGCAAATCCTGCTGACCGATGGCAGCCTGATTCGGGCCGACGTGCTCAAGCTCGACGACAAATCGCTCGTCGTGGGAGACGCCACCGGCCTGGGTCGCGGCTTGTGGGACGAAAGCACGCTTCCGCGCGCCGCCGTCCGCGCGATTCTCCATCAACCCCCCGCCGCTGCTCTGGCTCGCGATAAGCTCTTGAGCGAGCTTGGCAAGGTAACTACTGAAGACCGCCTGCATCTGGCCGGGGGAGAGTCGATCAGCGGCCTGCTCGTCTCCGCCCCGCTCGATGGCCCGTTTTTGCCCGCCGATGCTCCACCGCCGCCAGTCTTTCGTATATTGCCGCGAGGCGCGACCGAGCCACTCGCGATACCAGCCGGCAAGGTGATCGCCCTGTCGCTAGCGGGCCCCGACCTGGCAGCGAAAATCGGCTCTGGCGCTTGGCTCGGCCTCGCCGATGGTTCGCTCATTCAGGCGGTGAAATTTGTCATTCGCGCCGGCGGCGTCTCGGTTCAGTTGCTCGCCGGGGGAGAGCTAAAGACCACGCTCGTGGGCCGCGACAACCCGGATCGGACTTTTTGGGACGAAGTCACACTCGTTCAGCCCGTTTCGCCGCGAGTCGGCTGGCTATCCGATTTGCCCCCGCTGGGCTATAGGCACATTCCCTATTTGTCGGTCGCCTGGCCGTATGCGGCCGACGCCAGCACCAGCGGCGGTCGGCTGCGGGCTGGTGGCCGGGCCTATCGCAAAGGGCTGGGCATGCACACCACGTCGCGGCTTGCCTACGACGTGGCCGGATATAGAACATTTGCCGCCGAGTTGGCAATCGATGAAGCGGCAGGCGACGGAGGAAGCGCGATCTTCAAGGTGCTGCTCGAAATCGCTCCCAGCGAATGGACCGTCGCCTACGAAAGTGCCATCCTCCGTGGGGGCGATGAGCCGGTTCCGATTTCGATCGACCTGCGAGGCGCGCGGCGGATGGCCCTGATCGTCGAGTTCGCCGACCGCGGCGACGAACTCGACCACGCCAATTGGCTCGACGCCCGGCTGGAAAAGTAGGGTGAGCCAATCCCACCCATCACACTTCCCCGCGCCGTCACTGGTTTCGCCGCCGGTTGGCGGTGATGTACTCCAACCACCAATCCTGATAGGCGGTGGCGAATTCGACCAGCGTTTGCTGGGGGTTGGCCCGCAAAATCTCTTGCGACTTTTGGATCGAGGTGACGACCCGTTCGATGCTGGCGTCGTCCACCAGCCCCCCTTCGTGCGGCGGCGGGGCGAGTTCGGGAATGTCGCGGGCAATTTGGTCGCGGCGGGTCTTCAGCGTATTGGCCAGCGCGTTCGTATCGATCGCCAGCACGGCACGAACCACCTCCGGATCCATCGGCACCTGGGCATTGGGCAGAGTTTGACCCATCTTCTTGCCCAACGACAGATGCCGGGGATATTCGGTAAAGGCCAAGATTGCCAGCGGCTTGACCTTCTCGTCGCGGCCGAAATCGTCGATGCATTCCTGGGTGGGGAAAGAACCGCCGCCGTCAATCGGGCGGGCGCTCGTCTCCCCCTCGACCATCATGTTCCCCCATTTGCAGTCCCATTGGCACGACAGGGTCGAAAAGAGCAGCACCTTTTGCAGGCTCTGTGGCGTCAGTTTTTCGGGAACTTCCAGCAGTCGCCGCTGCACTTCGTTGAGCTGCTCGGGATCGGGGTTTTGCTCCCCGTTCAGTCGCACCATTTCTTCGGGATCGACGGTGATTCCCCGAATTCCCTCGATCAGCGCGCCAGTGGTGCCGGACAGGCTGATGGCCTGGGCCTTGGGAAAGCCGAAGTCGATTCCCGTTTGCGAGAGGATCGATTGCGACAGGGTCGAGCAGAGATCTTCGCGCGTCGCCGAAGCGCCGGGGGGGAGTTGCAGCATATCCAGTGCCCCCTGGGCTTCTCCCTTGGCTCCCTTGAAGGCGAACAGGACGGAGCGATCCGGATTGCGCAGCAGGCGCACGTCCGAAGTGCCGCCGCCGGTGCCGGTGAAGCACCCGTGCTGCAGCATGATTTCGGCCTTTTCCACGTTGGAAAGGTTCTGCCGCTGGGCGATTTTGTCGTACCCGCGCGGCTGGTCGCGATCGCGAATCGTCGTCACGATTTGCCGCAGTTGGGCGGTGGTTTCGGCGCTCAGTTTGACGCGCTCCAGCAGGTCTTGAATTTCGTCAACCACGCCATAGGGAATCGGCTGATTGCGGTCGAGCAGGGCCTGATAGGTCTTGGCCATCGCCGCGCCCGCCTCCTCCTCGGCTCGTAGTTGGTCGAGCATCGGGCCGATCTGCTGCAAGAAAATCTTGCAGTTTTGCCGCCGGAGCACGACGCGCGACGGGAGCTTGCCGATTTTCGGATCGGGATGGTCTTTGATGTACTTGGTCGCCCCCGCCTGGGCCTCTTGCAGGCGCGCGAGGGCGATCTCGTAGCTGTCGGTGTTGTAGATGATCATGCCAGCGGCGACCTTGCCAAAGTCGCTCTGCGAGTCGGTCTCGCACTCGCCCAACAGCTTGCGCACGCCGGTGCGGTTGTAGGGAAATTCGACCCCGGTCATCCCTTGGCAGCGGCGTTTTGCGTCGGCGATCAGCGTCTGCCGATCCCGATCTTCCTGCGATTGCTGCGGGGGAAAGACGACATTCCCCCGCGGATCGAGGCGCCGCGGAATGGGCTGCGGAGGCAACTGTCGCCGCGTTGGCTGCTGGGGGAGCGGCCGCTCGCGCAGCGACTTCAGCTCCTGAGCCACTTGCACGTGAATGCCGTTTTGCTCGCGGAGAGCATTGGGATCGCCGGCCAGCAGCTTATCGGTTTGCATCCGCTCGCGTTCGGCGCGCAGTTCGCCGGCGGCCTGCTGGAGCAGACGCCCCTTGGTTTGCTCATCCTGGGCCGCGCCAATCGCTTGCAACAACTCGTCCCACTCGGTCTGCGCGCGATAACCCCCACCGCGAACCTGGGGCTGAGGCTCCGGCTGCGGACGGCGAGGCAACGGGCGGCTATGGAGCGCTTTGAGCTCTTCGGCCACGTCCATGTGCAGGCTGTTCTGTTCGCGCAGTGCATTCGGATCTCCGAGCAGGATCGCATCGGATTGCACCTGCGTACGCTCGGCTTTCAGAAGGTTCACCGCCCGCGTCAGTTGCTCGGTCTTCGTCTCGGCATCGGTCGCCGCGCCGATTTCGGTCAATGCGGTTTCCCAGTCCTCGCGCGTCCGAAAGGCGAACCGCGGCGGACCTGACTGCGGCACGGGTGGCAGGGGCCGAGTCGGAGGCTGCGGCGAGACATCGTCGTCCATCGCCACTTCGGGCAGCACCTCGACGATCTGAATCGTCGGCCGGCAATTGAATTCACTTTCGCCAAGCGCCTCTTTGAGCACCGCATCGCGCACTGGAGGAGCTTCATAGCCGTCGCTTTTGGCCAGCTTGAAGATCAGAATCGCTCCGCGCCCCTCGATCACGCCTACCGAAATGTCCCCGCTCCCCGCGGTCTTAGCCCGCCGGGTCGCCGCCTCGACGTTTCCTTTGCGGTAGGCGACCAGATTGACCACCTTCGCCCCCTTGGTCAGCAAAACAAAGCGGGCGGGCGTGCCCCGTTTGACCTTTTCGAGCACTTCGAGCGATTCAATATCAAACACCATCAAGCGCGTCTCCCCAGGAAATGAAAATCAACGGTTTCGAATAATAGACCCAGCCCCCCTTGCGAGCAAGGATTCACCCGAAAGAATTCGCTGACTTTTTGCGTGACGACCGTCATGCCCCTTTGTTAGGCTGCATGTCGCTTGCCCCCGACAAATTGTCTGGCCCCCACTCCGGTCGCCGTATGCCGGCTCTCGCCGACCAGCCCTCGCCACGTCTTGCCCGCTGGCGGGTCTATGCTGCTCCGCTCGGGTCGCTGCTATTCGTGGCGCTGGCTAGCGGAGTCGGTCTCTATGGCCTGTGGCGCGTCGAGCGGGCTGCCAAAGCGGAAATCGCCGACCGTCTGCAAACCGATTTATCGGCCAGCGTGGTGGCCCTCCGCCTGTGGACAACCGAGCAGTGCCGCATCGCCGAAACTTGGGCTGGTAACGCCGCCATTCGGGAAAAGTTCGCCGCACTCCAGGCCCAAAAGCCGAGCGACGGCTGGACGAGGGAAGCCTTGCTGGTGACCCCCGAACTGGCCGATTTGCGGCGCGATTTGGCTGCCGTTTGTCAGGCCCACGGTTACACCGAGTTCATGATTTCCGGGCCGGATCATGTACAAATCGTGGCCTCGCGCGACGACCGCCTGCTCGATCCCGTGGTCAAACAGCGGTTGGCGGCCACCGAGCAGGCGTTCATTGGAAAAGCGGTGCTGATGTCGCCGTTCCTGTCGAATTTTCCATTGCCCGACGAGCGCGGCGCGATGCGCCCGCGCTTACCGACAATGTTCGTCATCGCGCCCCTGATCGAAAACGGCAAGCCCGTCGCCGCGCTCGCTTTCCGCATCGCCCCCGAACAGGCATTCACACAGCCCCTGATTGCCGGACGCTCCGGAGAAACGGGCGAATCCTACGCCTTCGACCGCCAGGGAAGGCTGCTTTCCGACAGCCGTTTTAACGACCAATTGCGGCAGATTGGCCTGATTCCCTCCGACACCACCAGCCGGGCGATTTTGAACATCGACGTACGCGATCCGGGAGGAAACATGCTTTCGGGCTATCGGCCGAAGCAGCCGCGCGATCAGTTGCCGCTTACGGCGATGGCGGCCAGCGCCGTTCGTGGCGAGACCGGCTACGACGTCGAGGGTTATCGCGATTATCGCGGCGTGCCGGTCGTCGGTGCGTGGACCTGGCTCGACGATCTCGGCTTCGGCGTGACTCGCGAAATCGACCAGGCCGAGGCGTATGCCGCGCTGTACGAGATCCGCCGCTGGGTGTGGATGGTGCTGTTGCTGCTCGCGGTCGCCACCGTCGCGGCAATTGGCCTGCACGCGCAGCGGGTCCAGGCGGATGCGCGGCGCGAAACGGCGCTCGCCGAGCTGCGGGCCGCCAAGCGCGTCGCCGAATCGGCCAACCGGGCGAAAAGCGATTTTCTGGCCAACATGAGCCACGAAATTCGCACCCCCATGAACGCCATCATCGGCATGACCGAGTTTGTCCTCGACACCGACTTGCAGCCTAGTCCGCGGCAGTCCCTGTCGATGGTGCTGGAGTCGGCCGGCTCGTTACTCGAAGTGATCAACGAAATTCTCGATTTCTCCAAGATCGAAGCGGGTCGGCTCGAGCTCGATCCGCGCCCCTTCGACTTGCCCGAATGCCTTGGCGATACCCTCCGCTCGCTGGCGGTGCGGGCGCACGCCAAGGGACTCGAGCTGGCTTGGCACGTGGACCGTGATGTTCCCACCGCGCTCATGGGTGATGCCGGCCGCCTGCGGCAGGTTCTGGTCAATCTGGTGGGGAACGCGGTTAAATTCACCGAGCGCGGGGAGGTGGTCGTCGATGTGAGTTGCCAGGCGCGGTACGTCAATAGCGTGCTGCTGCGATTCGCCGTCAGCGACACGGGAATTGGCATTTCCCCCAGCCAACGCGAACGAGTTTTTGCTCCCTTCGAGCAGGCTGATGCCTCCACCACGCGGCGCTATGGCGGCACCGGGCTGGGACTGGCCATTTCACGCCGGCTGGTCGAAATGATGCGGGGCGAAATCAGCGTAACCAGCGAAGTGGGCAAGGGCTCGACTTTCGCTTTCACCGCCCGACTCGATCTCGCCGCCGACTCGGTCGAAAGGCGAAGCCCGGTCGATCCTGGCCGGCTGCGTGGCTTGCGGGTGCTGGTGGTCGATGACAACGAGCGCAATCGGCTGATTCTGGAAGAGACGCTGCGCAACTGGGAAATGCGCCCCGCGGTGGTCGATGGCAGCCAGGCCGCGCTCGCCGCCATGCATGCCGCCCAATCGCGCGGCGAACCTTATGCCCTGGTCTTGTCCGATGTTCACATGCCTGACGAGGATGGCTTCGCCCTGGCCGAAAAGATCAAACTCGATCCATCGCTGCACAGCACGCTGATTCTGATGCTCACCTCCGGCGACCGCCCCGGCGACGTGCTGCGCAGCCGGCAACTAGGCATCAGCAGCTATCTGATGAAGCCGGTGAAGCAATCGGAATTGCTCGACGCGATTGGCCAGGCGGTCGGCGACGCGGCGATCGATGCCAAGCAGCAGCCGGCCCTTTCGATGGCACCGGCCCGGCGAATCAAGCCGCTATCGATCTTGTTGGCGGAGGATGGCCTCTTCAATCAAAAACTCGCTCTGGGATTGCTGCAGAAACATGGCCACCGAGTGACGATCGCCAGCAACGGCCGCGAGGCGGTTGCCACATCCGCGACCGAGCCGTTCGATGTCGTGCTGATGGACGTGCAAATGCCCGAACTGGATGGTCTGGACGCCACGCGAGCGATTCGCCAGCGGGAAGCCAGCGGCGGGAGCGGCAAGCTCCCGATCATCGCCCTGACGGCACACGCCCTCAAGGGAGACCGCGAACGGTGCCTCGCCGCCGGCATGGACGACTACATCGCCAAGCCTATTCGGACCGCCGACCTCTTTGCAACGCTCGTGCGGGTGTTGGGAGATGGCGTGCTGATGGCCGAGACTCCCACGCAGCACGGTTCTCCGCCGCGCGTCAATTGGGGGCGAGCGAGCGACGTGGTTGATGGAGATCTGTCGTTGCTTCGCGAAATTGTTGGCGTGTTCCTGCAGGAAACGCCCAAGCTGTTGACCGAATTCGAGCGGGCCCTGGCCGCCGGCGACGGCAGCACGGCCGAGCGCGCGGCACACACCCTCAAAGGGAGCGTGCGCCCATTCGAGGCGGCCGCCGCCTTCGAACTCGCGGGGGAGCTTGAATCGTCCGCCCGCCACGGCAATTTGCCCCCTTGTCGCGACAAGTTGGCCACGCTGCAGGAGGAATTTTCCAGCCTCGCGTGTGAACTCGAAGCCTGGCTGCGACAGCCCGTCCCGGCGGCCGAAGCGCCGCGCTAAGCCGCTGGTCCTTCTGCGCGCGCCGTCGGCTTCAAAACCGGCAGCGTCGTGTCGATGGCGAGCCACGAAACGGCGCATAGCGCATAAGTAATCGCGACGAGCACGAACACCGCCCGCCAGCCGTACTGATCGGCTACCCAGCCAAACAGGGGCGACGCGGCGATGGCACCGAGCGTGGCGATGGCATTGTTGAAGCTATAAAGCGTGGCGGTGGCGCGACCACCGATGTCGGTAACAACTCCCCAACTGCTGGTCAGGCTCCAATCTCCCACCAGTTTCACGCCGAACAGAAATCCGCAGAAAATGTACGGATCGTGATACCACCGCAAAGCCGCCAGCAGCAGCACCGCCGCCATCCCCTTGCCCACCAACCCCACCAGGCTGCGCGACCAACGCCGGCTGCCGGTGACGGCGATTAACCAGTCGTTTAGCGCGCCGCCGATCAGCCCCGCCAGCGCCCCACCCAGCAGCGGCAAGGCCGAGAAGATGCCGGACGTGGTGACTTTCAGGTCGTGGACTTCCATCAAGAACAGCGGAATCCAACTGACGAAGATGTTATCCGCCAGCGTGCTCAGAGTCGTTTGCACGTTGAGCGCCAGCACATTGAGCACCGACCGCCCGCTCATCTGCCGGGCGGCGTCGGCGAACCGCAGTTTGGAACCAGCCGCCGCAACTCCCTCGGCATCGCCCGCGATGAGCGCCGCCTCGGCCTCATTGGACCAAGGATGTTGCCGGGGAGTGTCGCGATAACAGACGAAAAACGTTACTCCCCAGCACAAACCGAATCCCGCCAGCCAGAGCGCCGCGGTTCGCCAGTCCATCGCCAGCCAACCAAACAGCAGCGGCGGAACGATCAGATAAGCCGTCAGTCCTCCCAAACGCCCCCAGGTGATTCCGACGATGCCGGCCAGCGTGGTCCGAATCGGCGGCGGAAACCACACCTTCGCCGCGCGGCTGAGGGCGGCATAGGCGGCCGATTGGCCGATGCCGAATACCGCGCGCCCGACCCACAGATATTGCGACGTTGGGGCCGAGGCAAATAGGGCCAGTCCCATGCACCAAACCACGATCAAAATCGATAGCACCAGTCGTACGCCAGCCAGGTCGGCCGCGATGCCCAGCGGAAACTGAAACACGCCGTAAGTGATGAACTGCACGCTATCGAGAAAGCCCAGCTCGGTTTTGCTCAGGTTCCACTGGCTGCCGAGATCGGCCTTGAACAGGGCAAACGCATAGCGATGCAAATACATGAGCCACGAAGTGCCGCAGGCGAGCGTGAACATTCCCCAGCGGACGTTCGTCGGCTTGGATGCAGAGAGGGTCAATGCTCAGCGCTCCGCGAGTTAGTCGTTGATGGCGTGGCGACAAAGAAAGTAGGGCCACCGCCCCCATCTCGGCCGAGTTCCTGAAGTTGCCCCGCGAATCAAAATAGCGGTTTCTCAGGCGCGCAATTTAGCAACTTGACGTGCCTAGCTTAGCAGGTTGGCCCAAGTCCCCCAATTACGATCCAAGGCTGGAAGCGTGACGTCCAAGCTGTGTCGCCGATCGGCACTTACAACTCACCAACGCTTGCCGGCGAATCCTTTTTGGGAAGCAGTTGCGGATCGATACTCCACTTCGGGGCGAAACGCCGCTGCCGAACTTTGGCCTTTGGCAATCGTCTTGCGGGGATAGTACACTCACCCCAATCCTCTCCCCCAACCACCCCGCCTCTCTCGGAAACGAACATGCCGCGACTATGTTTCGCTTGGATTGTGTTGCTGCTCATCGCCAATTTGGCCGCGCTGCCAAAGGAGAGCTTCGCCGCGCCGCCGCGGGTGCTGCCCGAGGGAAATCTGCCGAATGATGTGCGCCTCGCCCCGCGAAAAGAGCTCGATGGCTATTTTCCGCTGACAGTGCCGAAGTCCCCGGCCGAGTGGGAGCGGCGGGCCGAGCGGGTGCGGCGGCAAACGCAGGTTTCGCAGGGGCTGTGGCCCATGCCCCAGCGTACGCCGCTAAAGGCCGTCATCCACGGCAAAATCGACCAGGGGGACTATACGGTCGAAAAGGTCTATTTCGAGAGCCTCCCTGGGTTTTTCGTGACCGGCAATCTCTATCGGCCGAAAAACGCCGCGGACAAGGTTCCCGGCGTCCTCTCGCCGCACGGGCATTGGGCCGACGGGCGCTTTCACGATGCCGGGCGGCAAAGGACGCGGGAGGAAATCGTCAAAGGGGCCGAGCGCTTCGAGAACGGCGGCCGCAGCCCGCTGCAATCGCGGCAGGTGCAACTGGCCCGCATGGGCTGCATCGCCTTCCATTACGATATGCTCGGCTATGCCGACAGCCAGCAACTGAGCTACGAGCTGGTACATCGCTTCGATAAGCAGCGGCCGGAGATGAACACGCCGGAGAACTGGGGCCTCTTTAGCCCGCGAGCCGAGGCCCACCTGCAAACGGTCATGGGGCTGCAAACGTGGAACTCGATCCGGGCCCTCGACTTTTTGCTCTCGCTGCCGGAAATCGATGCCAGCCGGATTGCGGTCAGCGGCGCCAGCGGTGGCGGCACGCAAACGTTTCTGCTGGCGGCGCTCGATCCGCGGGTGACGCTCGCCTTTCCGGCGGTGATGGTTTCGACCGCCATGCAAGGGGGCTGCACCTGCGAGAACTGCTCGCTCTTGCGGGTCGATACCGGCAACATCGAACTCGCCGGCCTCTTTGCCCCCAAGCCGCTCGGCATGACCGCCGCCAACGACTGGACGAAGGAAATGGCCACCAAGGGCTATCCCGAATTGCAGCAGCTTTATGCCCTGCTCGGCGCGCCAAAAGACGTGGAGCTATTTCCTTTCGTCCACTTCCCGCACAACTACAACTACGTCAGCCGCAGTGCGTTCTATAACTTTCTTAACAAGCACTTCAAGCTCGGCCTGGAGACGCCGGTCGTCGAAGAAGCCTATTCGCGGCTCGCGCGCGAGGAGCTGACGGTGTGGGACGAAAAGCATCCCGCCCCGCCGGGTGGCCCCGATTTCGAGCGAAAGCTGGTCCGGCACTTGACGGACGACGCTCAGAAGCAACTGGCCGCGATTCGGCCGCGAGACGCCGCTTCGCTGGCCCAATGGCGCGCAGTGGCCGGGGGCGGGATCGACGCGATTCTCGGCCGCGGATTACCGGCGGCGGGAGACTTGGAATTTGAGAAGACCGAGGAAACCGGGCAGGGGAATTACATCCGCTTCGCCGGCTTGCTGCGGAACAAGGCCCGCGGCGAAGAGCTGCCGATGGCCTTTCTGCATCCCAAAGATTGGAAAGGGACCGTGGTCATTTGGCTCAGCGAACAAGGAAAAGGCGGCATTTTCGGCGCGGATGGCGGCCCCTCGGCCGAGGCAGCGAAGCTGCTGGCAGCGGGAATCAGCGTGGCGGGAGTCGATCTCTTGCTGCAAGGGGAGTTTCTCGCGGCGGGGGAGTCGGGAGCGAAGAATCGCCCGGTGAAGAATAAGCGAGAATTCGCCGGGTTTAACTATGGTTACAACCACGCGCTGGTCGCCCAGCGGGCGCACGACGTGCTGGCGGCCATAGCCTTCGCCCAGCAGCACGACGATAAGCCCCAAGCGATTGACCTCGTGGCCCTCGATGGCACTGGCCCGGTCGCCGCGCTCGCCCTCGCGCAAGCGAACGGGGCGATTCGCCGGGCGGCCATCGATACCCGCGGCCTGCGCTTCGGCCGCCTCGACGACTATCTGGACGCGAATTTCCTTCCCGGCGGCGCGAAATACGGCGACCTGCCCGGCATCCTGGCTCTGGCCGCGCCCACCAGCCTGCTTCTGGCCGGCGAGCCCGATGCCGACAACTTCCTGCACGACGCCTGGCAAGCCGCCGGCGCGGCCGACGCTTTGACGTTGCAGTCGGGCACCGGCGACGACGCGCGGAAAGGGGCCGTGGAGTGGCTGGTGAAGTAGTGCGATAAGCGCTTCACGACCGTAGTCGTTCCATTGGCTGGGTGTCGTCAATGTCCAATGCCAAGGAATCAGTTCCTGAAATGAATCCGTATGAATCGCCTCAGTGCCAATCGGTAAAGCCGACGATGAGTCGCGTGGATTCGGACGACGACACAGACCGTTTCGTGTCGCGTCGTCGGTCGGCTGCCATCACCGTCGCGGCGCTCGGAACGACAGCGATTGTGGCCGCGACGAATTTGGTGCTGAATGCGGGCTCGCTTTCCGTCTATCGCGACGCTACGAGCTTCGCGACAGTTGATGCCGACAGTGAAGCCGGATGGATTGCCGTTTGCAATCAGCTATTCGCCCTGCTATTGGTGCTGCGGGTTGTGACGGCCGGCGCATTGCTGACGTGGCTTTATGGCGTTCATCGCAATCTGCCGGCGCTTGGTCATGCCCGGCTTGATTCGAAACCCATTTGGGCGGTGATTTGCTGGTTTGTCTCGTTCATGAACCTGTTCGCCCCCTACCAGGTGGTTCATGAAATTTGGTGGCGCAGCGATCCGCGGGGGCCGCCATTGGGGAATCGCGGACGGCTGTCGTCACTCCTCGTCGTCTGGTGGGGAGCTTGGCTGACGTCCATCGCCACCAGCTTTTGGGGCAACTACCAAGACGCCAATCTGCACATGGTCGGCGACATCGTGCTGTCCGTGTGGATCGATATCGGCCACCTGGCCGCTCAAGTCGTAGCCGCGATTTCCTTGTTGGCGATCGTGATCGGCATTCAGTCGCGGCAGTGGCTGCGGCACGAATTGCTGCTGAGCGCCGCGAGCGAGTTTCCATCGGCAAACACAAGTGTCTGAGTGGCTGGGATCGAACGCGGTTCAACATGGTTGGCCGGTGTCGCGCTCCGCTCGACCTAGCCGCCCAACGAGGTCATCATCGCATGAACCACGGATGACTCGGATGAAGCGGATGAATGCAAAAAGCTGCTTTGCATCCGTGTTTTCCGAGCTATCCGTGGTTCCTACTCTCGTCCGCCGTCAAACAGCAAAACGAAAGTGATCGCCAGAATATTGTCTTACCCCTCAGCCAGAAAGCACATCAGCGTTTCCATTTCTTCTTTGCTGCCGACGAGCAGGGGGGTGCGCTGGTGCAGGCTTTCGGGCACGACATCGAGCACGCGGATTTTGCCGTCGGTCGCCATCCCCCCCGCTTGTTCGGCGAGAAAGGCGACCGGGTTCGCTTCATACAGCAGGCGGAGCTTTCCTTTGCCGTGCGACTTGGTGGGGGGATACAAGAAAATGCCCCCCTTGAGGAGCGTGCGGTGGAAGTCGGCCACCAGCGAGCCGATGTACCGCGAGGAATAGGTCCGCCCCGCGCCGCCGCTGCGGAGGTGATGCAAGAATCGCTTGTACGGGTCGGGAAAGCTCTCGCTATTCGCCTCGTTGCACGAATAGTAGGTGCCGCACGGGGGCATCGTCATCCGCTCATGGCTTAAGAGATAGGCCCCGATCGACGGATCGAGCGTGAAGCCATGCACGCCGTTGCCAGCCGAATAGACGAGCATCGTTGAGCTGCCATAAACGACATATCCCGCCGCGACTTGCCGATAGCCCGGCTGGAGGACATCGGCCAGCGTGTCGCGATTGCCGGTCGGATCGGGATCGCGCCGCAAGACGGAAAAGATGGTGCCGACGCTGACATTCACGTCGATATTGCTCGATCCATCGAGCGGATCGAACACCACCACGTACTTTCCGTGCTTGCGGTCGCGCTCGACGATCACCGGGTCTTCGTTCTCTTCGCTAGCCATGATCGCGACATTGCCGCGGTTGCCCAGAAACTGCATGACCGTTTGATTGGCGATCACGTCGAGCTTTTGGACCTGCTCGCCCTGGACGTTCATCTCGCGCGTGACGCCGATGATTCCCGCCAAGCCCGCCCGCCGCACCTGGGCCGCGACGATCTTGGTCGCGAGCGTGATGCCCGACAGCAGCCACGAAAACTCGCCGCTGGCCTGCGGATAGTGGCGGCGCTGCTCTTCCAGAATGTGCTGCTGAACGGTTTGGAGCTGAAACATGGCGGGGCTCGCGGCGGAGTGGGGGGGAATGGTCCTATTCTAGCCAGCCGCCCGTTCGCCGGAAGGATCACCCGTCAGCCAGCTAATCGATGGCATTCAGCAGCCACGCCAGCAGCCCCTTTTGCACGTGCATCCGATTGGCGGCTTGGACCAGCACGGCACTATAGTGTCCGTCGATCACGTCGTCGGTCACTTCCTCGCCGCGATGGGCGGGAAGGCAGTGCAGGAAGATCGCACCCTCCGGCGTGTGCTCCATCAGGGCCGCGTTCACCTGATAATTGGCGAACGCCTTCTTGCGAACCTCTTGCTCGGCTTCCTGCCCCATGCTGGTCCAAACGTCGGTATAGACGCCGACCGCGCCGCGGACCGCTTCGCGCGGGTCGGCGGTCTGAAAGAGCTTCACCTCGGGCACCTCGCGGGCCAACTGATCGAGAAACGCCCGGTCGAATTGATATTGCGGCGGCGAGGCAATCGCCATCTCGACCCCCAGCTTGCCGCAACACACCGCCAGGCTGCGGGCCACGTTATTAGCGTCGCCGATATACGCCAGCCGCTTGCCGGCCAGCGGGCCGTGGATTTCGTCGAGCGTGAACAGGTCGGCCAAAGCCTGGCAGGGATGGGCGAAATCGGTCAGACCGTTGATGACCGGACAAGTGCAGTATTTCGCCAATTCCTCGACGCGGTGGTGCGTGGTTGTCCGGCAGACGATGACATCAACATACTGGCTCAGGACCTGCGAAAAATCGGCGGCCGACTCGCGCTTTCCCCAGCCGACATCGGACCCCAAAAACAGGCTGCTGCCGCCGAGATGGGCGAAGGCGACCTCGAAGCTGACGCGGGTCCGTAGCGAGGGCTTATCAAAGAGCAGGCCCATCACGCGGCCCGGCAAAATCGGCTGGCGTTCGCTATGTTGCAGCCGCTCTTTCAGCTCTTTGCTGATGGCGAAGATGCGGTGGATTTCTTCGGGGGCCAGTTCAAACAAGCTCAAAACGTGTCGCATGGCAAAAACCTGCAGCGGAAAAACGAAACAACAGACCACAGCCAAACAGCAACGCGAAACGGGCCTGCCGAGCGGCTAGGGGCGGGGCAATGCGCGGATGACTTCGGCCAGAATGTCGCACCCTTCCTCGGCTTGCTCTTCGGAAAGATTCATCGCCGGCAAGAGGCGAATGACGTTGCCGTGCGTGCAATTGACGAGCAGCTTGCGAGCCAGGCATTCCTTGACGACCGGCGCGCCATCGACCGCCAGCTCGACGCCGATCATCACGCCCGCCACGCGGACTTCGCGAATCAGCTCGCAATCTTGCTTCAGCGCCAAAAAGCGGCGGCGGAAAAGCTCGCCGAGTTGCGTGGCCCCGGCGAGCAGCCCCTCTTGCTCGATCATTTCGAGCGTGGCGATGCCGGCCCGCGCGGCGATGGGATTGCCGCCGAACGTGGCCGCGTGCATCCCCGGTCGCAGGGCGGGAGCGATTTCGGGCCGAGCCAAAATCGCTCCGCCGGCAATGCCGCCACAGAGGGCCTTGGCGAGCGACATGACATCGGGGGTGACGCCCGCTTGTTGATAGGCAAACCAGTGTCCGGTGCGGCCGCAGCCGGTTTGCACTTCGTCGAACATCAGCAACAGTTGCCGTTCGTCGCACAGCTTGCGCAGACCCGACAGGAAGCCGGCGGGCGGAATCTGCACCCCCCCTTCTCCCTGAATCGGCTCGACGAGGATCGCGCAGGTTTCGTCATCGACCAGCTGCTTGGCCGCTTCGAGGTCGCCAAACGGAGCATAGAGAAAGCCGGCGACCAGCGGGCCGAGCCCTTCGTGATATTTCGGTTGGGCAGTGGCGGTGAGCGCGCCGAGCGTCCGGCCATGAAAGCCGCCGCTGAAGGTGATGATTTTGTAGCGTCCCTTGCCCTGGAGGCGGGCGAGCTTGATGGCCGCTTCGTTCGCTTCCGCCCCGCTATTGCAGAAGAATGCCTGCCCGCCGAAGCTCCGCTCCGACAGCATTTGGGCCCACCGCCCCTGCACGTCCATGTGCCAGGTGTTGGGAACATGAATGAGCGTCGCCACTTGCTCTTGCACGGCTCGGACCACGGCCGGCGGGCAATGCCCCAGCAAATTGCACCCCCAACCCGGGAAAAAATCGAGATAGCGGTTCCCCTCGGCATCCCAGACGAGCGATCCCTCGCCCCGCACCAGATTGACCGGATAGCGGGTGTAGTTGCCGACGACGTACTTCTTAAACAGATCGACCGTTTCGGGCGAGCTCAAGTGTTCAACGTCGGTATCGGGAAGCATGGGCATGGTCTGATTCTCCTTCGCGGTCAGCTTTTGACGATTTCGGTTCCGACGCCGCTGGTCGTGTAAATTTCGAGCAGCAGCGAGTGCCGCAGGCGGCCGTCAATGATGTGGACCTTGCGGACGCCCCGGTCGAGCGTTTCGAGGCACGCCTCAACCTTGGGGATCATCCCGCTGTCGATCACGCCGCTGGCGATCAGCTCGCGGGCTTCGCGGTCGGTCAGCGAATGGATGATCGAGCCGGGATCGGACTTGTCGCGTCGCACGCCATTCACGTCGCTCATGTACATCAGCTTTTCAGCGCCGAGAGCGGTTGCGACAGCGGTGGCGGCGGTGTCGGCATTCACATTCAGCTTGCCGCCGGTCGCTTCGTCGAGCGCCATGGAGGGAATTACGGGCACCTGGCCGGCATAGCAGAGGTTTTCGATGGTGGTGCGATCGACCCGCGTAATGCCGCCGACATGCCCCAGGTCGATTGCTTCGCCACCTTCACCAGGCAGCGTCATTTTTTCGCCAAAGAGGACGTTCGTCGAGCGGAAATTCAGGGGCATGGCGCGGCCACCTAGCTCTTCGATCTGCCGGGCGAGGCTTTCGTTGGTTTCGTAGGCCAGCACCTCTTCGACGATTTTCAGCGTCGAATCGTCGGTATAGCGGCGACCTTTGATCTTTCGCGGAATGAGGCCCGCCGCGTCCATCGCCCGGTCGATGGCGGCTCCCCCGCCATGCACCACGACCGGCCGCATGCCGACGGTTTCCATGAAGACAATGTCGAGCAGCACGTGACGGAGAGCGCTTTCGTGCTCCATCACGCTGCCGCCGAGCTTGATGACGGTGATTCGGTCGCGAAACCGGCGAATCCAGCCCAGAGCCTCGATCAGCACGTCGGCTTTCAGAATGGCCTCTTCCAACCGAGGAAACTCCGCTTGGCAAAAGTAGGGGGCTCAAAAGCACCCACGGGAAAACGACACGGACGGCGCGAAACCGGCAGAGGTTCGCAGCCTACCCAAACCTAGCCGATTTGCCCTAAACTATTGGGGCTAAAGCAATTCGGGCAAGCATTTTGCTTGCCCTACGCCGCTTCGGGAATTGTGAATTGTTAGACTGGGCGATTTTCTTGTCAACAAGCCGGCAGGAAAAATTCACTTCCTTCACAAATCCCCCCTTAAGTGCTATGACAGAATCTGTCTCATTCGCTATCATTACCCCATGTTCACAGGATTAGTAGAAGAAATGGGGCAGGTCGAGTCGGCCAAAAAAGCCGGTCCCGGCCTTCGTTTAACGATTAAATCCACCCTCGTCGCCAAAGATGCGGCGATTGGCGACAGCATTGCCGTCAATGGCTGCTGTCTGTCGGTGGTCAAAAAAGAGAAGGGACTGCTCACCTTCGACGCCGGGGACGAAACCCTGGGCCGCACCAATTTGGGCCGGCTCAAAAAGGGGGATCGGGTCAACCTTGAAAGGTCGCTGGTCCTCAGTGCGCGCCTCGGCGGGCATTTCGTCACGGGGCATATCGACTCGACCGCCTCGGTCATCAAACGCCGCGACGACGGCGAATGGGCCACGCTCACCTTCCGGGTCAATCAGCGACTGACGCGGCAAATGGCGTCGAAAGGCTCCATCGCGGTCGATGGGGTCAGCCTGACGCTCGTCATGGTCGAGCTCGACCGTTTCAGCGTGGCCCTGATTCCGCTGACGCTCGAAAACACCACGTTGGGGAAGCTCGACGTGGGGGATGTCGTCAATCTCGAAACCGACCTCCTCGCCAAATACGTGCAGCGGCAGCTAGAATCGCGGAAGTACGAAACTTCCACCTTGCTGTAGTTCTACATGCCCGCGCCGCGCCAGACTCAATCGTTTCTGATGCAGCGCTTTGAAGAGGCGGGCATTCGGCCCGAAACGAGGCACGGGCAAAACTTTCTCATCGATCTGAATCTGCTCGACCTGCTCGTCGAGTCGGCGGCACTCGGCCCGAAGGACGTCGTTCTCGAAGTCGGCACCGGCATGGGTTCGCTCACCGAGCGTTTGGCAGCGCTGGCAGGGGCGGTGGTGACGGTTGAAATCGATTCGCGGCTGTATCAGCTCGCGCGCGAGCAACTGGCCGACCGGGCGAATGTCGTCATGCTGCTGCAAGACGCCCTCCGCAACAAGAACAATATGGACGACGGCGTGCTCGCGGCAGTGCGCGGCGAAGTGGCGAAAATTCCCGGCGGCAGGTTCAAATTGGCGGCGAATCTGCCCTATAACGTGGCGACGCCCATCCTCTCGAATTTGCTGCTGGTCGATCCGCTTCCTGTTTCGCTGACGGCGACGATCCAGAAGGAGCTGGCCGACCGGATTCTCGCCCCTCCCGGCACGAAAGACTATAGCGCCCTTAGCATTTGGATGCAGTCGCAGTGCGATTTGCACCTGGTGCGCACCATGCCGCCGCAAGTGTTTTGGCCGCGCCCCAAGGTGCATTCCGCCATCCTGCACATCGTGCCAAATGCGGATAAGCGGGCCCGCATCACCGATTTGCCCTATTTCCATCAGTTCGTGCGGGGCCTGTTTCAGCATCGCCGCAAGCTGCTGCGGGGCGTTTTGGCGAGCCAGTTGCGCGAGCATCTCGATAAGCCCGCGATCGATGCCCTGCTTACCGCTCAGCAACTGCCGGCCGACGCCCGCGCTGAGCAGTTGCCGGTCGAGGCGCTCATCGCTCTGGCCGCCGCCGCCCGAGCGCGCGGTGGCGGCTGCTAATGCCGTAGCGACTGCTAGCGGTGCGCGCGGTTTCGCTCTTGTCCGCCTGCCAGCCGAGGGGTTACGATTCGCGGGTTCGCCGGGCACTGTATTGAGCAAGGCCTCTCCCCCGGCGAGTTTGGCTGAGGAAAGGATTCCGCGCCATGAGTTTGCCTCTCTTGGAAGTCGCCAATCTGGTGGGTGGTCAGCTCGTGGGAGACGGCACCACCCTGATTCGAGGTGCCGCCACGCTTAGCTGCGCTCGCCCCGGCGACATTACCCTCGCCGATCAGCCCAAGCTGGCGCCACAATTGGCCCGCTCGCAGGCGGCGGCGGTCATCGTTGGGCCAAATTTTCCGCGAATCGAGCTCCCTTGCATCGTCGTGGACCACGTTCATGCCGCCTTCGCGATGGTGGTGCGTCACTTTCGCCCTTCGCGCCTTGCCCGCCCGGTCGGCATAAGCCCGTCGGCCCAAATTAGTGCCACGGCCCGCCTGTCCGAGCAGGTGCAAGTGCATCCACTCGCCACCATCGGCGAGGATGTGGAAATCGGGCCACGGTCGGTGATCCATTCCGGCGCGCGAATTCTCGACGGCTGCCGCATCGGTGCGGATGTCACGATCTTTCCGAACGCGGTGCTGTACGACAACACGCTCGTCGGCGACCGGGTCATCATTCATGGCGGCGCGGTGCTGGGGGCCTATGGCTTTGGCTACAGTCTCGCTGACGGCAAGCACAAGTTGTCGCACCAGCTCGGCTACGTCGAAATCGGCGACGATGTCGAAATCGGCGCTTGCACCACGATCGACCGCGGCACCTACGGTCCGACGGTCATCGGCGAGGGAACCAAAATCGACAACCAGGTGATGATTGCCCACAACTGCCGCATCGGCCGGCACAATCTGCTCTGCTCGCACGTCGGCGTCGCGGGGAGCGTCACCACGGGGGACTATGTCGTGATGGCCGGTCAGGTGGGGGTGCGCGATCACGTGAACATCGGCGACCGCGTCATGATCGGCGCGCAGTCGGGAATCATGAACGAAATTCCCGCCGGCCAGCGAGTCCTCGGCACGCCGGCCATCGAGGAACGCGATCAGTATCACGTCTGGGCAACGATGTTCAAACTTCCCGCGATGCGCAAGCAACTGCACGATCTGGAACGGCGGATCGAGGAGCTGTCGCGCCGCGGTGGCACGGGCCCGGCGAAGGAAGCCGCCTAGCGGCGTCCATCGCTCCACCACATATTTTCGAGAAAACCGCCTTGACTCGCCGTCGGCATTGATAACCTCATGTGGTTTCGCTCAGGCCCCCAGCCGGAAAGCCGCCAGCCCGCTGGCCCCGAGCCAATCGGCCTCTTGGCCGGTTGGGGGCGATTTCCAGTCGTCGTGGCCGAGTCACTGAAGCGGCACGGACACGCCGTTCACTGCGTGGGACTCGCCGGTCATGCCGATCCGGCTTTGGCCGAGCTTTGCGATAGCTATCGTTGGGCCGGCGTGGCCCGGCTCGGCGCGCATGTGCGGTTTTTTCGCCGGCGGGGAATCACTCGGGCGACGATGGCCGGCAAGGTGTTCAAGCATCAGGTCCTGTTCGGCCGCTTCGGGTGGCTGTCGCTCGTTCCGGACCTACTGACCATCCGCACGTTCTTTCCGCTGTTCGTGCTCGGCCGCCAGAACCGCGGCGACGACACTTTGCTAACCGCTGTGGTTGATTGTTTTGCCCGCGAGGGAATTGTCATGCAGCCCGCCACCGAGTTTGCTCCGCAGTTGCTCGCCAAAGCTGGCCAGCTTACCCGCCGCGCGCCGACCGCCAGTCAGCGGCAAGATATCGAGTTCGGCTGGCAACTGGCGAAGGAGATGGGGCGACTGGATATTGGGCAGAGCGTGGCCGTGAAGGGGCGGGCGGTGATTGCCGTCGAGGCCATCGAGGGGACCGACGCCTGCATTCGCCGGGCGGGGGAACTGTGCCGGCAGGGGGGCTTCACGGTGGTTAAAGTCGCCAAACCCCAGCAAGACATGCGGTTTGACGTTCCCACGGTCGGTCGCGGCACCATCGAAAGCCTCGTCGCCGCCGGTGCCAGCGTGCTCGCCATCGAGGCAGGGCAGACGATTATCGTCGATGAACCGGAAGTTTTGGCCCTGGCCGACAAGCACCACCTCGCGATCGTCTCGCTCGACCGCTCCTCCCTGGCGCTCGCCGCCGCCTGAAACTTGCCGCGCGTCCAGCCGAGCAGTTCGGCCACTGGGATCAGGATTTCGTCACGGCGATACGGATCCCATCGTGGCTCGGTGATGACGACTTCTGGCCACGGGGCTAGCGCGATTTGCCCGCAAAATCGGCGAATTCCGCGCAATCAGTAAATTCCTACTTGCCCGCGGAGAAACGGAAGAAATCGCCGGCAAACATGACGAAAGGGTAACGACTGGCAATTAGGGTGAAGTAGTCGGTCCACTCGTTCCATTCGCGAGCCGCGCCATGCCAGTTTTGAACGTGCTGTTGGGTTATCTCGACCCCGGAACCGGGGCCATCGTACTGCAAATCGTGGTGGCGGCTGTTCTGGCGACGGGCGTGTTTTTCCGCCGAGCAATTTTTGCTCCCTTCGCGTTGTTGAGGCGCCGCGGCGCGACACCATCCGCCGATCAGGCCCCCTCCGAGACCACCGACGCGGAACCTCGCGATTCCTAGTTCCGCCGGCCCCGTCAGAGTCCCATGCGCATTCTTCAGGAATCGCCCGCCCGTCACCCCGCGTCGTTTCGCGATCCAGCGGGCTTCGTGTTTCGCTCGGCCGACGGAGAGTTCCGGCGGCAAGTGACCGCCGCCGGCCGAGCGGATTATCGCGCGCTGTTGGATAGCGGGCTGTACGACGAGTTGGTGGCCGAGCGGCTGCTGATCGAGCATGAGGAGTTGGTCGATTGGGAAGACATCGGCACCGATCTGATTTTGCGCCCGCGACAACTAACCTTTTTGTCCTATCCCTACGAGTGGGCCTTTAGCGCGCTGCAAGACGCGGCGCTGCTGACGCTCGAAATTCAGCGGCGAGCCTTGCGTCGTGGGCTGTGGCTGAAGGATGCCAGCGCGTTCAACGTGCAATTCGATGGTTGCCGCCCGATTTTTATCGACACGCTGTCGTTGGCTCCGCTTCGAGACGGCGCCCCGTGGCCCGGCTATGCCCAGTTTTGCCGGCATTTCCTCGCTCCCCTCGCGCTAATGGCCCGCCGCGACATTTCCCTTGGAAAACTGCTGGCCACCAATCTCGACGGCATTCCGGCGGCGCTCGCCTCGAAACTTCTCTCGCGCTGGACTTGGCTCAATCCGGGACTGGCGATGCACCTGCATTTGCTCGCCAACCTGGAGCGGCGCTATGCCGCGACCGCGTGCGGCCAAGCCGCGCCACGCACCAGCCGGTGGCTATCGGCAGCGGCGCACGAAAGACTAGCCGACAGCCTTTCCAGCACCATCGCCGGGCTGCACTTTCGGCCGAGCCGCGCCGCCTGGGGAGACTACTACGCGACGCACAATTACCAGCCGGATGAATTCGCCGCGAAGCAGCGGCTAGTGAACGAGTTTCTGGACGTGGTCCAGCCGCGGACCGTGTGGGACTTGGGGGCCAATCGAGGGGATTTCAGCAAGCTGGCGAGCGCCCGCGGAATGGCGACCTGGTCGCTCGACAGCGATCCCGAATGCAGCGAGTTGGCTTATCGCGATGGGCGCGAGCGGAAGGATACCCGCCTTGTGCCGCTGACGATGGACTTGTGCAACCCGACTCCCGCGCTGGGCTGGGCCGGACGCGAAAGGGAGTCGCTCGCCGAGCGCGGTCCAGCCGACCTGGCGCTCGCCTTAGCCCTGATTCATCACCTGGCGATTGGCCGCAATGTGCCGCTGGATTCGATAATCGACTTTCTGGCCGATTCGGCCCGCTGGGTCGCCCTCGAATTCGTCCCCAAGTCCGATCCGCAAGTGAGCCGCCTGTTGCGGTCGCGCGACGACATTTTCCCGGGCTATACGCCGGCGCACTTCGAAGTTGTCGCCAGCCGGCGGTTCGCCGTTCGCCGCCGCGAGCCGATTCTCGCCTCGGGCCGGGTGCTGTTCCTCCTCGAGCGCTTGCCGGAGTAGCTCGCGATGACTTCCTCCGTCAATTCGTCCCCGTTGCCCGCCGAGCCGGTCCGCAAGCGGTGGATTGCCGCCGCCTTGCCGCCGCTCTTCGCGATGGTGTTGCCGATCGGCCAATTGGCCGCGAACAGGTCGCTCATTTCGTCGTGGTGGTTGATACTCACCGCGCCGCTGGTTGCCGCTGCGATTGGCTGGACGCTGGCCGCGGTTTGCTGGCTGGCCATTCGCGCGCCTTGGCAACGGTCGCTGGTGGCAACCGCGCTGGTGCTGACGTTCTTCGGTTTTGGTCACTTGCAGAACCTGGCCGGCGACAATTCGCGGTTTTCGACTCCCCTGTTGCTGTGGCTCTGGATTGGCGGCGGCCTCAGCCTCGCGTATTGGCTGCGGGCGTGGCCCGCCCAACGAGCCGAGCATGTTTGCCGGTGGGGGGTGCTTTTGACCTGCTTCGCGCTGGTGCTGCAAGTCGGGACGCTGGCGCTAGGTCTGTCGAAAGACACCAGCCTGTTGCCGACGAAGGACGAACCGGCCCGGCGACTGGCCAGCGGCGACCGGCCCGACATCTATTATCTCGTGCTCGATGCTTATGGCCGGCAGGATGTGCTGGCCGAACTCTATTCGTTCGACAACGAGCCCTTCCTGCGCGAGCTTGAGAAGCGCGGATTCACCGTTTCGCGACAAGCTCGCTCCAACTATAACCAAACGGCCCTGTCGCTCGCATCGTCGCTCAACCTCGACTACCTCGACCGCCTGATCGAGGTTTCCCCGCGGTTGGAATCGCGCCTGCCGCTGCAATTGCTGATCATGGATTCGGTGGTCGATCGCCAGTTGCGAGCGGCGGGATACCGGACGATTTCACTCGCCACGGGCTATTCCTACACGCAGCGGCGGCGATCGGACCGGTTCGTTCCGCTAACGCCCTGGGACGAATTCGACGAATGCCAATTGGCCCTCGCCGACGCCACGATTTTGGGGCCGCTACTTCGCGATCGGTCGCTGCGAGCCCACGAGGCGCGCGTCCGCGGCGGGCTGGCAGCGATTCCTGATCTGGCGGCGCGCGAGGCGGGGCCAAAGTTTGTGATGGCCCATATCGTTTGCCCGCATCCGCCGTTCGTATTCGATGGCCAAGGAAAGAGCGTCTGGCAAACCCGCACGCTGGCCGACGGCAACCATCTGGTGGGACCGTACTTTTCGCGCGAGCGGTATCGCCGCTGCTACGGCGAACAGCTGCGGTTCGTCAACAGCCGGGTGCTTGCCACCATCGACGGAATTCTGGCCAAGAGCGCCCGCCCGCCGATCATCGTCTTGCAAGCCGATCATGGCCCGGCTTCGGAACTGGTGGTGGAGTCTCCGGACGAAAGCAACGTGGTCGAGCGGTTTGGCATCCTAAGCGCGATCTACACTCCCCCCGCGCTAGGCCTAAAATTCGCCGACGATCACTCGCCGGTGAATACCTTTCGCCTCGTCTTGAATGCGGTATGCGGCACGAATTACGAGCGGCTGCCATCGCGGTGCTATTTCGGCCTTTGGAAGCGGCCTTTCGAGCTGACCGACGTAACGGACCGCGTGCGGCGAGGGGGGGCCGCGGAAGGCCGGCATCTCGCCCGCGACTAGGCGGCGTACTTGCCGTGTTGCGGCGCGATTCCGTCATCCTCGATAATGCGGTGATGGAACTTCGGGCTGCTTCTCTTCCAGGCGAGGTGTGGTATGTCGCGGTTTCGCATTGTGACGGCGGCGTTGGCGTGCGTTCTCGGTTGGGTGGCCGTGGCGGCGGCGAATCCGATTGCGGTGCCGCGACCCCCGCAGCCGCTGGAAACGAAATCACTCGAAGCTCCGCTGGTCATCAAGCGGGGCGCGCTCGAGGGCCGTGACCGGGCGATCGAGGCGCGAGTTCTGATTCCTCGCTCGCTGCTGCCTGTCGCGGCCGAAAAGGGTGCCAAGCAGGCCGCCGCGCCGCCGATTGAGACCCAGTCCGGCGGGCCACCACTCGGCACGCTGATCGCCGCAGTCTGCCTGTCCCTGGCCGCCGTCAGCCTGCTGTTCGTAGTTCGCGGCAGCCGCTCGGCTCGCGTGGCTGGGGCGGCTGTGCTGCTGTTGGCGATGGGACTTTGCGCCTGGAGCACGACCTGGGCGAATGTGCCGCCGCCGCGACCGGAACCGAACCTGCCGCCGCCATCGGTAGCGCCGTTGCCATCGATTCGCCTGGAGCGGCAACCCAAGATCGTGATTGAGTTCACTGACGAAGGGGGAGAAGTCGTGCTGGAGCTGCGGTAGCATTCCCCGCAGTTACGCCAACTTCCGCACGAACAGCGTCACCTTTTCGTCTCCCACTTCCGCCGGTTGTCCTTCGATACCCGCTAACGGCTCGAAGCCGAGTTTGGTCGCCAACGTTTCGCCGCACAGGTAATCGTGGAATCGCCGCAGTGCGGATTGGAGCGTGTCCGATGCGCCGACGATGCCGACTTCGATCCGGTCGGTGAAATCGAGGGCCAAGTCCTTGCGGCGATCCTGAATCAGGCGGACGAAATCGCGAACCAGCCCCTCGGCAACAAGCTCCGGCGTCAGTTCGGTCGCCAGCACGACCACGCAGCCCGAGCCTTGCGCCGCCGCCCAGCCGGGCTTGGCATTCAGGCGCACCTGAATGTCCTCGCCGTCGAGCTCGACTTTTTCGCCGCCAAGGTTCAGCGTTACTTTGCCGGTCGCCGTCATTTCGGCCAGCAGCTTGCCGCCGTCGGCCTGGCCGAGCGCCTGCTTGCAGGCCGGCAGCAGTTTGCCGATCCGCGGGCCAAGCCGCTTAAAGTTCGGCTGCACCTGAAAAGTGATGTACTTATCGGCATCCTTGGTGTAGTCGATCTGCTTGACGTTCAGCTCGTCCCGCAGTAGCTCGTCGTGCTCTTCCAGCCAGCCCTGGTGGGTCAAGTCGGAAAGGATCACCTCGACCTTGGCCAGCGGCTGGCGGACCTTGAGCTTGTTCGCCATACGGGCGGAGAGGCCCAGCGAGGCGATTTCGCGGAGCAGCTTCATCCGGGCGGAAAGCAGTTCCTCGACGACGGAAGCGTCGCCAGTGGGATAGTCACACAAATGCACGGATTCGGGGAAGTTCAAGGTTCCAGGTTCGAAGTTCAAAGTTGATGCGGTCGTCTCCGAACCTTGAACTTTGAACTTTGAACTTTGAACTTGTGCCAGATTCTGCCACATTGTTTCGGCAATAAACGGCGTGAAGGGGGCGATCAGCTTGCAGGTGGTCAGCAGGCATTCGTAGAACGTCCAATACGCGTCGAGCTTATCGGGCGATTGCTTATCGGCCGCCCAAAACCGGTCGCGGCTGCGGCGGACATACCAGTTCGAAAGGCCATCGACGAACTCGTTGATCCGCTTGCAGGCTTCGTAGTTGTCGTAGGCATCCATCCGCTCGACGACCGCCGCTGCCGTGCGGTTCAGTTCGCTGAGGATCCAGCGGTCGAGCTCGCTGCGCTCCTTGACCGGCCGCGGCAGGCGGGACGCCTGCCCCACGGAGGGAGCCGGCGAAAAGCCGTCGATATTGGCGTAAATCGTGAAAAACGAATAGCAATTCCACAGTCGCAGCAGGAACTCGGGGATGCTGTCCTTGATCGCCCGCTCGGCATAGAGGATCGAGTTCCACGGGGGCTGGTTGGCGAAAAAGTACCAGCGGAGGGCGTCGGCTCCATAGAGGTCGAAAATCGCCTGTGGCTCGCGGTAATTCCGCTTGCTCTTCGACATCTTGCCGACGCGCTTGACGTACTTATCCCCCACCGCCGCCTTGGCATCCGCCTCCGCCAGGAAGACCTGCTTGCCGTCCGGCGTTTCCCACCATTCGGCCAGCATCAGGCCGAGGACGATGCAGTTGCGGAAGGGGTGGGGGTAGGCGGAGTTCAAGGTTCCAGGTTCAATGTTCAAAGTTGGGGAAGCTTCCGAACCTTGAACTTTGAACTTTGAACTTTGAACCTGCCCGCCGAACAGCATCGTCGAAATTGCGAGCTGGCTATAGAACCAGCCGCGGGTTTGGTCGAGGGCTTCGCTGATGAAGTCGGCGGGGAACTGGTCGTGGAATTTATCTTTCGCGGCAGCCGGGCCGTCTTCGCCGCGGTAGCCCCATTGGGCGAAAGGCATCGCGCCGCTGTCGTACCAGCAGTCGATAACTTCGCCGACGCGGTTCATCCTCGCGCCGGGAGCGAACGGCGAATCGTAGGTGATCGCGTCGATGTAAGGCTTGTGAACCCGCAGATCGTCCGGCAGGCTGGGCTTCGCCTTCTTCGCGGCGGCCCAGACCTCGGCCCCCTTCATGCCGGGCTTGGCGAGCAGTTCTTCGTAGCTGGCGACCGCCTCCATCTTGCCGGTCTTCTCGCAGACCCAGATCGGCAGCGGCGTGCCCCAGTAGCGTTCGCGCGACAAGGCCCAATCGACGTTGCTCTCCAGGAAATTGCCAAACCGACCGTTCTTGATATGCTCCGGTAGCCAGTTGATTTGCTCGTTATTGGCCAGCATCGCGTCTTTGAACTGCGTCGTCTTAATAAACCAACTTTTCCGCGGATATTGAATCAGCGGATCTTCTTCCGCTCGCCAGCAGAAGGGATAGTCGTGGAGGTATTGCTCCTGGTGGTAGAGCTTCCCTTCTTCCTTCAAGCGACGGGTGATGTCCTTATCACAGTCCTTGACCCAGCGGCCTTGGTAGTCGGGCGCTTCGGCCGTGAATTTGCCATCAGGGCCGACGGCATTGATCAGCTCAGGTCGCCACGGCTGCTCAATACTCGGGTGTTTGGGGTCGAGGTATTTGCGAAATCTCTTCTGTTCACGCAACAATACTTCGAAGTCCACCTCTCCAAACGCCGGCGCTTGATGGACGACGCCGCTGCCACTGTCGGTTGTAACAAAATCGGCCGCGACAACCCGCCACGCCAAATGCAGCGTTTTGGGTTCCCATGATGGATCGTTGTCGTTTTCTAATGGATCAAGCTCAAAGCCGGCTTGGTTGCCAAGTGATTTGTAGTAGTAATCAAATGGCGGGACATACCGCTTGCCAATCAAATCCTTCCCTTTGCAAGTCGATTCAACCGTCAATTCACGCTTCACCTTCGCGGCAATTGTTTCCACCAGAGCCGCGGCCATGATGATCCGCTGGCCAGTTTCGCTATCGACGACGTTTGCATAGTCGAGATCGGGATGGACGGCGGCGAATTGGTTGCTGGGGAGCGTCCAGGGGGTGGTGGTCCAGACGAGCAACGACGTCGGTTTCGCAGACCCCTCGCTGGCGCTTCGGGCTTGTGTAGGAGGCCCCTCCTCCACCAGCGGAAACAGCACATACACGCTCGGATCGGCCACTTCGCGGTAGCCTTGGCCGACTTCGCCGCTCGATAGGGCGGTGCCTCCCTGAGCCCACCACCAGACGATTTTGTGACCTTGATACAGGAGTCCGCGGTCGAACAGGTTTTTTAGCGACCACCAGACGCTTTCGACAAAGCTCTGGTGATAGGTGACGTAGGCGTCCTTCAGGTTGACCCAGAAGCCGAGCCGCTCGGTGAGGCGTTCCCAATCCTGCATGTAGCGCCAGACCGATTCCTGGCACTTGTGGATGAAGGGCTCGATGCCAAAGTTTTCAATCTCTTCCTTCGAGTGGATGCCCAACTCTTTGCAGACCTCGACCTCGACCGGCAGGCCGTGGGTGTCCCAGCCGGCTTTGCGCTCGCAGAGGTAGCCGCGCATTGTTTTGTAGCGCGGGAAGAGGTCTTTGATCGCCCGCGTAAGGCAGTGGCCGGGGTGCGGCTTGCCGTTGGCGGTGGGGGGGCCTTCGTAAAAGACGAATTTTGGCCCGCCAGCCCGCTGGGCGAGCGATTTTTCGTAAATCCCCGCGTCGCGCCAGAATTTGAGGATTTCTTCTTCCTGCTGGGGGAGGTTGGCGTGGCTGCTGGCGGGCTGAAACATCGGGGAAATCCGAAGCACGAAACTCGAGGCACTAAAGAATCCAAAGTAGCGAATTCTA